>QMQV01000024.1 GCA_003649085.1 Thermoproteota archaeon
CAGTAGAAGGAGTTAGGAAAGTCAGGGTTATTTGTAAGGGGCATTTAATGGAAGAGCAGATTAATAGCATGGTGAACTCTGACTTAGTATAATGGGTACATAACACGATTTCATTAAGATGACGCTTTGGTTGGTAAGCACTCCGCATAAGGAAGAGACTGTTTAGTCAATGATACTAAACGCCCCATTAAATATATTGACTTGGCTTTATCGATAACAACTGGGACCTCGTCTCCAGGCTTTAGCTGGGGATCCAAGACAACGACAGGCTTGTAATTGTCCATTCTGCCAATAATGCCCTCCCCCTTCTTTTCAACCAATAAGATATTAACCACCTTGCCTACGAGCGCTAAATTTCGCTCTAAAGTCACTTCCTCAACTTTTCTCATTAAGAGCTCGGATCTGCTCTTCTTTACGCTATCTGGTATTTGCTTAAGCTTAGCAGCAGGGGTATGTGGTCTTGGGGTATATCGTGCCACGTGTACTTTATCGGGCTTAACTTCATCAATGAGCTGTAGCGTATGTCGAAAGGCTTCTTCACTTTCTCCTGGGAAACCAACAATTATGTCGGTAGCTATAGATGCGTCGGGCAGCTGTTTCCTTATCTTCCACACAACATGCTTGAATAGTGACACGTTGTATTTCCTACGCATCATCTTGAGAACTTCATCGTCACCGCTCTGAACAGGTATATGGAAGAACCTGTAAAATCTCTCATCAGACGACATCATGTTAAGCACATCATCAAGAATCGGAGCAAGCGAGTTGGGATTCATCATTCCAAGTCTTATCTTGAACTTTCCATCAACTTCCCTTGAAATTTTCTTTAACAGGTCTACTAGAGTAAAACCCTTATCTAGCCCGTAGACAGCTAAGTCCTGTGATGTAAGCCTAATCTCCTTAGCGCCACTTTTTACAGCGTCTTTAACAGCCTTCACGACCTCATCCATATCGGCGCTAACCAAATCTCCTCTCGCGCGCTTAACAATGCAGTAAGCACAGTTCCCTAGACAACCTCGTGAAACCGAAATCGTGTATATTACCTCTCCAGTATGCTTAGGTATGTAGACCCTTCTCTCTTGAGGTCTTGTAGCAACATACTTACTTGGTGATTTTACAGCTGCAATTATTTGATCTAAGGTATCCGGTGTTATGATTGACGCATTTGGCATTAATTCCTTAACTAAAGCTGGTTGAGCCGCCGCCAAACACCCCATTACAATTACTTTCTTGCCTCGACGATATAGAGCTTTAAGCTCGTTAAGTCTCTTGCAAATCCTAATGTCTGTCTCATCCCTTACGGTACACGTATTAATGATTAATACGTCTGCTTCGGCAGGTGACTGAGCTAATTCTATTCCAGCTTCTTTTAGAAAACCTTTGACTACATTAGTGTCGACTACGTTAGCTGCGCAACCATACGTCTCCATGTAAGCCTTCATAGTGTTCAAGAGCACCTCAGCTTTTATGTTGAAGAAGCATTTGTTTTAACTCCTTAGCTCTTTCTGAGCTAATTCTCTTGAATATTGGAGATACTTGCCCGATTTTTCTCCCCGGAGGGATTGGTTTACAAGCATCTACTAAGAGCTCTTCTTCTGGAGAGCCTTCCAGCCCTAATAATTTCCATATGCGTTCACTAGTAGATGGCATAAAAGGCTGTATTAAGCTCGCTATCGTCTTAATCATCTGAACACACACGTAGAGGACTGTAGCAGCTCTTTCTTGATCAGTCTTTAGGAGAGACCATGGAGCATTTTCATTAAGATATTTGTTACCTAAATGTGCAATCTCCATGACCAGGTTAAGGGCGTCTCTAAATCGATAACTCGATAACGCACTGTCATAAAGGGCCGTAAGTTGCTTAACCTTGTTCAGTACCTCTTCATCTATGTTGCTGAACTCTGAGGGGTCAGGGACTGTGGAGTTAAAGCTTCGTTCTATAAGGGTTAAAGTTCTATGGATAAAATTGCTTAGCGTGTCTACAAGCTCGTCGTTATATCTTCTTATGAAGTCTTCCCACGAGAAGTCGGCATCTTTATCGAGTGGGGCTGCTGATATGAGATAGTATCTCAGCGGATCTGGATCCATAAGCTTTAAGTAATCGGCTATTCCGATGTACCATCCTCTGCTTTTAGACATTTTACGGCCTTCTAACGTTAAGTATTCGCCTGCAATAATCGAGTGAGGTAAGTGGAAGTCACCATGCGCCATGAGCATAGCGACCCAAAATAGGGCGTGGTGATATATGATGTCTTTACCTATGAAGTGAATTACCTTAGCATCGCTGCCTCTCAACCAGTAGTCTTTCCAGCTATCTGGAGAATTGTTTTCAATAGCCCATCTCATTGTTGAGGATATGTAGCCTATTGGCGCATCAAACCATACATAAATTACCTTGTTAGGCTCAGCTTGAGGTATGGGGACACCCCATGACATGTCTCGTGTAATATCCCAGTCACGTAGCCCTTCCTCTATCCACTTTAGTGCATAGTTTTTTACGTTATCAGGCAGTGACTTATTATTGGTTAGCCATTCTCTTAGCCTATCCTGGAAGGCGCTTAGCTTGAAAAACCAATGCTTGCTCTTAACCAATATGGGCTTGGAGCCGCATATTGTGCAGTGTGGATTTATAAGCTCTGTAGGTCTTAGATATCTGCCGCAGCTTTCACAAGCATCTCCTCTAGCTCCCTCGTAGCCGCAGTGAGGACATGTGCCTTCAACATACCTATCTGGCAAAAAACGGTTACATTTTGGGCATTTGAGCTGTTCAATCTCTTGCTCATATATGTACCCAGATTGTAGAAGTTTTAAGAAAAAGGATTGGGTAACTTGGTAATGTAGGGGGTCTGTTGTTCTAGAGAAGAAGGAAAAGGAACACTCAACACCTTCTAAATCCTCTCTTATCAACTTATGGTAATAATCAGCAATCTGCTTTGGGGAAACTCCTTCACGTTCAGCTTTTACAGCTATTGGAGTTCCGTGTTCATCAGTTGCACATATATATATCGCCTTAACGCCTTTCTTCTTTAGATACCTATAGTAGATGTCTGCTGGTATGTACGTGGATCTAAGGTGCCCTAAGTGAAGCCTATCATTACTGTATGGGAGCGCTGCTGTAATTAACACCTTCTCTGATTCCAAGGTCTTGCCCCATCAATTGCTTCGCATAGCTTTAGATAAACTTTCTTTGTCTGTAAAACGCTTCAACCTAAGCTTTTTAGCTATCCCTCTACTTTACTGATTACGGGTAAGGTTAATGGCAGCAAAGTATGACTATGCAAGCCTCTTAGAAAGGGCATATAGAGCCATCCCTGAAAAAGCTCAAAAAGCGTCTAAGTATGAGATACCAAAATCCAGCGTCATGACAATAGGATCTAAGACAATCGTGACGAACTTTAAGGAAATATGTGAGAAAGTGAATAGAGATTTTACCCACGTATCACGTTTCATATTAAGGGAACTTGCAACCGCAGGGAGTGTTGAGGAAAGCAGACTCGTGTTACAAGGTAAATTTTCTAAGGAACAAATTGATAACTTAGTTGAGAGGTATGTTAGGATGTACGTAATATGTCCTTCATGCGGTAAGCCTGATACAAAGCTTGTTAAAGAGGGTAGGCTAACATTTATAGTCTGTGAGGTGTGTGGAGCCAAAAACTCTGTCAGGACTCTTGCATGAGGGCTTGAAGTTGAATAAAGTCTACGTTAAGGTTTGGAGGCTTAAAGGACACGAAGTCTTGGTTGCAGTATGTGACCCTGAATTATTGGGTAAGGATTTGAGTGAAGGTAAGTTGAAGCTTAAGGTTAGCCGCGAATTTTACGAAGGTGAACTTTTAAGCTTAGACGAAGCGATAAGCGTCATTAAGGAGGCTACCGTAGGCAATTTCGTAGGCGAAAAAGCTATAGAGTGTGCTATGAAAGCTGGCTTAGTACATAGTGAAGCAATTATAAAGATTGCTGGCGTGCCTCACGCGCAGTTTGTATTAGTGTGATTTAGATGGTCAGGTTTTGTGCAATATGCGGAAGAAGAGAAGATGAAGTAGGTACTTTGATCGAAAACTTATGTAGCGATTGTTATAGAGAGCTTAAGCTAAGTTTTCCAATCCCGAGAGAGCTTAGAATTGAAGAATGTGAAGAGTGTGGAGCTGTAAAGAAGGGAGGTGTCTGGGAGAAAGGCGAAAACGTTATCTTAAAGGTAGTAGAAGATACTTTGCGCAAGTCCCTAAAAATTCCTAGAAATGTCTCCTTAAAAGTCGAACCGACATTGAACGAAGACGAACTTACGGTTAAATTAATGGTTTCTGCTGAGGGGAGAACAGTCGTTAATGAGAAGGTGATTAAGCTAAGAAAAGTCAAGAGGTTATGTCAAAGATGCGCGAGAATAGCTAGAGGACAGTATTCGGCTATAGTGCAGGTTCGAGGTAAAGAAGGCGAGCTCAGCGCAAAGGAACGCGAAGTTTTATCTGAAGCCTTTGAAATTTTCAACAAGAAATTCAGCGTAGACAGGCGGGGAACGCAGGTAGTCGACGTTGAAGATGTAAGAGGAGGAGTTGACGTAAAATTCCTATCTCATCAGGCAGCAAAGTTTTTCGCAAGCATCTTAAAGGATAGGTTTGGTGTCTTAACTAAGGAGTCCTATAAGTTAATTGGCGTTGATAGGTCTTCAGGAAAGAGGACATTCAGGCTCACGATATCAGCTAGAATGCCTAAGTACAAAAAAGGCGACATCGTAGAAATAGGCTCTGAACACGTATATGTTATTGATGTCGCAAAAGACGTTATCAAAGGGGTGAGGTTAAGCGATCAAAGAGAAATATCTTTAAGGGTAAATGACCTTGAAAAGCAGGCAGCAAAAGTGAGAGTATGTAAGCTACGTAAAGCTAGAGTCATCTCGTTAAGAGATCAGGTTATTGCAGAACTACTAGATGAATCTAGAGGGAAGGTTATTGAGATACCGCTTAGGCAAATACCACTTGACGTTAAGGAAGGAGACGAAGTTGACATCTTAGAAGTAGAAGGAAAAACTTACGTTGTAACTGGCCTAATTAAGCCTTGAGAAGGAGAAGGTTTAATTAGATAGATTTAGGCTTTACTACTAAGAACATCGGTGCATGGGCATGGTACGTGAAGTAAAGGAGGAAGTTCAAGAAGCTAGGTTGCCAGCTGAAGGAGAGGTTATAGGAGTTATAGTTCAGCTCCTGGGATTTGATCGCGTTAAAGTGAGGTGTTCTGACGGTAAGGTTAGGATATGCAGGATACCAGGTAAGATGAAGAAGAAAGTCTGGTTAAAGGAAGGGGATGTCGTTTTAGTAGCACCATGGGATTTTCAAGCAGATACACGCGGAGACATTATATTGAGATATCCTAGGGATAAGGTTAAGGAGCTTGAACAATTAGGTTACCTTAAGTGATGGTGTCTACTCCTTGAGTAAGGACTTTGAAGAGAAGATAACGAAAGAAGTTGAGCTTAAGAAGTTTGAAAAAAGGCGTTTTAGAAAGATAAAGGATGAAGATTTGTTTGAAACGGTTGAAGAAGTTTTCGACCGCGCGACGTTAATGTCGCTTTATGACCTATTAAACAGAGGAATTATCGACGAAATGTTAGGAGTTATTAGCGCTGGAAAAGAATCTAGGGTTTATTGGGCTAAGTCACGTGAAGGGGATTTAGCTGTTAAAATATACTTGACAAGCTCCATGGAATTCAGGAAAAGCATATATCAATACATTGTAGGAGACCCCAGGTTTGAAGGTGTGAAAAGAGAGACAAGACATATGATATACACGTGGGCGCTTAAAGAGTACAAAAACTTAGAAGAAGCATATAGGGTAGGTGTTAGAGTACCACGCCCCATAAAAGCACATAAGAACATCTTGGTAATGGAGTTTTTAGGAGAAGACGGGACACCAGCGCCATTGCTTAAAGACTGTCAATTAGACGTGGATGAAGCTACGAGAATTTTTAATGAAGTTTTAAACTTCATAAAGCTTCTCTATACTAAAGCTGAAATCGTGCATGCGGATCTAAGCGAGTTCAACATGATGGTGTGGAACGGCAAATGCTACCTCATAGACTTTGGGCAAGCGGTTTCCATTAGACACCCGATGGCACAGGAATTTCTAGCGCGAGATATAAAGAATGTCTTGAGGTTTTTCAGCGAAAGCGGTGTTGAAGTACCGAGCTTTGAGGAGGTATATAAATGGGTAGTGGAGGAGTAGAGGCGCCTAAAGCCAGGATCTATGTTAAAATACCACTCGATAGAGTTGGAGTCCTAATCGGGGAAAAAGGCTCGGTAAAAAGAGACATTGAAAGAGCCACCGGGACTACATTAACTATTGAAAGTGAAAGCGGGAGCGTAGCTATTGAGTTAAGTGAAAATGCGCCAGATCCTTCTGCTTTACTCAAAGCTAGAGACGTAGTTTTAGCTATAGGTAGAGGTTTTAGTCCTCAAAGAGCTTATAGGCTCTTTAATGACGACCAGATATTAGACGTTATAGACATTAAGCAGTATGTTGGAGATTCGAAAAATGCGCAGGTTAGGGTTAAGGGAAGGGTAATAGGAGAAGCTGGTAAGACTAGACGTATCATCGAAGAGATGACGGGGGCCTACGTGTCAGTTTATGGGCATACTGTAGCGATCATTGGAAACTATGACCAAGTTAGAGTAGCCCGGGAAGCTATAGAGATGTTACTTAGAGGGGCTCAGCACAGCACCGTATATCGATATCTTGAAAGAGCCCATAGGGAGCTCATGAGAAGAGAGCTTTCTCTTTGGAGAGGGGGATATGAGTGAGCATGATTACACGTGAGAAGTTCCAAGCAATTTCTCCAGCAGACTTCTTTTACCGTAATAGAGAAATAGCCGGGTTTGATAATCCCGTTAGAGCTACGTATACGATAATTAGAGAACTTGTTGAAAACGCACTAGACGCCTGTGAACTATACTCTATTCCTCCAGATGTCCGCGTAAGGTTAGTTAGTGAAGGGGACTCCATTTATAGGATTAGGGTTGAAGACAACGGGGTAGGCGTACCGTACGAGCACTTGCCGTCTGCTTTTGCACAAGTACTATTCGGGTCTAAGTATACGATTAGGCAGAGCAGAGGGATTTTTGGACTTGGGGGGAAGATGGCAATACTCTATGGGCAGATCACGACTCATAGCCCTGTGAAAGTAATCTCAAGTACAGGTGGTTTTGAAAAGTACTTTTTTGAACTTATGATAAACATCCAGGAGAATAAGCCCATAATACGTAAACGCGAAATCTTGCCAAACTACACTAAGTGGAGAGGAACAATCGTAGAGTTTAGGTTTGAAGGAGATTACGCTAGAGCAAAGCCCAAGATCATCGAGTATCTCAAACAAACTGCTATAATAGTGCCATACGCAACCTTAACTTTCATAGACCCTGATGGTGTACTCTATAGATTTGAAAGATCAACAACAGAAATGCCTCCTCCACCAAAAGAGGTTAAGCCGCATCCACACGGCGTAGACGTGGAAACCGTTGAAAGAATGATACAAGCTACTCGAAGCACAACACTACTTGACTTTTTAGCAAATAGCTTTCATCGAGTGGGATACGCTATAGCTAAGAAGTTCTTGAAGAAGTACGGATTTCCATTAAACAAAGACCCAAAAAACCTATCCTCAAAAGAGATAGTCGAGCTTGTAAACGCATTAAAGAAGTTTGACGATTTCCTACCACCAGACCCAACTAGCTTATCTCCAATAGGAGCAGCATTGCTAAGACAAGGCATTGAAAAGGAATTTAAACCTGAATTTGTAGCTGCTGTTCAAAGGAAAGCGTCGTCATATTCTGGACACCCATTCATAGTTGAAGCAGCAATAGCTTACGGAGGAGGAATACCTCAGCCCACGCCAGGAGAGATTTTAGTCTTTCGTTTCGCGAACAAAATACCCTTACTGTACGATTTGCATAGCGACGTGACTATGAAGGTTATCAGGAAGATCAAGTGGACAAGGTATAGAATAGACTTAAACACCATGCCGATAGCATTTTTCGTTCACGTCTGCGCAACTAAGATACCATATAAAACTGTCGGCAAGGAATACATAGCTGATCAACCTGAAGTTGAGTATGAAATTGAGTGGGCTTTAAAAAGCTGTGCAAGACAACTTAGAAACTACTTATCTAAGAAGGAGAAGACGATGATAATGCAGAAGAAAATCGACATATATGGCAAGTATTTGCCATTAATAGCGCAGTTTTCAGCCGAGCTGGCGGAAGCGCCTAATAAGGTAGACTTGGAGAGGGTTATAAGGAGGGTTATACCAATTCATGCACCACAGCCGAGATCCAGTAGTGCTGACAAAGCTTCGTGAGCTAGGACAGGAAATCTACAATCAGCTATTAAGCGGCGACTTTCCTAAGATAAGCATACCCAGTAGGTCGACAAACAACATAAAGTTTGACAACGAGCTTAGGCAGTTCGTATTAGGAGATCAAAGAATAACGCGTAGCGCTGCTAACATTAAGCAAATAAGGTCTTTTACCCAGCTAATGTGGGTAGCCTATTTCGCGAGCAAATTGGTAAAAGAAGGTAAGAGCAGCACTTTAAGAGATCTTTATTACCACTCGCTAAACTATGGTGTAAAGTTTAGAGGACAAAAGGAATCTGATGACACGGTTACAGACTTAGAATCTATACTAGAAGTCCCTAGGGAAGCATTTAACATATTCCCTAAAGAGCGCAGCGCAATATTTGGCGATCTAACTATAGAATACACAACCCCTGAAGAGTATAAGGGGAGGAGAGTTAACTTAGCGTCAAATCCTGATGGAGTGATGATAGGGCTTTCCGTAGCGCACGCTGAATTCATAGAGACGAGCGCTGACAAAGTGTTCGCCATCGAAAAGAACGCTGTCTTTAGGAGATTTATTGAAGAACGAGTTCATAAGAAGTATAACGCCATACTGGTTGATACAGCTGGGCAAGCTCCGAGACTTGCAAGGCTACTTCTCCGCAGGTTAAACAAGGAACTTGGCCTACCAATTTACATCATAACGGATGCAGACTGCTGGGGGATGCACATAGCCATGGTCATTATAAGCGGATCGGCGAACGCGGCACATTTACATGAACTGACAACCCCTGATGCTAAATGGCTTGGGTTGTGGGCAACCGACATTAAAAGGTATAACTTGCCATCATTTCCGCTGACAAAGCTTGATGAGCTTAGACTTCAAGCACTGGAACAAGATCCCAGATATAGGGACTTCTTCTGGCAAAAAGAAATCCAAGAGTTCAAGAGGGCTAGAAGAAGAGCTGAGCTTGAGGCGTTTAGCGCTCATGGTTTGGCAGCAATAGTTGAGAAATACTTGCCAAAGAAGTTAAAAGAAGTTCAAGAAGCCGCTTAAAGCGTAATCTTAAAAAATCGCTTTAAAGGACATGTTTAAATGAGCCGCGGTAGCTCAGCATGGTAGAGCAGGGGGCTGTTAAGGGGTTTTCCTCGCATAAACCCCCGGGTCGGAGGTTCGAGTCCTCCCCGCGGCGCCATAATCTCTAATACTTTTACACATGAAAAACCCTGAATTTTATTACCAATTTTGAAGAGCATGGTGCGGGGGGTGGGATTTGAACCCACGAAGGCCTACGCCACGGGATAGCCCATATCCTAATCTTGAGTCCCGCCCCTTAGACCAGGCTAGGGTACCCCCGCTTTACTAGCTATTCCATATACGTGAGAGGCTAAAATCTTTTTCAGCTAGGAGGTACGGCTATTAAGTAGAATACCATGAAGAGTACGACTATGCCTACGAGCGTCATGAACATCATGGTTTGAGCTCTCTTATATTTTCGCTCACTTTCATAGTATTTTTCCTCACATTCTTTTGAGCAAAAACGCTTACCTTCAGGTATTGCAGCCCCACAAACTATACAATGGGAATGAGGTCCCCACTTTTCCTCTTTCCTCTTAGACACCTAGTTTCCCTCACGGAGTAATTTTTGTACCAATTTTTTCACCTGTAATGACCTTAAATATGTTTTCTGTTTGAGTACCATTAATTACAACAGCGGGGATTTTAGCTCGCTCGATGATGCTTAAAGCTACTAAATCCATGAGCTTATAACCTCCAGCCTTAGCTTCGTGTAAAAGCACTAAGCGTTTTAGCTCCCTAACAGATATCTCATCAATCTTCCTTGCTCCTGGACTTATCTTAGGGTCCTCGGTATATACTCCATCTACGTCCGTCGTAAAGATAATTAAGTCAGCTTTTAGCCTTTCAGCTAATAGAGCAGCTACGGCGCTCGTCGACTGACCAGGCTGTAGACCGCCTAATATCACGCTTTTCTTAGATGCTAGAGCTTCCTCAAGTTCTTCAAAGTTTTGAGGCACCCTATGGTAAGCTTTATCTCCTAAAGCTTTAATCAGTAGCATCGCGTTAATCTGCGAAATCAATATGCCGATTTTATCACATGACGCCTCGTCCACGCCAAGCTTTCTTGCAGCCTCTATATATTGTCTAGCAGGAATACCTCCTCCTACAACTGCGTGTGCTTCATGACCTAAGCTTAGAATTTTCTTCATCGCCTCAGCATATTCGGTTATCTTTTCATGAGTTATGTATGGGAAAAGTAGGTGTCCGCTAAGTTTGAGCACTACCTTCATGTTAAGAAAGCACCTTTCTCTATATCGCTTGGAGGGGTAAAATTATATAAAGTTGATTTTAAGCCTTTTGTTAAGGAGGTCTTTCGTGAAGCGTTCATCGCTTGAACTTTACAAGCTTGAGAAGCTTATTGAAGAGCTTGAGAAAAAAGAAGGAAGAGGTACTGAGCTTATCTCACTTTACATACCCCCAAGTAGGCAAATAGCTGATGTCATGAGTAGCTTAAGAGAAGAATATGGTACGGCTGCCAACATAAAGTCTAAGTCGACGAGAAAAAATGTTCAGGATGCTATTGAAAGCATTATGCAGAGGCTTAAGTTGTTCAAAAAACCTCCTGAAAATGGTCTTGTTATTTTCTGTGGCGCTATACCTCAAGGCGGTCCTGGGACCGAGAAGATTGAGACTTATGTGCTAGAGCCGCCTGAGCCAATAAATCTCTACCTATATAGATGTGATAGCAAGTTTTACCTTGAGCCTTTGAAGGAGCTTTTAGCTGAAAAGGAATTTTATGGCCTAATCGTTATGGATAGGAGCGAAGCTACGTTTGCTATTTTAAAGGGAAGGCGTGTTGAAATTGTTGAAACAATCACTTCTGGTGTTCCTGGCAAACACGACGCTGGCGGGCAATCTGCAAGGAGGTTTGAGCGCATTATAGAGCAAATGGCTCATGAATTTTACAAGAGAGTTGGCGAGCACGCAAATGAAATCTTTCTTCAAGTTTCCGGCTTAAAGGGTATTATTATAGGTGGCCCAGGACCTACAAAGAACGAATTTGCAGAAGGAGATTATCTACACTATACGCTTAAACAGAAGGTCTTAGGCGTTGTTGATTTAGGGTATACTGGGGAACCCGGTGTTTACGAGCTTATCGAAAAAGCTAAGAATATCTTGAAGGATGTTCAGTATGTTCATGAGAAAAAGCTTGTACAGCTCTTTCTCTACTACTTGGCTAAGAAACCTGAGCTCGTGACGTATGGTGAGAAGGAAGTTCTTGAAAAGCTTAGGCAAGGTCAAGTGAAGCTTGTATTGGTTTCAAGGGACGTCGACATTAAGAGCGTTAAACTGCGTTGTTCACAATGTGGAGACATTAAAGAGGTGTTGGTTCGAGGGACATTAGATCTTAGCAAGCTAGAGGGTAAATGTGAGAAGTGCGCGGGCACATACCATGTTGAAGAAGTTAAGGGCTTCGTTGATGTTTTAGCTGATCAAGCCGAGCAGGGTGGCGCCCGCATAGAAGTGATATCTTCGGATACTGAGGAAGGGGAAAGCCTTAAGAGATCTTTTGGAGGGATCGCGGCGATCTTAAGGTATGGCTAAGTCTTACAGAGTAGTTTTTCAGCTATGCGTAGCTCCTCTTCTGTATTAACGTTTATGAAGTGCTGTGCATTAGCTAGTATTAGGTTAGCTTGATCTATTTCCTCAAAATCTATGTACTGCGAATCAATTATGTTTATTCCAGCTGGCACAACGTCAACCCCTTCTATCGTGAAGATATCTTCTTGACGAACTTTAACGCCAACGCTCTTAAGCTCTTTAGCTATGATAAAAACTGCTAAGGCAGGTTTCCTTAGCTTAAAGTACTCGCTTATTATGTAGTCCACATCATCTGGGGTTATGAGGGGCAAGTCAGCTGATGTTATGAAGTATGTAGCTGGGGGCAAGGTCTTTAAGCTTAGTTTAAGGTCTTCGTGGTAGCCAACGCCAGGAGATTCTAGTATTTTGACGTTTAGTGATGATACGTAGTTCTTAGTCATTGGAGTATGCCTGCTTACGGCAACTATGACCTCGCTTATTGAAGTTGAGGAAGTTAAGGCCTCTATGACTCTTAAGATTATGGGTTTTCCGCAGATCTTCGCTAAAGGTTTTTCGACTCCAACGCGTGGAAATAGCCTTTCTCCTTTACCACCTGCCATTACTAAAGCTTTGAGCCTATACCTCATGGTAAAACAGCCGCCACGAGGGCTGACATTCTACTTAACTCGTTTATAGCGCCGAATACGTCTCCAGTAACGCCGTTGAAATGCCTATTTGATATCGCTAAAATAATTGCTGTCGCTAACATTGATGCTGCTAAGATTTTCACTAGGAGTATCAGCTTATTAAGAAAGATAGGTATTGCTAACGTAGGTAATAGTGCTAAGATGCCCTTTAACATGGCATTTCTTCTCTTCATAGCTGACACAAAGTACTTGTTAATCCCTGGATATGCTGATCTACCTATGCGAGCTGCTATTACCATTGAAAACTTTGCGAAGCTCTCAGCTATGGCAATTACCAAGATTGTGTCTTGTCTTCTTATTGAAGCTAGACAAGCTACTAACACGAGAGCGTATGTTAGTGCTAGGGTATATCCTCCTGCTCCTGTTTGCTTATCATGCATTACGGCTATCTTCTTTTCGGGAGGACCATATGCCATAACCCCATCGCCGAAGTCTAAAAGCCCATCGATGTGATGGAAACCCGTGAGCACTTCTATTAACATGAACGTTAAAGCGGCAGCTAATGCTGGCGTTAGGAAGGTGGTCATTGTATAGTGAAAAAAGCCGAATATAAAGCCGAGGAAAAGCCCTATTAGTGGGAAGAGCGGCATGTTCTCAGCAACTTCTTCGATATTAAAGCATTCTCGCTTGACGGGGATTATGCTTAAAAAAGCTAGTACTGCTTTAAGCCTCTTCAAGACCATTCTCTCCTAAGCCTTCTTCCTTCTTTAACACAACTGTATGTAAAACGCTTTGCAAAAACGAGCTTGTAAACGGGTATTCGTCAAGAACTAAAATTTTAGAGGATTTAGCTTGTCGCTTGACTTTAAGAGCTTCCAAACAAAATGCGTTTAGCGCCTTTATTAGCGAGGGTGCTTTGCGCCGCAGCCCATCCTTAACACGATCTGGTACGCAACCTAGAGCTATGTCTTCATCTAGCCTTATTGAAGCTAATAACATGGCGGCAAACTCTTCCTCTTGGCAAACAACTTCTAATAATTTCTCAGCTTGTGAAGATGTTGTTCGTCTCCGATCATTAAGCTGAAGCGATTGTTCAATAAAACTACTTAGAGGAAAGCCGTGCTCTATAAGCCGTTTAAGAACTGGTCTTTTGGGACTTATCTTATCCTGTTTTTCTACAGCTTCTTTTACAGCCTCTAAAGTGAGCGTACTAGCTAATTGTCCTAGAGGAGTCGCTGTTCCAGCGAATTCGCAAAAGCTTCCTTGCTGTGAGACCGCTATGACTATGGAGTCGGTCGACGTACCTGTAGCAGGTTTTCGAGAAATCTTGCTCCTAATATCAAGTTCACGGAAAGCAAGAGTCTTAGCCTCTGTAATTGTTTTAACTAATTCCACAAGACAAGAGTCTGATAACACGCCGTCTACGAGAGCTATAATGTTCACCGTATTCAACAATGTTTGCTGCGAATATCTGTCTCCAGCAGCTACAGCATTAGATGTTCCCGCGGTTGTGACAACCGCTATCTTTAGATCTTCGCATGCCCCTATCTTAAATGATGTATTTGACATGTCTACAGCTGTCATTAAGCCAACAGTTTTCTCGGGATTTAACCCCTTCTTAAGACAAACTGTAGCTATGTAGCCCTTAGGGTCACGGTGATCATAATCTTTAGGGACGTTTACGTTGACTATCGCGTCAGCATATGTGAGCCCACCGTTTAAAACAGCTGAACTTAAGACCTTAAACGGATGGTTTAGGCGTACTATTAGCAATTCTCTTAAAACTTCAAGTTGAGCATCCTTTAACAAGTCGACTTTTAAAGACATGAAAACCACATCCATAGGTAGCTAAATAGTATTGATAAGGGGATGCAAATAAAGGCTGTAAAGAGTATGCAGGTCACATACATCACCTTTAGAGCTAACACTATGTGAGAATCTTTAGGCGTCGGTAGCTCTTTACCTAACACGTAGTATCCAGGCTTCTCTAAGCGCACATTAAGTGCACCAGCCATAGCTGACATAATCCAGCCAGCATTTAAGCTCTCGGTGTTTCGATGGTCGCGAACAGCTATCCTAATGCTGTTCCTCCAATCTAGCCCTAGAACTAGAGCTGAGAACGCCAAGATAATAGTAGCGAGTCTAGCAGGTATCCAGTTTGCTAAAGTATCCAGTTTAGCTGAAAACCACCCTATATTCACGAAATATGGGTCCTTGTATCCAACCATGGAATCTAAGGTATTAATCGCTCTATAAATTGCTGCTCCGGCTATGCCAAATAGAGAGTAGTAGAAAAGAGGAGATGCAAAGCCGTCAACTATGCTCTCAGCAGTAGACTCTATCGCGGCTGAAGTTATGAGAGGAGTGTTAAAGGCTGACACATCTCGCCTGACAATCAACGCGACCGCTTGCCTAGCAGAAGATATGTCGTTGTGTTGTAAATGTGTAGCTATTGGTCGGACATGCTTATCCATACACTTTAACGCAAAAGTGATTTTCAGCGCTAAAGCGGCGACCACTATTTCTAAGAAATAGTTAAAATGACATAGGCTCACCAATAAGTATATCGGAGTAGCGTATATCGCTATTGTTACGATTGCCAACAATACTCCGTTAGCTTTCTCAATTTTTGAAGAATCTGCCTTAAACTTAGGAGTTAACGCTGAGATTACTTTACCTAGCCAAGCTGTTGGATGGTATCTATTAGGTGGGTCATTGACTGCTATGTCGATGATAAGCGATAATACAATAATTAGCGCTGGAAAAAGGTAAGCTGTTAAGCCTGCCTTGAACAAGGCAGAGTACTCCTTAAAACTTCTTCTCTTACGTTAATTAACACGTCTCTTTCAAGTTTAACTCCGTCGTTTACTAATGACTTTAACCGCTCCAATACCTGTTTAGCCACATCAGGTATGTGAATCCAATAACAGTCTTTACAAGACCATACTAAACGGCCACTAAACTTGCCTAAAACTATCTTTCCTCCCGTACGAGAATCACCGCATGGATAAAACGGACAGTAACACCAAGTGCAATCTTGACCTTCAAAGTGACATGGATAATACTCGCAAGATTTAAGCGGACCAGAAAGCTCGCCGTTTTTTACCCACTCCACCCAATTGGGTACATGGCACACACGGCATTCCTCCTACATGCCTAAAGCTTGCTTTAAGGACAACGCTAATAGCTCATTTTCCCATCTCAGCCTAACTGCTATTCTCAAGTACCTAGGGCCTAGACCTTTAAATGAGGAACAGGATCTCACTAAAATGCCCTTCTTCAATAACTGCCGTTTAACCACGTCGGAGTCGTGTTCTTTTAGCTCAAGCAGTAGAAAATTAGCATATGAAGGATACACTACTATTTTATCACCTTTAGAGAAAGCCTCCCTTAGGAAAAGCTTTTCAGACTCAATAATCTTCCTGGACTTCTCAAGATATTTTTCACTACTTTCAAGAGCTTTAATCGCTGCTAATTGAGCTAGTGCGTTAACACTCCACGTAGGCTTAACGGCGTTAAGCCGCTCTATCACTTCACGCGAAGCTATACAGTAGCCTATTCTTAGACCCGGTAAGCAGTAGGACTTCGTCATCGACCTAGCTATAACAACATTCGGATAGCCTAAAAGTTCAGCGGCCCTCAATCTCAAATTAGCTGATAGGAAGTCAATAAATGTCTCGTCGATAAATAGCATTACGCCTAAAGAACAGGTAAGCTGAGCAATCTCGGATAGAATATCTGGCTCAATGATGGAGCCTGTAGGGTTGTTGGGATTGCACAGAAAAAGGGCTGATACGCCATTTAAAGCTTGAAGTTTCTCTTTTACTAAGTGATATGTTAAGCTATATTTAGGACCTAAAAAGACGTTAACTACCCTCGCATCATATGCTCTAGCTGACGCTTCGTATTCCTCAAACGTCGGGTTAAATACGAGAGCTGTTTTTCCACGTAGAAAAACGCTTGAAAAAAGGTATATTGCTTCCATAGATCCATTGCAGACAAGCACGTTTTCCGGAGAAATAGCCTCTATCTCTGCTATTCGCGTCCTAAGCTCTGAACATTCAGGATCAGGATAATACTGCACTCTCCAGAGCTCATTTAGCAAAGCCTCAATAACCTCTTTAGGAGGACCTAGGGGGTTTACATTTGAACTAAAATCCAATATCCTACGTTGAGTAATGTAAGGCCACACGTCGCCACCATGTACAGGCTTATGCATAAGCCCATCACCTAAAAATGCTCACCTTTACTAAGGCCAAATACAAGCTGAAAAGATTTTTTTAGGAGTGAAAATGAGGGTTGGTGGGCCCGCGGGGATTTGAACCCCGGACCACCCGGTTATCAGCCGGGTGCTCTAACCAGGCTGAGCTACGAGCCCACGCAAAAAGAAATTAAAATCGAAACAGCTTAAAAGCTTTCCTTGATATCACATTAAACATCGGTAAAAAATAAAAGCCACATGAATTACTGAGACATTGGGGGCCGGTAGATCAGCTGGAAGATCGCTGCCCTCGCACGGCAGAGGTCGCGGGTTCAAATCCCGCCCGGTCCACCAACAAACATCTAATGGAACCAAGAAGCTCCTTTTAGAAAAACGTAACAGGGTGTATACGAACGTGTTAACGAAGAAACCAAGGAGCTAAAAGAGGTTTAACTTAAATGTGGTAAATAGCAGAGAGGCTAAACCTACGTGTATAAAGGACTGCTTAAGCGCATTCAAGCGTAAGCATTATATTAGGGCTGGTAAAGAGTAGATATTGCCTAATAACTCTTGAATCCCGCAGCAGCCCGGCGGCGCTGACCGCGACAAGGGGCTTAGCCCCGGTGGATGAACGGTCGCTCTCCAGCTGCGGGAAAAAGATGGGGACTTGAATAAGCTTGACGAGGAACACCGTCAAGCATATTCAAGTCCTACGCGGGCTCTAAGCCAATACCTCCACGTTACGCGATAGACCAGGTGGTATGACCCCGCCTAAGCGGCCGTCAACCCCGGTTGATCCTGCCGGACCCGACTGCTATCGGGGTGAGACTAAGCCATGCGAGTCTGCCCCCTCAGCCATGGGAGGGGGCGGCGCACGGCTCAGTAACACGTGGCTAACCTACCCTCAGGACGGGGATAACCCCGGGAAACTGGGGATAATCCCCGATAGGTGAGGGATCCTGGAATGGTCCCTCGCCGAAAGGGCTCTCGGACCATGCTTCCGAGAGCCGCCTGAGGATGGGGCTGCGGCCTATCAGGTAGTTGGTGGGGTAACGGCCCACCAAGCCGATAACGGGTACGGGCCCTGAGAGGGGGAGCCCGGAGATGGGCACTGAGACAAGGGCCCAGGCCCTACGGGGCGCAGCAGGCGCGAAA
>QMQV01000025.1 GCA_003649085.1 Thermoproteota archaeon
AACTCCTTGAGCTCAGCTTCGGCTTGCTTAATAAACTCAGCTGAGCTTCTCACCGCCTTTTCTATGTCAAGAAACTGCGCTTCCACCTCTTTGATAAGCTCAGACCAGCTTTTCGCCTTAATCACGAAAGCTTCCGAACTTCCTGAAGATGTTTTTTCTAAGCCTAAGGTTGAGACTACGTAGGATATTCTATCATAAAGCTCTTGAGCTTTCCTAGCTAACGCTTGTCCTTCTTTATCTTCCCCGCCCACCCTGACTATGTGTAAAACACCCTTCTTGCTTAGAAAGTCTAGAGTTTTATCAAGATCTTTTTTCAAGAAGAAGAGCGTTACTTTGCTCATCGTTTCTGCTCTAAACATCGCCCACACCTCTCAACGCTAAGAAAAGGGTGGGGCGGGGTAAGACGCTCAGAGTCTTAGCCAGAGCAGGATGGCAGTAATAAGCCCGTAGATAGCTAAAGCCTCTGCTAGTGTAACTACTAGGAAAGCTTTAAAGAATGTCTCAGGCTTCTCTGCTAAAGCACTTATAGCAGCAGAACCGCTAGCTGAGATACCTATGCCAGCAGCTATTGCAGGTATAGCTACAGCAATGCTAGCTGCCAACGCGATTAATCCTTTGTCAGTTAGACCAGCGCTTGGGGTAGCGGCTCCTTCATGAGCTTCAGCCGCGAAAGCTGGAGAGCTGGCTAGTGCGGGGATTAAGAATAATAGAGCGAATAAAGCAATAGTAACAGTACGCATTGTAGTCACCTGCCGATTTGGGAAAGCTGTTTTAAGAGCACATATATATTTGTTTTTATCACTTTAAGACCTCTGACTTTAAGTCTTCTAACTTTTTAACTAGTCTATCTAACTCTCTTTTAACACTATTTTTGAACTCCAACACCCTTTCTTCATAAAGTTTGTCAACTTCCTCGCTCACAGCCATACCCCCTTAGCTTGCAGCTTTTCTACGCTCAATCATTCTCTTAACCTTTTTAGCTCGGACAAACTCTTCTCGTTCTCTTTCCTCTAAAACAGAGGTTATGTACTTTATAGCGTTTTCATGCCATGGGATGAGCACGTATCGTAAAGCGTTTACCCTACGTTGGGTTTTCCTAATCTCATCAACTACTCTGAAAACAGCATTTTCAACTTCAGCTAATCTTGCTGCATAATTTAAAGCTGCGTGAAACTTTTTGACAGCTACGTCTAGTGCTATGCTCGTGTTTATGAAGCCGTATGAGGGCTTCGCCTCCGTTATTGTGAATATTACGGAGGCTATGGGAACGCCCATCAAGCTCCTATGCTTTAACGAGAATTCCGCAGTCGCGGTGGGCATTATCGCTGCACTTTCTATTGTTTTGGAGCCTATAGCGAGGTATGCCTCATCGAGTGCTCTGTAAGCTTCTAGTAAGGCTTTATTTAAGGCGTCTCTTGCTCTTTTAGCATCTTCAAGTAGTTTCTCAAGTTGGAGTAACAAGATGTCTCTTTTTTCTTCAAGTAGGTCGTATGCGCGTCTTAGAAAAGTTAAGCTTCTCCTTAACCTGATTAGGGTGATTTTTGTCGGTAATACCCTCATTGACATCGGGTTACTGCTTCCTCTTATAGTACTTTCTTATGTATTCGTTGGGGATTCTGATGAGCTCTGACTCTGGAAGTATTGATAGAGCTTCCCAGGCGAGATCTAATGTTTGCTCAAGAGATCTGTTTTCATCGGGGGCTTGGCTTAGGAACTTGGTTTCAAAGAAGTCTGCAAAGACCAAATACCTTTTATCTCTCTCAGATAACCCTTCTTCGCCTACGATTGCTGTCAAAGCTCTGACTTCTTGGGCTCTAGCATAGGCAGCATATAGCTGGTTTGAAACGCTCATGTGGTCTTCTCTAGTCTTGCCTTTGCCCACGCCGTCCTTCATAAGCCTTGATAAGCTTGGTAGTACGTTTATTGGTGGGTAAATACCTCTTCTGTGCAAATCCCTATCTAGCACTATTTGCCCTTCAGTAATGTATCCTGTTAAGTCTGGGACTGGATGCGTTATGTCGTCGTTAGGCATTGTTAATACGGGCATCTGAGTGATGCTACCTTTTTTACCCTTAATTCTGCCTGCCCTCTCGTATATTGTTGCGAAGTCTGTGTATAGATAGCCTGGATAGCCTTTTCTGCTAGGCACTTCTTCGCGCGCCGCACTGATTTCTCTTAATGCCTCAGCATAGTTTGTCATGTCAGTTAATATTACTAGTACGTGCATGTCGCATTCAAATGCTAAGTGCTCAGCTAACGTTAACGCAGCTCTAGGTGTTACAAGCCTCTCTACTGGAGGGTCATCAGCTAGGTTTAAGAACATGGCAGTTCTCTTTAAAGCGCCTGACTCCTCGAAGCTTTTCCTGAAGAAGGCTGCTTCATCCCTCTTTATGCCCATAGCAGCGAATATTACAGCGAACTCTGTTTCCTCGCCCCTAATAGTGGCTTGCCTAGCTATTTGAGTAGCTAAGAGGTTGTGCGGTAGACCTGAACCTGAGAATAACGGTAGCTTTTGACCTCTAACGAGAGTGTTCATTCCGTCGATCGCAGAAACTCCAGTTTGAATGAACTGTGTTGGGTAGTCTCTGGCAAAGGGGTTTATGGGAAGACCTGTTACATCTCTATAGTCCTCTGTGAAAGGTGGAGGACCTCCATCTATTGGCTCTCCAAGACCATTGAAAACCCTGCCGAGCATTTCTGTTGAAACTGGTATTTTAAGCGGCTTGCCTAGGAAGCGTACTCTAGTAGCGCTTGGCGATAGACCTGACGTACCCTCAAAAACTTCTATAACCGCTAGCCCTCTGCTAACTTCTAAAACTCTTCCTCGCCTACGCTCTCCATCAGGTGTTATGACTTCAGCCAGCTCATTGTATCCTACGTCTGTTACTCCTTCTACAAATACAAGTGGTCCTGAAATTGCTTTTACACCAACATACTCTATTCCAGCTGCTTCAGCCATTAGGCTTCACCTCTCTCAAGCTTTGATAACGCGTCTATAGCTTGTTGATATATTTCATCGATGAGCTCAAGCCTATCATTTGGAACAGACATTCTCATCTTAGATAACTCAACCAATACGGGGAGAGATTGAATCTTGTGGAAGGGTACTCCTCGACTAATAGCTCTCTTAGCGTGTTCATAGAAGTCTATTATCGCTTTAAGTAGCTTAAACTGTTTTTCAGGTGTTGAATATGTGTCTATTGGGTCGTAAGCATTTTGCTGTAAGAAGCCTTCTCTTATTAAGCGCGCTATTTCTAAAATCAGCTTTTCAGAATCAGGTATTGCTTCAGGACCTAGTAACCTAACAATTTCTTTAAGCTCATCCTCTCTTTGGAGGATTTTCATGGCTTGAAGCCTATAATGCCTCCAGGCCCCTCCAGTTCTCTCGTTCCACCACGGCTCAATAGCATCTAGATAATCTGAATAACTCAACAGCCAGTTTATAGCTGGGTAGTGCCTCATGCTAGCTAATGCGCTGTCTAATGCCCAGAAAGCTCTTATGAACCTTTTAGTGTGAACAGTAACTGGTTCTGAGAAATCTCCACCAGGTGGTGATACTGCACCTATTAACGTAACTGAACCTGTCGCTCCATTGAGCGTTACGACTCTGCCAGCTCTTTCATAGAATTCCCCTAGCCTTGACGGCAGGTATGATGGAAAGCCTTCTTCAGCTGGCATTTCTTCAAGCCTACCTGAAATCTCTCTCAATGCCTCAGCCCACCTACTCGTTGAATCAGCCATTACGGCTGCGTCATACCCCATGTCCCTGAAGTACTCAGCTATAGTTACTCCAGTGTAAATGCTGGCTTCTCTTGCTGAAACAGGCATATTGCTTGTGTTAGCTACTAGCACTGTTCTTTCCATTAGTGGCCTGCCTGTTCTTGGGTCTTTTAGCTCAGGGAAGCTGATCAATACCTCGGTCATCTCATTGCCTCTTTCACCACAACCAATGTAAATGATGACATCTGCATCTGACCATGCGGCGAGCTGGTGTAGAGTTATCGTCTTACCTGTGCCGAAACCTCCTGGTATTGCTACAGCGCCTCCCTTAGCTACTGGGAAGAAGGTGCCAATGACTCTTTGACCAGTTAACATGGGTCTATCTAGCTCAAGCCTTCTTTGATATGGACGTGGCTGTCTAACAGGCCATCTATGATACATCTTAAGCTCTTCTTTACCAGTCTCGGTTTCCACAACAGCTACGACCTCCTCAACTGTATAGTCTCCTTCGCTAATAACTTCCACATATTCTCCATGGACATTTGGAGGCACTAATATCCTATGTTCAATTAGTGGCGTTTCTTGTACAACTCCAATGACTTGGCCACCAAAAGCCTTATCTCCTTTCTTGACACGTGGTTTGAAGTGCCATTTCTTATCTCTTGGCAATGGAGGAGCTTTTACGCCTCTTTTAACGAAGTGACCCATTAACGCCATTAAGTCACTTAATGGTCTTTGGATGCCGTCATATATTGTACCTATTAACCCTGGTCCAAGCTCAACATAGAGAGGCATGCCGGAGCCATAGACTTTTTCTCCAGGTCTTACTCCACTAGTGTCCTCATACACCTGTATTGTTGCAACATCTCCTTGAATCCTAATAACTTCGCCTATTAATCCTTCTTTGCCTACGGAAACTAACTCGTACATCTTAACGTCTCTCATGCCTTCTGCTTGCACAACAGGGCCAGCGACTCGGATTATCGTGCCTACGGAAGACATAGCTACACCTCCTTAAACAGCATGTCAGCAAGTTTAACTCTAAGCTTAGGTTCAAGCTCTCTTAAGATTTTCTCAAAGGTATTATCGTAAGATAGCTTGCCATCGGGGCTTTCAACAATCACCCCGCCCACACATGCTATAGGCTTACTTGAAAGCGTGATATCAATCCCTATATCGCTTGAAAGCTTCCTCAAAAGCTGCTCGTTAAACTTCTTCATATCGTTCTTATTCAGGTGAAGAATCACCTTTTCACATTTAATGTATTTAGCTCCTTCGCTTATTAGCCGTGGTAAGCACTTGTCATAATACTCGTCCGTCTTAACATACTCTTTTAACTTAATTAAAGCCTCGTTAAAGACCCTCTTGATGATTTCATCTCTAGCTTGTAGTATGCCAATCCTAGCTTCAACTTCAGCGCTTGAAATTATCTTTCTCTTTTCGGTTTCAGCTTTCAGCTTAGCTGTATTTAGGTGTTCTTCAAAGATGTTCTTCGCTCTTTCTTTTGCGTCGTTTAGTGTTTGTAAACCACGCTGCTCAGCTTCATTTAGTACCTTGCTAATAGAGGACTTCACGTCATTTACTATTTCCTCGACTATAGCACTTAGTCCTTCAAGCGATATGAGTTCTTGACTGCTCACCCTATCTTAACCCCCATAACCTTCTTAACTAGTTCTCTTAAGTCCACTACGACGCGCGGACCCGACCTACTAGGTATTTCAATTATCAACTTACTTAATGAAGAAGCTTTAACTTTATCTACCTCTTCCTTTGCCCAGGGCTCTAAGAACTGGTCATCAACTAATATCAGCGCTATGTCTTCCTTTTTAATAAGTTCCTTGAGCTTCTCTAGCATAGCGTGAGGTGTTGAAACTATTATGCCTTCTATACCGGCGAGTTTAAACCCTGTCACTGTCTCCTTTCCACCTATGATAACGGCTTTCAAGCTTAACCCCACACTTTTAAAGCTTCTCTCTAAGCGGGTTGTTACTTATTAACTGTAGTAGCTTTGCTAGGTTTACGGTTTAGCGAATTTTTAAAGAGCTTGTTAATAAGCTTTAAACATGTAGGTGCGAGTTGTAAGTTAAGAGGTTTAGGTTTTGAAGGTTATCGCGGATTTGCATATTCATAGCAAGTATAGTAGAGCTACGAGTACCGACATGAATTTAGAGGTTTTAGAGTATTATGCTAAGCTTAAAGGCTTAAACTTACTTGGAACTGGGGATTTTACTTATAGCAAATGGCTTAATGAGCTTAAAGAGCAGTTGATCGAAGAAGATTTTGGCATTTACATTAGAAGAGGATCTGATGGACAGGTGCGTTTCCTAGTTCAGACGGAAGTCAATACCGTATTTGAAGTTAATGGCAAGGTGAGGAGAGTACATCACGTAATTTTTGTGCCATCGCTTGAAGTAGCTGAGCAAGTTAATGAAAGTCTTGCTAAGTATGGCGACTTAAATGTTGACGGAAGACCTACCTTGAAAATGGACGGTGCAACGCTAGTTGAAGAGGTTTTAAGCGTAGATGACTTAAACATCGTTTTTCCAGCGCACGCATGGACTCCCTGGTATTCGATATTCGGCTCTAGAGGCGGAGTTGATAAGATAGAGCAGTGTTATGGTGATAAGTCTAAGGAAGTTTTTGCGCTAGAAACAGGTTTATCCTCTGATCCACCCATGAACTGGAGAGTTAGCGCTCTTGATAGGCTTACTTTGTTGTCAAACAGCGATAGCCATAGCCCTTGGCCTTGGAGGCTTGGAAGGGAGGCAAATGTCTTCGAACTACGACATTTAAACTACTTAGAGCTTTACTCAGCAATAAGGGATAGGGATAGGAGCTCCTTCTTAATGACCATTGAAGTTGACCCAGCGTATGGCAAGTATCACTGGAGTGGACATAGGGCTTGTGGCGTCTCAATGCCTCCAAGCGAGTCAATCTCACTTAAAGGCATTTGCCCTGTATGCGGTAAGAAGATGACAAAGGGCGTCGCAGAAAGGGTTGAAGAACTTGCCGATCGCCCAGAGGGCTTTCAACCTGAGAAAGCCATACCCTTTAAGCACGTCTTGCCTTTAAGCGAGATTTTGTCAGCTGCCCTAAATAAACCTCCAGAGTCGCGAGAAGTCTGGGATGTTTACATGAAGCTTGTTAAAAGCTTTGGAAACGAACTACATATCCTATTAGAGGCGCCGTTAAATGCGCTTAAAGAGAAACTCCCTCCTTTGGCTTATAAGCTTCTTGAGGATATGAGGGAGAATAAGCTTAACATAAAGCCTGGGTATGATGGAGTATATGGTCAGCTCATAGTTGGTGAGAGGGAAGTTAGTTTAGCAGGACAGTTTAAGTTAGAAGACTTTATAGCTTGAAGTTTAAGAAGTGTCTCAAAGAATGTTGTGAGGTTTAGCTGATGAGGCCTGAACGTAAGGAGTGGAGTGAACAGTTTAGTGAGTGGTTTCATAGAGTTATCTTTGAGGCTAAGGTATATGATTATAGGTACCCTGTCAAGGGCATGGCTGTTTGGATGCCATATGGCTTTAGCATTAGGAGAAACGTGTTAACTATAGTGAGAAACGTCTTGGAGAGCAGTGGCCATCAAGAAGTTTTGTTTCCCTTACTGATCCCAGAGGACATGTTGAGGCGTGAGGCTGAGCACGTGAAAAGCTTTGAAAAAGAGGTTTTCTGGGTTACTAGAGGTGGGGGCGAAGAGCTTAACGTCAAGCTAGCTTTGAGACCTACGAGTGAGACAGCTATTTATCCGATGTTTAAGCTGTGGATTTCATCATATAACGATTTGCCCATAAAAATCTACCAAGTGGTAAGCGTCTTTAGACATGAGACAAAAGCTACGAAGCCTATGATCAGGGTTAGGGAGGTAACTACATTTAAGGAGGCACATACAGCACACGCAACACCTGAAGAAGCGGAAGAGCAGGTTCATGAAGCAGTTAGGGAGTATTCAAAGATTTTCGACACTTTAGGAATACCTTATTTAATATCTAGGAGACCTGATTGGGATAAATTTCCAGGAGCAGTTTACACAATAGCTTTTGACACGATTATGCCAGATGGTAGAACTCTCCAGATAGGTACTGTACATAACTTAGGTCAAACATTTTCAAAAGCCTTTGACATAAAGTTTATGAAAAGCGATGGAAGCTACGACTACGTATGGCAGACATGCTATGGCATATCTGAGAGAGTGGTTGCAGCATTGATATCCGTTCACGGAGACGATCATGGAATGGTATTGCCACCCAAAGTTGCTCCAATTCATGCAGTTGTAGTCCCCATACCCTATAAGGATGCTGATAGCAAGGCAATATTTAATAAGGCACGTGAAGCTTGCGAGCTTTTAAATAGCCATGGCATTAAAGCGGTTATCGACGATAGGCCAGACGTTACCCCTGGGAGTAAGTATTTTGAATGGGAGCTTAAAGGGGTCCCCGTAAGAGTAGAGATTGGCCCTAGAGATCTTGAAAAGGAGAGTGCCACTATCGTTAAGAGAGTTGATTTAGAGAAGAGGGTTTGTCCATTTAAGGAGCTTGTTAATGCTGTTGAAAGGGCCCTAGAAGAAGTAGATCTAGAGCTTAGAGATAGGGCTTGGAAGTTTTTAAAGGATAAAGTGTATAGGGTTGAAAGCCTTAAAGAAGGTAAAGCGATCATTGAGAAGCGTAACGGTATAGTAGAAATGCCTTGGTGTCTATCTGAAAGTTGTGGAAGAACTATCGAAGGAGAGTTAAATGCTAGCGTTCTAGGCCATCCAATCGAGGATGTCGACGTTGACGGTAAATGTGTTGTATGTGGTAATAGAGCTGAGACCTTGATTAGGGTTGCGAAAACCTATTAAAGCTTCTTCACTTCTCTCATGATCTCCTCAGCTAGCTTGTTTACACTAACTATGTTCTTTACGGTCAGCTTGAAGTCTTTAAGCTCAAGGAAAAATGACGTGTAGGCAGAGCTAAAGCAGGCTGCACGTAGAGGGTTTTCAGCAATTTTCGACATATAGTATGTGAAAACACCAGCAAAGACGTCGCCAGCTCCGGTCGTATCGGATGTTAGGATCTCCTTGGAGGGCACATGGAAAACTCCTTCGTTAAGCCCTATTAAACATCCTTTGGGGCCTAACGTTACCACTACTATAGCTCTTGTAAGCCTCCTCAATTTCATAATAGCTTCTAATGGTGAGCAGTTGGGTAAGAGAGCTTGTTGTTCAATATTAGACATCTTGACTAAGTCAACATCCTTAAAAGCTCTTATGAGGAGATTAGATGTCTTGTACGAAACTAATCCATTTTTCGAAAAACGCCTCACAAAGCCCTGGATATCGAGCATCACTTTAGATTTTCTTGACTTATAGTAGTCTATGAGAGGCTTGAGTTCTTTGAGCGTTAGCTCCTTAGCTATTGGGCTTATAAGCACGTATTTTGCATTCACCATGGTGATATCGTTTAGCTTTATCTTATCCGCACTTGAAAGCAGTTTAAGCGACCTTTCTTCTCCTCTATAGTTTAGCAGATATCTTGTCGTCTTACGTATTGACCTCGACGTATAATCGAGGTTTATGCCTAAATTCCTTAGGAGACTTAAGTAGCTTTGAGGGAAGTCATATCCAATTTTCGATATTAAAGTAACCTTAAGCCCTAGGCTTGCAGCTGCCCCTCCAGCATAGAATGGTGGTCCTCCGAGCCTATCCTTGGCTATTGTAATTGAACCCTGAGTTACAGTGTCTAAAGCTAAGTTTGAAATTATCGCTAAGTCAAACATTTGCACGCTCTAAACGACTTACATTGGAAAACATATAAAGGAGTTTCGTGAGAACAAGTTGGAGAAGGTGAGTTTATGCCGAAGAAGAGGAAGAGCCGTGGACGAGCTAAAGGTGATAAGGGCAGATCTAGCAGGATACAGTGTGACGGTTGTGGAGCGTGGATACCTAGGGATAAGGCTATTAAGATAACTAAGCCTGTCCCAATAGTTGACCCTCAATTAGCTAAGGAGCTTAAGAAAAGCGGAGCAATAATTTCAAAGAGGGTTGTTACGAAATACCTGTGCGTGTCTTGTGCCATCTTCCAAGGTGTTATAAAGGTTAGACCTGAAGAGGAGCGCAAGAAAGCTCAACCACTAAGGTGAAAAAGCGATAAAGCGGATTTTCGTAGTAAAATCTTCTACTGCGAGGACAGCAGCAGACTTTCCCTTAAGAGATTTAGCTGGTGCTGGAGGTAGATTTGACGTTATCTGCCGTACCTTAATAGCTGCGCTTTCCTGTAGAGATGGTGTTAGAAGAGATGTCGAGTTTTATGCGGTCTTAAAAGGCCCTCCATCGCCTCCAAAAACCATTTACGTTAGTGGAGAGAAAATTGAGGAGATACCGCTTAGTGAAGTTGATGTAGCTGAAAAGCTCTTTACCGTATTCAAAGGTAAAGTTGTTAAAGGCTTTCGAGTCATGGATATGGGGTTTGAAAAGCTTGTTAGGAAGCTTTTAACTGAAGGTGTTAAGCTATACTATTTGCACGAAAAGGGCGTGTCCCTTGAAAAAGTAGATGTGCGTGTCAAATGTTTGGGCTTCATCTTAGGAGATCAGTTGGGATTATCTCGCGAAGAAGAAGGGTTTCTTGAAAACCTAGGAATTGAAAAAGTTTGTATAGGCCCCAAAGTCTACTTAAGCAGCCATTGTATAGCTGTAGTTAACTATGAGCTTGACTTAATGTTTTCAACATCCTAAGCTTACTCCAGACGTGTAAAGCTCTGTGAATAACTGTAACATTAGTTAATATCGCTAATAACACGATCGCAAGCCATAACATGTTAAAAAAGCTCGCTACTGCAATTAACAGAATGCGTTCAGCTCTTTCCATTAACCCAATACCTGACATTTGTATACCTTCTAGCTCCGCTTTAGCTCTTGAATAGCTAACTAGTAACGTGCCTATTAATGCGATAATTCCAAGCAATAGGTCACATAGACCAGCTAGTATTATAGCGGCAATCACAGCAGAATCTGCGTATCTGTCTAAGAGCGAGTCTAAGAAAGCACCAAACTTCGTAGCCTTACCTTCAATTCGAGCAACCGCTCCATCTAATGCATCTAAGAAACCTGACACTAAAAGCATTGTGGCGGCTATCCATAGTTCCCTGTAATAATAGAGAGTAGCTGACGAAAGGGCGAATATGACACCCATTAAACTGATCGTGTTTGGCGATATCTTCGTCTTAGCTATTGCTGAGGCAAGCGGATAGATCATGTTGTTAAACGATGACCTGATCCTATTTAACAGCTTTTACACCTCACGAAGACCTGCTCACCATCTCAACAATTGACGATCTTCTAGAGGCGTCATATCTCACTTGATAAATGCTACCGGCCAATTCCCTACCAGCTCCGTGATGCGTTATCAAAAGTATTTGTCTAAATCTGTGAGAAGCTTTGTACAAAGCTTCCATTATGTGATCTCTGGTCCTCTCGCTCGCCGCATCTGTTGGCTCATCAAACATCAATAAGCCGTGAACACCTGATATCTCTGCTAACGCTAGCCTAAGAGATAAGGCGAATATCGTTTCAACACCTCCTCCTGTATAAGCTTTGACTGGATAAAACTCGTTCGAACCAGCTGGTTGGACTAAGAGCTCATAGCTTTCAGGGTCGAAGCTCACGGCTGTGTAGTTTCTATCGGGCGATATTACGGTATACCAGTAGTAGGTTTTTGAAGCTAGGATGCGTAACATAGTGTTTCTTAAGAGCTCTTGGAGGTTTGTACAAGCATCTTCTCCTAACGCGTAAGCTTTAATGCGTTCTTTTATTTCCTCAAGTTTCTTAATCTTCTCTGAATATTCGTTGATTTCCTTCAAGATTTTCTTTAAATCTGTAGCCCATTTCTTCACATAGGTAGCTTTTTCGCTGATTTCTCTTTCTAAGCTTGAAAGCCTTGTTCTTGTAGCTGCTTGTCTTTCCTTTACTTTGCCTTCAATGCTATATCTCAATGCTCTAAGCTGGTCAATAGATAACTGTCTGATGTTTCTTAAGCTTAAAGCTATGTGTTGATCAAGTAGGGATGTTAGTGTGACTTGAGGTATTAATAAGCAAACTTGTTTTGCCTCAATTTCCAACACGTTTTCTAGTTCGGCTAATGTATTTTCAAGTTTTTTAAGCTCGTTATCTATTAGCTGAGCTTGTCTTAATATGGCTTCAAGTCTTGCAAGCTCTTTTTCCAAACTCACTCTTTTTAATTGAAGCTCTTGTCTTTTGCTTTCGGCTTGTAGGAGCTCATTTTTCCTCTGCTGTAGTTCAGCTTTTTTCTGCTGAAGAGTTTTCAACAGTTTTTCAAGCTCTTTTTTCAATATTATCGGGTCTACCAATTGACCACATTTCGGACAAAAGCCTTTATCAGCCACTTCCTTTCTATCTTCTATGGTCTTTGATAGGTAACCGCAGTCGGCTTCTATGCGAGATTGCTCCTCTTTTAAGTTGTTGATAACTGCTTCAAGCTGATTGAGCTCGTTTAACAACGAGTTTAACGCGCTTTTTACGTTTTGAAACGCTTGATTTACATCAGCTATGGATTTGTATCCCTGTAGCACTTGATTGAGCTGGCTTAAGCTCCTTTCCTTTAAAGTAACGCTATTTTGCCTTTTTATGAGAAGATCTTCTATCGTTAAAACCTTGTTTAAGAGCGTGTTAAAGGTTTGTGATAAGCTCTCCATTCTATTTAATTCTCCCATTAGTTGTTCACGTTCTCTCTTTCTGGCTATTAAGTCGGTTGATAAGCGTCTCAAGTCACTTAGAAGCTTTTCCTTAGCTGATAGTCTATCGCTTAAGATTTTTCTCAAACTTTCTTCTTCTACAAGCTTAGCTTCAAGCTGCCTACCAGCCTCCGATAATAGGTCTGCTACTGTTTGAGCAATTGATATGCCTAGTATAGTGTCTAAGTCGCGTTTTACTTCGACACCTCCCCTGACAAGTTTAACAAATTCTTTTTGAGGAGCGTAGATCACGTTAAAGAAAACTCTCTTATCGAAACCTAGGTGGTTTGCTACCATCCTTCTTAAGTCGGACTCTTTGCTACCACGATCAGACGCCGCCACTAATGCCCAGCCATTGCCTATGTTTTTCTCAAGTATGAAGAAAGACCTGCCTCTTTCTTCGGCTTCACGGCCACGTGTAACCCTATAAAGCGTGCCTGTTCTCAGGTCTAAGAATTCTAGGGAAACTCTCATGCTTCTTTCTCCACGGGATACCAGGACTGATGTCGATGTGCCATATGTAGGAGTTTGGTTGAATAGAACGTAGGATATCGCGTGAAAAATCGTGCTTTTGCCTGCGTCGTTTTCTCCTTGTATAAGGTTCATTCCTGGTGAAAATGAAATAGTGTGTTCTCCTCGATACTGCTTAAAGTTTTTGAGCGTTAGCTTCGTTATCAAGGTTATAACCCCTCTAAGAGGTCTTTTACGAGCCTTGCCTTGACTTCTTTCTTTAAGTTGCCATCCCTGGTTAAGCTGTCGTCGTCCGCGTAGGCTTCTCTGACCTTCATATAGAACTTGTAAAGCTTTTCTCCTAAGCTTTCACCTAGAGCATCTTTGAAAAACGATCGTACGTCTACGCCTTCACTTGTTAGCTTGAGTTCTTGTAATTGTATCTCCACATCTGGTGGGATGATATCTCCGTAGGCTAGCAGACCATCTCGCTTTAACCTTTCAAATTCATCGTATATGGCTGATAGCTTTATATCTGATGGTAAGCCGCTCGATAACATGCCCTTCATTTGTATCCTAATGAAAAGCTTCTTGCCCTTATTTTCTCTTACAACCTCTTTAAGCTTAGAAAGAGCTTGCTCAACAAACCAAGATGGTTTTACAGGCTCTTCCGCTTCAACTTTAATCAACTTCATGGCATGGGAGCTTTGTATTGGGATCCACTCTAACTTTGGCTCACTTTCAAGCTCTACAATGTAAAAGCCTTTTTCATCGCTTTCTAGGAAATCAAACTTCTCAATAGAGCCTGGGTTGTTGACCACTGCCCCGCTTTCTAATCGCTTAACTTTAAACCTATTATGTTCATGTCCTAGGGCTATGTAATCTACGTTTAAGTTCTCTAAGTAGGTTAGTGGGAGCGAGGGTTGTCCTGGGGGTGGCGATGTATAGCCGTCTACGAAGATGTGAAGTATTAAGATGTTTTTCTTATCTTTTGAGAAGTGCCTTAAGACGTAGTTTTTAAAGTATTTACTTGTCTCATGTCCGTAATACCCTAAGCCTATTAACCTGACGTCGCCTATTTCCTTGACCATGCCATCTCTAGACAGTGGGTCTAGAAGGATAAGATTTGATAGCCCTGGATAATACAATAAGTCTATGCTACAACCTCTAACAATCCCCTCGCTATCATAGGATCCATCGTGATTTCCCCTTACTACTACGAAATCGATGTTTGCTTCGCTAAGTCTTTTAAGCTGTTTTTTAACGAAGGCCACTACGTTGGGCCATGGGTGAAGCTTGTCGAATAGGTCTCCTGAATGGAGTATGAAGTCTACTTTTTCATCTATGGCTTTGTCTATCACCTGCTTAAAGGCTGTGTTAAATGCTTCTACACGCTCAGCTGATGGATATGTTCTGCATAAATGTGTATCACTAACGTGTACAAATCTGACCACTTAGTTAGCGTGCCTCCAGCAGCCTTTCTCTTATTTTAACCGCCTCACTTAAACCTCTTTCTTCAGACTCCTGTATATGCTCAAGCTCTTCAACTTGTTTCTTAGCTGATTTAAGTAAGTCGACTATTGGCAAGTCAGCACCTCCATGCATTGTCATTCTGGGCCTTACCTTAACCATAACTGGAGTTTTAACGATTGGACCTACTATTACCGCTTCTCCGACATTTAATCCAGGTAGGTTTTCGAGAAGCTCTTTAGAAAAGGCTTCTGAAGACTCTTGAATGGTAAGCTGGTCTCGTGGGTTTACGACCCTTAGCACTATTTGGCTTTGACATTGAGAAAGCACGTCAGGATCTATTCTTGAAGGTCTCTGAGAGATTACAATTAGGTAAACGCCGAATTTACGCCCTTCAGCTGCTATGGTTTTTATGATCTCAGAAGAATACGTGGATCTAGCTTCCTTTGGAGGTATGAAGCGGTGAGCTTCTTCAAGTACTACAAAGACTGGATATGGGTAACCTCCACTTTCGCCTACGGTATAACTCACCCTTGCTTCATACACTCTTGTAAGAATGTCTCTTGCTATTAAGTCTTGAGCAGCAAATCTTGTACCAGAGAGGTTTAATACGGTAAGCTGACCTGGTCTTAGCAAGTCCTCTATGGGTATGGTAGACTTTGAAAATATCTTTAACCTTCTTATCCCCTCAAGGTACTTTAAAGCGTCTTGGCACGCTTCAGAAAACTTCTTGTTTCTCCTAATGATAGCTGGCGGATTTTCTGACCACTTTTGAAGCTTTTCAATTATATCATTTAAGTCGTAGTCGTTGCCTTCAGCTTTAAGCGCTTTTATCGCTTCCCTAATGGCAGCCCTTATGTTTGTAGCCCTTTCAGGTATGCCCGCCAACGCACAAAGCTCGTCAACATCTAAATTGCTGGTCTTAATTAGGTATGGTCTTGCTTTTGAAACTCTCGGGTTTGAAGATATCACGACTATTCTGTTTGCGAATGGATGGATTTTTCCATCTGGTGTAAAGCGCATTTCAGAGTAGTCTCCATGAGGGTCTATGGCTAAAATGGACGCGCCCTTCTTCAATAACTCCTCTATTATTACACCAGCAGTATGCGATTTACCTGCACCTGTCGCAGCTAAGATAGCTAAGTGTCGACCTAAACCTGATACTCTTAAGCTCACTTCAACAGATTGTCTATTGATTAAGTAGCCTATGAAAAGGGCTTCATCTTCTTCAACTGAGAAGAAACGCTTTAACATGTCATCAGTTGCTCTATAAACTTCAACTCCAGGTGCTGGAGGATATCTAGGGAAGTGAACTTTTCCATCCTTTAAATAGCCGAGTACTTGAGCCAAAGCCAATACCTGCTTAACGGTTGAACCTATTTTAGCTGCTTTTCTCGCAGCTTCACTTGACAAGCTAGCATCTAATAGCGGGCTTTTTTGAGTAAGTTGTTGGATTTGAGCTAAAACGGGTACTTTCTTCTTAACACCATCGATTTCCTCTTCAACATATGTATACACATATTCAAGTAGTGGAGGTATGAAATCGGCATCTATTGTGAAGAGAAATCTATGTGGGCTTGTCTCCCCCACTACGAAACCTAGTGGTTGTTGTCTATACAAGCCAGCTCCTCCTCAACTTCGATACCTCTATGCCACATTGCTCGAATATTTGCTTTTCATAAACATCAAATGCTTTTCTAGACATTTTCGCTAGCTTATGCGCTGCCGTAAGCCAGACATTGTACAGATTTGGCCCTCCATAGCCAGCTGAAATTAAGCTCAATACCTCGTCCATAAACGGTGTCTCTAAGCTTAGAAATGATAAGTTGTCTGATTTAAAGAAGCTTTGCCCATGCGGCATGAAAAACTCTACTCTAAGTGGTAAGTCAAGCTTGTTTAAGACTATGTAAAATGACGCTACTGTTGGAAAGACTTCGAAAACTTTCCTTAGCTTTTGAGCAGCAGACTTAACGAAGCTTATCTCATCTTGATCTAAGCCTACTACGTAGTCTTTCCACGTCTGCTCAATAACCTTCTCATAACCTACTCTCTCAGCTTCATCTACAAAGCGTTTGATTCTGATGCTTGTACATCCGAGCAACATGGGCATTGAGAAGCCGACATTAATGTTCCCCTGAGACACGTTTCTGTGTATGAAAGCGAAATCTGTCTCTCCGTAAACGTACTCTTCGTAAAGTTCCCTAAAGAGACTAGCAATATGACTTGGCAGTTTCGAGGCTAGCTCTTGAGCTTTTATGATGGATAAGCTTCTCCTCTCCTTTAAGACCTTTAACACGTTTAATGCGCTCACTATGATATCTTCTCCTTGATCTTTAAGGAGGGAAGCCAGTATTTCCTCAAGAAGATATTTCTTGAAGATTGAGGCTGTCGAATCTTTTGACACTCCTACTACCAATGCGTTTTGTTTTCGCGCTTTTTCGTAGAATTCCATAAAGTTGCTCATTAAGTCTATATATAGTGCAGGGTTGCTTCCAACGTTTAAACTTACGGGGGTGTGAAGTAAGCGTCCATGTAGAGAGCCGTCTATTAATACGATGTCCACATCCTTTTCAGATTGTAGGGCAAGCGATGCTGCTGAATATTCAGTTAACTCACTTAGAAACTCAAGGTAGCTTGGAAAGTGTCTTTTCTTAACTGTTGAGGAAACATCTAAGTTAAGTACCTTGTACTCACGCCCACTGCTTGTTATGGCTATACCTCGAGCTATTGATATTGCTACGCCATTTGCATAAACTCTGCTATAGACTCCCGCATCTACAGCTACTACGCTTAAGTCATGGGATGGTTGGGCAGCGAAATCTACCCAGTAATACCTTAGCTTTTCGTCTAACAATGACTTGATGGATGACTCTTGATGGGTAAAGCATTTTTCCAATAAGCTTTTCTTCGCTTCGACCTCCTTTGCTAATAGGTCTGAAAAGCTTGGCAAGGCTTACTACACCACATAATATCTGCCCAGTCTATTTAAGTTGAGTTTCATCGCTTCTTAGCCTTCCTCTTAGAGGTGGACTCCTTAATTTCCTCGAAGATATTCTTCATCTTAATGGCATCTTTATCTAGTATTGGGCTTTCACTAATAATTACTGGCTCAATACCCCTTTCAACTAAGACCTTGGCTAATAACCTAAAATCAGGTCCAAATTGTTCTTCATCTAGAGTGTGATGTTCTTTTTCT
>QMQV01000026.1 GCA_003649085.1 Thermoproteota archaeon
CTGTAGACGTTTATGTCTTGGGATGCCCACCGAGACCTCAAGCTATAATTGATGGCATCGAAAAAGCCCTCGAAATCTTGGAAAAGAAATAGTTGTTGAAATCGCTCTTCCAAACCTATCGTAATCACAGAGATACCTTTGCAGGAGGCGAGTTAAGTGGGCGAAAAAACCTTTGAGGAAGTCGTCATAGACTTCTTTAAGGAGAAACTTGGGGATAAGCTGAAAAGCTATGAAGTCAAACCTAGAATTAAGAGTAAAGGCTTAGTTATAGTTACCGTAAGCTCAAGCACCATTAAGGAGGCTATAACCTCATTTTTAGAGAAGTTTAGTGAGCAAGGGGCTAAGCTTAGTACGATTACAGGCGTAGACTTTGGCAAGAACTTAGGCTTGGTCTACCATATAACTGTTGACGGAGAAGGCATCGTAGTGAACGTGAAAGTTAATGATCTACCTAGAACATCTCCTGAAGTCGAGACGTTGTCTGACGTGATTCCTGCAGCTGCCTTCATGGAGAGGGAGGTTCACGATTTGTTTGGAATAAAGTTTAAGGATCATCCGTCTTTGAAGAAGTGGGTTTTAGTGGAAACCTGGCCTGAGGGTGTCTATCCACTAAGGAAAGATTTTAAGCAGGAGGGATGAAGAGCGTATGAGCTGTGTTATACCAATTGGTCCTCATCATCCTGCTTTAAAGGAGAGTGAACTTTTTAAGCTAACAGTTGATGGAGAGGAGATCGTAAACGCTGAAATAAAGATTGGATACAACCATAGGGGTATTGAAAAGTTAGCTGAAAACATGACGTATGATCAAGTTGTATACCTGGTTGAGAGGATTTGTGGCATATGCTCAAACATACATCCATTATGTTTCGTGCAGGTTATTGAAGACATAGCTGAAATAGAGGCCCCAGATAGAGCTAGATTCATTAGGACGATAATAGCTGAGCTTGAACGGCTACATAGCCACCTACTATGGCTTGGCGTTTTAGGGCATGTGATTGGCTTTGACACGCTCTTAATGTGGTCTTGGAAGATTAGGGAGCCAATACTAGACATTTTCGAGGAAGTCACGGGCAATAGGCGTCACTACGCGATTAACGTCATCGGAGGAGTTAAATGGGATATTAGCCCCGAAGCTGCCTCTAAGATCTTGAACGTAGTTAAGGAAGTGCGCAAGTCACTTGATAAACTTCTTAACATCGTGACAAGGGATTCCACGACATTAGCTAGGTTGAGAAACATTGGCGTGTTGAGTAAACATGACGCTAAAAAATTCTGTGTAGTAGGTCCAACAGCAAGAGGATCTGGGCTTTATATTGACGCTAGGAAAGACCATCCATATGCCGCTTATAAAGAAGTAAGCTTCAACGTTCCCACGGTAAATGACGGCGATGTATGGGCTAGAACATATGTTAGGATCTTAGAGATGGTGGAGTCCATAAGCATAATAGAGCAAGCATTAGGGGCTTTGCCAGCAGGTCCTATAAAAGCTGATAGGAAGGAGATACCTCCGTGGCAAGAGGGGACAAGAGTTTCTGAAGCTCCTAGAGGAGAAGACCTTCACTTCGTGATAACAGGTGAGAATAATAGGCCCTGGAGGTTAAAGGTTAGGTCTCCAAGCGTTGTAAACGTGCCTTCGCTAACCAAGATGTTGCCAGGGTATACTGTAGCAGACTCGGTAGCGATTATAGGCAGCATAGATCCATGCTTCTCCTGCACAGATAGAGTTGCTGTCGTCAAGAAGGATGATGGCACTAAGATGCTCTATGAGTTTGATGAACTGGTTAAGATGAGCAGGAAGAAGTATGGAGGTGTTTAAACTTGTTAGCTGAAGCTGCTTGGGCAATCTTTAACTTAATCGTGTATCCAGGGTTAGTCTTTTCTTCAGCACTAGGCCTAATCTTGTGGTGGCTTCAAAGAAAGCTTACGGCCAGGATTCAGTGGTGCGTCGGCCCGCCGTTCTACCAGACGTTTGCAGACGTTGGTAAGCTGCTATTCAAAGAAATGGTTATACCGAGCCAAGCTTTTAAGCTGCGCTTTGTATCGGCCCCGGTTATTGCGCTCGCTTCTTGTGTAGTAGCCATGCTCCTTATACCAATTGGCTTAGTAAGCTTTGTTGCAAGCTTTGCTGGTGACTTAATAGTAGTCTTATGCCTGCTCATTATGCCCTCCATAGCTTTGATACTAGGTGGTACCGCATCAGGTAATTCTTACGCCAGCTTAGGCGCTAGTAGGAAAGTCAAGCTAGTTATTGTCCAAGAGTTGAGTTTAATAATCTCCGTATCATCTGTAGCTTTAGGCGCAAATTCTCTTAGGCTCATAGACATAACTAAGTCGCACTTTGGCTGGTATTGTCCATTGGCTGCCATAGCCTTCTTTTTAGCTGCAATGGCTAAAATTGGATTGACACCATTTGACCAGCCTGAAGCCAAGACTGAACTTATGGGGGGTGTTTTAACTGAGTACTCTGGTATCGGGCTTGGGCTGTTTAAGCTTAGTAATGCCATACTCTTATTTGCTACAGCGAGCCTGATGGTAGCTGTGTTCTTCCCAGGACCGTTTGTCAGCTTTCTAGCTTATCCTCCTTGGGATTGGGGTTGGCACATGGTTAAGGTATTCATAATAGTAGCTGCCATGAGCTTTGTATCAGCTCTTAACCCGAGGTTTAGGATTGACCAAGCCCTTAAGCACTTCCGGTCTTACGCCCTCACATTGGCGATCATAAACCTAGTTGCTGTCATGATCTACGTCTCAGTGGTGAGGTGATGAGCTGTGTTAGGAGCAGGTAAGGTTTCTGAAGCACTTAAGGCGATTATAAGCCCGCCGTTCACCGTAAAGTACCCGTTTGTACCGTCACCGCCTCCCATAAGCTATAGAGGAGCACCTGAGTTTGATGAGGATAAATGCGTTGGCTGCGGAATGTGTGTTGAACATTGTCCGTCAAAGGCTTTAGAGATTAAAAGTCTTGGAGAAGAACGTGAGCTAATAATTCACTACTATGAGTGTCTACAATGCTCTCACTGTAATTATCAATGCAAGCCGATATACGGCATCAAGCCTACTACAAGGTACAGCCTGATCTTCACGGATAAAGGTGAAGCAAAGTTATCTATTGTAAAACCGTCAGTCGTTGTCAAGGTTAAGGAAGAAGCTTGTATTGGGTGTGCACGCTGCGAATACACTTGTCAGTTTAAGGCAGTTAAGCTCGTTAAAAAGGAGGGCAAGTGGGTTTCAACTATTGACCAAGAGAAGTGCAAAGGCTGTGGCGCCTGTAGCGCTGCTTGCCCAGCTATCGTGATCGATGTGCCTCTATCACCAAATGAGAATGTCTTAAAGGAGATTAGAGATGGGGTTTCATCACTTAGCTCAGATAAACCTAACATACTCGTATTACACTGCAACTGGGCTAGGATGGTTCCGGAAGAGCTGGCTAAAGAGGTGCAAGGCGCTAACTTAAAGTTTGTTAACATAACTTGTAGCGGTAGGCTTAGTCCAATATTCGTATTAGAGGGCTTTAGCAGAGGCTACGATGCTGTGATGATATTATGCTGTCCTGAAGAGGAATGCCATTTTGAAGGAGGCGTTAAAAAAGCCAAGCCTTTGGTAAACGTTTTGAAAGCTATTTTAGCTGAAGTGGGCATTACGCCTGATAGGCTTGAACTCGTTACAGCTTCTAATGTTGACCCCGATAAGTATCGTAAGGCTTTGCTGAATATGGTTAATAAGTTGTCAAGCTTTAAGGAGGGTATAAAAGCTCACGCTGCTTAAGGAGGATGGTGAAGAATGATAACTGCAAAGCGTAAACCAATCAGCGAAATACTCTCGATGGTTGAAGGACATAAAAACGTGCTTTTGCTAGCTTGCGACGGTTGCGTAGGAATTTACGACGTTGGAGGGCTTAAGCAAGCTGAAGCCTTAAAACTTGAACTTGAGCTTGCCTTTAGGAGCAAGGGCAAGGAGCCGCCAAATTTCACAACAGCTACCGTGCTGAGACAGTGTGATACCGAGATACTTAAGGATTCAATAAGTGAACATGTGGCTAAGATCGATGCTGTGCTTTCACTAGCTTGCGGAGTTGGCGTGCAAACAGTAGCGCATGTATTTTCAGAGGCACACGTCTACCCGGCGAACAACACAGCTTTCTTAGCTATGGAGGATAAGAAGGAGGGCATGTTAAGAGAGTGGTGTATGGCGTGTGGCAACTGTGTCTTACACCTAACTGGAGGTATATGCCCGATAGCTAGATGCGCTAAGTCGCTGCTCAATGGACCATGTGGAGGCTTTTATCAAGGAAAGTGTGAAGTAGATGGTAGAACAAGGGACTGCGCATGGGTGTTAATATTCAATAAGTTAAAGGAACGCGGTAAGCTTGATCTGTTCACGGCCATTAGGCTACCAAAGGACTATAGAGATGTCAAAAACCCGAGAGAGCTTAAGAGAGAAGAGCTGGTCCTACCGGAAGCTAAGGAAGCCATTAAAATCCTTGAGGAAGTCGAAGTTAAGAAGAGACCTGCTTATAGCCAGCTCATGAAAGAGCTTTCAGAAGGGAGGTTTGTTGTAACAGGTGAGCTTGAGCCTGTTAAGACAACAGATCTCACTGAAGTCATTGAGGGAGCTAAGCTCTTAAGAGACTATGTGGTCGCCATAAATATAACAGATAACCCAACAGCCTTCGCCTACTTAAACGCCTTAGTGCCATCTTACATAATACAGGAGAAAGCTGGTGTTGAAGCCGTATATCAGATGGTGACAAGAGATAGGAATAGACTAGCTTTAACGGCAGACCTCTTGGCAGCTGGTGCTCTCGGCATAAAGAACATTTTAGCATTGGCTGGAGACTTCACGACTGTGGGTGACAACCCACAAGCCAAGAAGGTGTGGGACATCGACAGCACCTTGCTAATATACTTGATAAGCAGGATGGTTGATGAAGGAGTTGACTTAGCTGGCAACCCAATACATAACCCGCCTAAGTTTAATATAGGTGCGGCAGCTAATCCTAACGCTGATCCACTTGAACCTGAGCTTTACAAGCTGTTAAGAAAGCAGAAAGCTGGTGTAGACTTCCTGCAGACGCAGTCAATGTACGATATCGAGAAAATCAAGCGCTTCCTAGACGAGTGTAGATCTATTGGCATTAAGGTGCCCATCTTAATCGGCATTACTCCATTTAAGAGCATTAAGATGATGGAGTGGTTTGTTAAAAACGTTCCAGGCGTCTACGTACCTGAGGAAATGCAAGAGAGGCTTAGAAAAGCTCGAGATAGGGGTAAAGAAGCTTTCATGGAGGAGAACATAATTGTCTTCGGCGAACTATGCAAGGAGATTAGGAAGACTACGAGCGCTGCTGGTATACATATGATGGCTGTGGGTATGGAGAGCTTAGTTCCAAGAATACTTGAGATGGCGGGTATAGGAAAATATAGGTCAAGTTAAGCGGATGTGATTAGCTTGAAAGTTAATGGAGTAGAAGTTGAGGAGACTTTTGCTGAAGCGTTTCCAATGTACTCATCGAGAGTTTTGATAACAGCTATAAGTGAAAAATGGGCTTTAACAGCAGCTCAAGTAGCTACTGGTTTTGCCTCATCAATTATAATGTCGCCTGCAGAAGCAGCTGTCGAAAGCTTAGCAAGCCCAAGTGAAACGCCCGATAATAGGCCTGGCGCATTAATTCAAATCTACCACAGGACATTACCAGACCTAAAGATGCAGTTGGTATCTAGGATAGGTCAATGTGTCTTAACCTGCCCCACCACGAGCGTTTTCAACGCCTTACTTGATGCGAAGCGCAGAATGCGTGTTGGAGCTACTTTATCTAAGTTTGGCGATGGCTTTGAGAAGAGAGATAAGGTGTTCGGCAGGGATGTTTGGAGAATACCTGTCATGGAGGGGGAGTTCATCGTTGAAGACTCATTCGGTGTAGCCAAGGCTATTGCGGGGGGCAATATCTTGATCTTAGCTGAGAATGTGGAAAGCGGGCTTAAGGCAGCTGAGGCGGCGGTTTCAGCTGTGAAAAACGGCGTTAGAGGAGTTATCATGCCTTTCCCAGGAGGAGTTGTTAGAGCTGGCTCGAAGGTAGGCTCTTTAAAATACGCCAAGCTAACTGCTTCAACAAACCACCCATATTGCCCAACGCTGAGAGATGTGGTTGAAGACAGCAAAATACCACAGGATGTCAAGTGCGTCTACGAAATCGTGTTTAACGGCCTTAACTTGGATTTAGTTAAAAAAGCTATGGGCTTAGCTATAGTAGCTGCTTCGAAGATTAGTGGTGTTAAGAAGATTACTGCTGCAAACTATGGTGGTAAGCTAGGTCCATATAAGATAGCTTTAGCAGAAGCTCTTGAAAGCGTTAAGCAGTAATGCTTCATTTTCATGTCTAAAGTTCTTCTACTTGAATATTTTTCAAGCAAGCTTTACGAGCTCTTTAGAGACAACTTTTTGCCGAGTTTGCTAGCAGAAGGCTTCTTAATGCTACGCCTTTTAGCTGAGGACTTCCTCCAAGCGGGATTTGGAGTCTTAGCAGCTGCTGATAAGCGGCTAGGAGCTTGTGAAAAAACGCTTACTTCAATAGATAACGTTGAAGAGGTGTTTAAGTTAGCTGCCTGCTGTGATTACTTTTACGTTATAGCTCCTTGCCATAGAGGTAGGCTAGCTAAGCTTGTGTCAATGCTAGGCAGCCTTGGCTTAAGAAGTTTAAACCCGCCGTTAAAAGCTATTGAATGCTCATGTGATAAGTACTTGACGTACACTAAGTTGCGCCAAGCTGGTTTACACACGCCTTATACTGTCAAGGTGCCTTCACGTGAAGGCTTTGACTACGTTAAGAAGCTTGTACATAAGGAGTTTTCATATCCTATAGTGGTTAAACCTGTTTGTGGAGATGGCTGTTTAGGCTTAAGCTTAGCCTATGATGATGACCAGCTTATCAGGGCTTTTAGAAAAGCGCAGCTATACGGTGATTACATCTTGTTACAGGAGCACGTAAATGGAGAGCATGTGAGTGCAAGCTTATTCGTTAAAGAAGGAAAGGCTACGTTATTATCAGTAAACCAGCAGCTTATTGAGCTTAAGCCTTTTAACGAAGAGTCTAGGTATCTTGGTGGACTTACGCCTTACGACGTAAAAGTAGATGTTGATGACTTTGTAAAAGCTGCTTTAGCTGTTGAAGCTGAAGGATATGTAGGTGTCGACGCTATAAAATCAGGTGATAAACTATTTATCGTAGAGGTTAACCCAAGGCTTACAACTTCATACATAGCGTTGAGAAAAGTAAGCGACTTTAGCTTAGCAAAAGCGTTTTTCTCTAATAAAGTTGAAAGACCTAGCTTTAAGGCGAGAGCTCTTTACTACAAGAAATCTACAGATCAAGGCAAAGCTTCAAGCTTCAATGAATTTTTAGTTGTTGAGAAAAAGCCTTTATGAAAAGCGAGACCTAAGAGTGACCTGTATACATATATGCATACGTAGGCGAAGAGGTTTTGAAAAAGCCCTAAGAACATAGCTAGCTTAGCTGGTTCTGAGACGGTTAGTAAGGAAGAATGGGCTAAGGTTAAAGAAGCCTTTAGAGATCAAGTAATTTTTGACGAATTTAGGAAGCGGGCTTTGATTAAGTTTCTTAAGCCCACGTAAGCTAGTACTTGAGGTATATTTCCTGGACTTTAAAGTTGAAAGCTACTGACCTCTATAACCGCCAGCGAATTGGCTTTATGAAATCTTGTCCACGCATTTCATAGGAGCCCACGTGAATTACATGGTAGAAATCCCCTGATCTGTTATAGTATACTTCCTCCAGCTTTCCACGTACAACCACGTATTCTCCTCTTGAAGCTATATCTGAGTACAAGCCTTCATGGCTGATAACCTCCCTTATATCTAGCTTACCGCTTATTGAGCAGCTTAATACTTGCACGTCTTCAACAGCATAGCTACAAGGTAAGAACAGCGAATCCGTATCGTCAGCTATCTTGCATTTAACTGTTGCCTCGCCTACGGGCTTATAGATCCTATCTCCATACGCTTCCCTAACCTCCGCTTCAAGCTTAACAGGGTGTATTGAAAACTGCCTACCCTTGTAAAGAGCTCTATTCCACTTCGCCGAGTACAGCTTCATAGCTTCATTTAAGCTCAACGATGGGTGTATTCTGACAATGTCTTCAGCCCACGCCTTCAACATATCTCCTTTCGGCCTTTCAAAACCCTTTATGGATAGGTTTAAAAACTCGTTGACCACCTCCTTAACCCTCAACGAGTTTGCCCTACCATATACTATCAAGTCCACGTCGGAAAACTCTGGGTTATGGATTTTGAGGAGTATTGAGCCTGAAACCCCCATGTCATCCAACTTAACGCCGCTTTCATCAGCTATCAGAGCAGCTAGCTCAAGAGCGTGTTGCTCAAGCTTATCCAAGCTTTTACCTGAAGATAGCTCACGTAACCTCTCCTCAGGCTTATAATGTCTAGCAACTTTTTCAAGGGGGACTTCCGTCAGCTCTATGTTGTAAACCTCGTCGAAGCGTACGTAGCTTGGCTTCTTAGCTTTTAAAAACTCGCGTGCCTCAACATAACCTAAGGCGCTATAATGAGGTAGTATACGGCTATAAAGCTCACCGCCTCTACCCCACTTAGCTCTAACAGCTTTCTCAACACTGCCCTTCACGTACTTCAAATAGCATATCGCCCTACCAGGTGGATGCACATTACCTATTACACAGAACAAGTCCCCATCAACGTCCTCTAGGAAATCCCTATCCCTTAACTGCCTCACAAGCCTCTCCTCAAAGCTTCTTGAGCAACATATGCTTTGATGAAAACTCCTTCAATTAAAGCTTATGCCAAACAGATCCTGCACGTAACTAAATGTCTAAGGCTTAAGGCGTACTCCTACAGATCTTCCTCCAATTGTCTAGCTTTTTATCCAAGCCAGCTAAGAGATGGTCTTCCAAGTACTGCTTTGCAGCTATGGAGAAGGGCTCATGCCAGGCATTAAGCAGCCTAAGCTTAGCGAAGACTACTCTAGGAGGCATATCGCCTAGCTCATGCTCCAAGACCTTAAGTAAGTGACGATATTCATCTACGTTGCGTAGCGCATTGGCAACTTGACTTAAAGACACGTCCTCTCCTTCCAAGTGGCTTACGATTAGCAAGTCGTATAGCAGCTTAGCCTTTAAGTCCAAGGCTTAACCCTCTTAGAGAAGAACTCCGCTGGGTCAACACCGTATGCCCACATCCTAGCCATCGTCGTTTCATAGGGATCACAGAGCTCTTCTTCGAGGTTCGCAGCTATGGCATCGTCTACTTCTCTAAGTTTTTCGATAAGCGCTTTACGCTCATCCTCCGGCATGATCCTTGGATCGGTCATAGCAGCTACGTGAAAGCTAACTCCATGTCTATAAAGGTATTCAACAGCTTTAAAGGGGAGCTCCCAAAACTCTGGTAAAGCACCAGTCCTAGATGTAAAAGCTTCTGGCTTAGCAGCTTTTAAACTGACCCTCACGTGCACTTTACTAAACTTAGAGATTTCTCTAACGTAGTTCTCGTCGCTGCCGAAGAGTATGCCGTTGGTTTCCAATATGAATAAGGGATGCTTCGAATCCTCTACGTATTTGAGGAGTTCAAGTAAATGCTGCCTACATAGCGTTGGCTCACAACCAGAGATTCTAAGCTTATTCACGCCGTATTTTTTAGCGGCTTTATCCAGGTTTTCAAAGACTTTACGCGGGGAGTAGTAGTCTCCATACAGATCTGGGAAATCACGGCTCCACTCACTCCAACAATAATAGCATCTCAGACAACAGCCAACAGCGTATCCAGTTGCTATTCCGCGATAAACACCAGTTGCGTAAAAAGCTGTATACTTCCTCTCAACACCTTCCTCGCCGACCTTACAAATGATATTCTCAGTGGCTTTAGCTAATTCAAGGGGGTTAAAGGGCTTAAAGCCAGGTTTTAGAAAACGGAGATACTCCTTCAAAAGTCCTCAATCCTCAGAAACCTCAACATCTTTCAGCAAGGTAAAACCACAGCCACTCAAACGCGTAGTTAAAGCTATTTTGAAAGCTCGAGTTTAAGGCCTAAACTTTCAAGTAACGTGAAGTGCTTATTCTTAGTCTTCAACGTCAGCTCATATGCTATGGCTGTTGAAGCAATTAAGAGGTCTGCATCAGGCATTGGTTTTCCCGTGGACTTCAAGTTTTCATAGAGCTTACAATATGCTTTGACGACTTCGTTGTCAATTGACAATACTTTAAAGCTCTCTTCTAAAAACTTTTTAACTTCATCGCGCTTATCCTCAGACACCCCTCTTAAAAACTCTATAACTGTAATCACAGAAAGGTAGCCGGTTTCGTAGCGCCCTTCACGTATCATATCTATTAAAGCGCTAGTATCGAAGAGCTTCATCTAAGCTTAAACCTCTCTCTAAACTCTAAGCTAGATTTTGAAATCTCCTCTAATTCCTCAGCTGAAAGCATATGTCTTAGCTGCTCAAACGCTTTAAGCCCCTTAAGCCTCTCATATTCTTCATAAAGCTTGAGCAAGAACTTACCCCACTCTTCACTTCCCTTAGCTTTCTCCAAAATCTTCTTAACCTCTGCTGGCACAGATATGGTAGCATATCTGCTCAACAACATCACCACATAGCAATACAACCAACTAGTTATTTAAACCTCTCCTCAAAACTATCGTCACTTCTAGTCTAGTGATAAGTGAAAACATTACATATAACATGGCTATTGGGGTATGCCGCTGAAGGCTTATAGAGGACCTTTATAGCATGTTGTGGCTGGGCAGCCTAAGCATAGATCTACTGAATATCTTGGGCATTTAGAGCAGTCTACAGCTTCACATGGAGGTATAGCAGACTTTTCTTCTGGAGAGAACTTTATTGGTAGGTATTGCGGCTCGAAAATCTCCCCTAACACGTAGACCTCGGTTCTCCTAATCCCCTTAAGCCTTCTGATGGCGCAAACAGATGTGATACCCTCCAAGACTGAGTCGTCTTCAGCTATCATCATAGCCATCATGTTATAACCGCCCATAAGCGTCGACAACATTACAATCCTAGGACAACGCTCAAACTTCTTCCTAAGCTCATCTAAGACATCAGGTCCCTCAATCTCCATAAAGACTAAAACAGCTTTGAAGCCAAGCTTTTTAATGTTAAGCTCAGCCCTAACTTTAAAGACCTTATTCTCCTCAAGCTTAGAAAACCTCTTCCTGACAGCTACGTGGCTAATGCCAAGCTTCCTACCAAGATCTAGTAAAGTAGCTCTGCCATCTTGTTGTAGCAACCTAATAAGCTTTTTATCAGCGTCATCAAGCTTCAATACCTTAAAATTCTTCATCTACAATCATGAAAAACACCCTACATATAGGGTATTTAACTTTTTCTAGAAAGTATCGCAGAAAGTTAAACTATTTAACTTAAAAACCATCGCTCACAATAATGAGGGGACGTGGAGATAGTCCTGCAACAGTTGAACCGGAGCCGCTTGTAAATCAGCTAGCTAAAGAGGTAAACGCAAATAACTGAAAGTAGCTAGGAACAGATGGTTGTTTTTATGGAAAAGCGCTAACTTAGATTGGAAATTTTTACAGAAGCCTAATATACTTGTTTACAGGCTTACGTGTCGCTGGGTGTCTTTTTGTGGATTGAAGAGATTTTAAAAGAGCTGAATTTAAGCTATCGAGCTAAGGCTAAGGTTAAGGGGTCAAAGAGCTGGGAAGTAGACTTCTTAGTTCAATACCTCTACCCAATAGCTATTGAAGTGCTGAGGGGAAAACGCTGTTCTCTAGACCAGTTCTACCATAAGCTGTTTAAGTTGCTAGACTTAAAGCGCTATATCGACTTAAAGCCCATCATCATATGCATAGACAACAAGCTCTTAGTTGAAGATCTTTACGTGGCCTTAAACTACGGTGTTTACGTAGTCTTTGACAAAGAGGGCTTGAGAAAAGCTATTGAGGGAGCTGATGTTAAGGAAGTTAACCTACAGCTTAGCGAAAAACTGTTTAAAAAAGCTAGTAGTGAACAAGCTGAAGCTTGTAGAAAAGCTATCATTGAGAGACTCTCTTCAAAGGCTTTAAGCAAAGAAGAGCTTATTGAACAGCTATCAACAAGTTTTCACAGGAAGACCGTTGAAACCCAGTTAAAAGCTTTAGTTAAGAGAAAAGTGGTTAAAGCTATTGCCAGGAGAGCAGATGGCAAAGCTCTATATAGCTTATTGCATAAGCATGTGCACGTGTACGACGTGTCCAAGAGATCTAGGAGACAGATGCTTAGACAAGCAATACTAGAAGCGTTAAAGTCTAGTGAAAAGCCTCTAAATGTACACGTGCTAGCAAATATGGTAGGTGTAGGCGAACACCTATATTATATAGCTCCTATACTGCACAAGCTTAGACGCGAAGGCTTAGTAGACAAGGTGGGAGATGGCTGGGTTTTAAAGGAGAGGTCTTGAAGCTTAGCTCATACAACCTATACTGAAAACCGCGACGCTACTACCTCCCCTGAGGCGTCAGGCATGTCTTTCATGGGGGAGGCTTATGATGCGATGCAGATCGTGGGCTCCGCACGCGGCTAGTGTATTCTATAGTAGACTGTTGTCTCTTAAAGCCGGGGTTCGTGGAGCTGCATGGTGATGGTCATCAGTACAGGTCTTACTGCTTTCCCCACGATAACTTCTCACAAAAAGCTGCTTTAATGGAGTGTTGTTTTTGAGTAGCATGTTATGAATCTTTTTTTTATTACAGGAATGTTTTTAGTTTTTGACAACGCTTATATCCTGTTCTCTTGGCTAACCTTATCTACGGGATTTTGTTTTTGGAAAAGAGCCTTGTTAAGGGATGGTTTGGAAGCTGGGTTAGCCCTTGTTTAAGCTGTAGCAGTAGGGGCTTGAGCTGTCATAGCGAGAATAAAGTTGTGCTCTTTCCATGTGAAGAACATCTAGTGGATAAGTTTCCCTGTAGGAAGTTTCGCTATCAAAGTGTTGAGCTTTACTACTTCTATGCGTCAGAATGTCCGTATTTTACGAGTGATGGCATGTGTAGCGTATATGGTACTGAGATTTTGCCTATTGACTGTAAGATCTATCCGCTGATTTTAAGCGGTTTTAACAGCTTTGTAGTAGATTTGCGATGTGAAAAGTGGCGTGACTTTGTCGAGGACGTTAGCTTCTTGCTTCACTGTATGGAGCTCATAAGAAGTTGTCGTGGAATTTCAAGGAAGTGGGTTAAAGCTTATTTAAAGGTCTAAAAAAGAGGAGGTTGTTACTTAACGAGTTTTTCAACGTCTTGTAGTAGTTCTTTAAGCTTCGACGATATGGTCGATATTGCTTGACGCACCTCTTCTAACTTGCGCTTCTCCCCTTCATATGCTAACTTAACTTGTTCGAGCTCTGACTTAGCTTTATCGAGCTCTTCTCTAAGCTTTGATACTTGCTCAGCGAGCTCTGATGGTGGCGTTGTGAGCTCTATTTTAACGCCTTCCTTTAAGAACTTTTCATAGGTTTCCAAGACTAATTTTCCTGCTTTCGTCTTGCCTGTTAAGTGGTTTCTAATCGTAGCTTCTGTTCTGCCGAGGTCTTCAGCTATCTCACTTGTAGTCATCTTAGCTTTTTCCCTAGCCAACGCTCCTGCCGCAACAGCTAAGGAGTCTATCCACGTTGTTCTCTCTTCAGCTGACCTTATCATCTCTAAGACGTCTGGGCGGAATAACGTGCCTATCAATAGGGCTGTTTCGAGCTTATGGATGTCTTCTCTGCCAAGCGGTGTCAACGGTATTTCAACTTTTTCCTCTGAACTCATGCCCCTTCGCCTCCAGCACTTTCTACAGTTATAGTCCTAGATATCCTTATAACCTCTTTAGGCTTAACTATTATCCCCTTGTCAGTTATCTCGAATGGGTGCCTCCTCATGGAGTGTGATGTGCCTCTCATCTTCCAAACTATTAAGCTTCTATAGAGCTCTCCATTTACCTCATCTAAGTCAAGCCTTATAATGCCGTCAACCGCGTGTTCTACACCTGGCCCGCCGAAGCCTCTTTCAGTTACGCTGACTTGTGAAACTAACAGCGATGTACAGCCTAGTCCTGAGAGAACTTTTTTCAGCTGCATTAACGTTCCTCTGGCAACAGCTGGCTTAGTTATGTATAGTGTCGACACCGAATCTACTACGACTCTTGTGGCGTCAACGTCGCGTATCGCTTGCCTGACAACATCAAGTAGTGAAGGTAGGTCATCGGGGTCCCTGACGACGTATTTTTCTCTTCTAGCTGCTTCACCAATACCTCCAGTAAACGCGTCTACAATGGCAAACCCCCCTCTCTCCTCATATGGCCTTGGATCCCAGCCAAACTGCGACATGTTAATCCTGACTTGAACAGGATGTTCTTCTAAGACAACTAAAACTCCGTGTTCTCCTCTCGCAAGCCCATTATACAGGTATTGTTGACCAAAAATAGACTTTCCTGTTCCAGGGCCTCCCGATAACAATACGATGTTTCTCTTGGGTATACCGCCGTGCAGCACGTCATCCAAGCCAGGTATGCCTGTCACAATCCTCTCAACCATGGTGTTCTCACCTTCAAGTTTTAAACCCATGTTTTGAAAACAAACCTTTCCATTTAAGCTTAATGCTTGAAAACGATTTGTCTAAACCATACAACCTCGTATCGCTTAGACAGTAGGCTAAAAGCCGAGGTTTCGTATCTTAAGTTTTGTGAAGAGAGTTGGCTGTTGAAGAGCAGGATTTTAGGGTTTTTAACGGTGAAGGAGAGCTTTACCTTAGAAGGCTGTCTAAAGCATTAGGAGAAGACAAGCTGAAGACCGTCCTTTTCCTCCACGGGGCTTTCCTGCCGAGCTCTATATGCTTTGACCCCAGCTTAGAAGGCTATAGCTGGGCACGTCACTTGGCGTTAGAGGGGTTTGACGTCTACTTACTGGATTTTAGGGGCTTTGGCCTATCATATAAGCCTCATAGACATCAACCCGTATGTACCGTGGATAATGCGCTAGCCGATGTCAGAGCAGCAGTCGAATACATTCTGGCTAAGTCTAAGACGAGCGCAGTAAGCTTAATCGGGTGGTCCTGGGGGGCTTGTATAGCTGGGCTTTTCGCAGGGAAATACCCTCATCTCGTTGAGCGCGTTCATTTACACGCCCCCATATTTGAGAGGCGCGATGAGCTTGCCGAGAAGCTCGAACGCGAGGTATTGAGGTCTAGACGCGATGGATATGTTGGGGTAGCGTTAAGTGAGCTTAGGAAATGGCTTGGAGGTGTTGAAGACCGCGTTTTAAGCTCCTTAATCTCCACAATGTCTACAGGAGAAGTTACGTATCTCCCCCTCGGTCCATGGCTTTCAATGTATGAGCTGTTTAAAAGTGGAGAGCCCATTTTCAGCCCTAAGGACATCAGGTGTCCAGTTTTCATAACTAGAGGTGAAGAAGACCTCGTTGTCTCTAGAGATGGCGTTGTAAAGCTCTTTCGTTTAATACCGATAAGCCAAAAGCAGCTTGTGTTAGTTCAAGGCGGGGGGCATTTCATGCATTTAGAGGAGGAGAAGAATAGATTGAAGCTGTATAGGCTTTCAAGCTTTTTCTTATGTGAAGACTTTAAGTGGTGACTTCGGGAAAATAGCTTAAATACATCAATTATACAATGTGGCTTATATTCTTAAGGCTACGTTAATTAAAGAACTCCAGCTTTTAGCGTCTTCGGGTTCTTCAGATAAGGTTAATTCAGTAGCTCTGCCAAGCCCTTCTATGAGCATCCACCGCTCAAGAGGGGATGCGCACCTTAGCCTACCGTATAGCGTAGTTATCTTAGCTACCTCTTCGTGTTCTTCAAGCTCGCTTATCTTCATAGCTGACCACGACGGCTTACTCCTTTCATAGACTTGTCTTGAAGACCTCTCGTAAATCGAATACACCTTAGTTACCATCCTCCCCTTACGCGACTTAACCAGATATTGGGGGTAGAGTATGGAGAGAGCTGGCCTTCTCCAAATGGACTTAAGCCTAATGACTAGTATTGTGCCCGAGGACAACATCGCGATAGCTGTATCGCCTAGCATAGCCCACGACGTCACGTGAGACACATTGCTTAATATCACAGCTGCTATTTCAAGCCTAGGCCTCATGTAGTCCGCTACGAAGAGCCATGAGATAACGCATGAAGCTAATGTTACACCGATGGCAGCTTTCATATACCCGTAGTATAGCAACGCCATGACTATGACAAACAACACGGCAACGCATATCGCCATAGCTCCACGCATGTAAGAAGGCAGTACGTAGCTTGGAGGTATGAACTCGCATCTAGGAGGATACTCCCAAAAGGCTTCGAGAAAACCCTTCTTAATGCCACGAAGCCTCTTCTTAACGTAGCGTTTAGCTCCCTCGCCTAGCTTTTTAACAGACTCCATCTAAGAAAAAGCACTGTTAGAAAAAGCCTTAAGTTTAGCTCCAATACTCTGGCTTAACGCTCTTTTCTCACATTTTTACCTAACTCGTCTCTTAGACACTAATCTCCACTATATGGATTTAGGATCACGATGTCTAAGTCGTGAGCTAAGCGGTCACTAATTATAAACCTCGTTTTCACCTGGCATTACGGGCGGTAAGGCTTTAACTGCTTGAGAAGACCTATCCTCTAACACTATTTTAACTTCTAAGGGCTTATTGCCTTTTAACGCAGATATAGTGCCTCCTCCAGCGACATTATACGATGAAACTTCACAGATGGCTCAACTCCAAGAACTTTTAGCCCCAATCCTATACACCTTAACCAGCTTCATTTTCCCTATGCGCCTACGCTTAAATAGCCCAGCTAACTTCGACGTAGCCTCTAAAAGGAGAGGTAGCAAAAGTTCTTTTTATTCGCTATTCCCAAAAATGCTTTAAGACAACTTCTCCCCTGAGCTTATATGCGACAAGACTTTCTTAAGCTCCTCAACAAGCTTAGCGTATTCTTGCACACCACGGTCAGTTAGCTTGACAACTGTCCTGGGACCAAGCGAGGTGAAAACCTTCTTCTCCTCAACATAGCCTTTTTCACGAAGTCTCCTTAAATTGCTATCTAAGTCCCCCCAAGAGATGCTTAAGGCTTTTACGAGCTCAGCTTCGGTTTTAGGACCAAAGAGATAGAGGGTTGTTGCTATGAGAAAGCGCTTAGCATTCATAAGCTCTGGATTTAGCCTTTCCATCTCTAAAGCCGATGAAGCGTTTTTAGCCATGGAGAGCCACCGCTAAAAGAAGAGCTTCCAAGCCTTGTTAACAC
>QMQV01000027.1 GCA_003649085.1 Thermoproteota archaeon
GGAGTGAGTAGCTTGTAAACCAATGTAAAAGAAGACACAATGACGATGCATGCGAAAATCAGATCCTTTCTCGTTATATCTGGCTTCATGTTGCCACCAAAAAATAAAAAATTTGAAAAAAGTTATTGAAGACACGGCATTTCCTGAACATCCACCTTGCCACTTTCGAAGTTCACTCCTATATAATAACAGCTGTCCTCTACCTTCAGCCAGATGCTTGCTCCGATGACCTTTGCCTCCTGCTCATCACCTAATCTCGTTTCGCTACCTACTGCACCAATTCCTACCCATGGTCCCACTTTCAGGATCGTGTAGTTTTTGTTTTTTATTAACTCCTTAACTTTCTTATTGTTCAACGCCATTTCTATCGCTTTCTGCTTTTGTTCTTCTGTGAGGCTGAGATTAAAACCTACGACTTTAATAACGCCTGTTCTATCGCCTATTGAAATTATTAGATTCTCTCCATTTTTCCTGATTATTTTTCCAGTTTCCTTCGTTATAGGATGTATTCTTTGTATTCTTGCTGTGTATACTTGCCCGTCCGGTGTCACTATCGATACCGAATTATTGTTGAGATTTCCTACTATTTTTAGCTCACCAGCTTTGTGGACTACTGGCGGTATTATTTTGGCTATTACTCCACCGTTAGGTGCTGCTACCGCTCCACCACTTATCACCCCTATTGCCAGCAATACTCCAACAAGTGCAATCCTTTTATTCAGCCATTTCCCTTTCATTTTGCTCACCGCAGTGAGACAAGGGTTGAAACGCCTTAAAAGTCATGTATTTGAAACCAGTTTCAAAACCTGTTGTAAACTCAACTTTTTGAGCGCGTAAAAATAGGGCTAAGAAGTCTTCTTACCAAAGGCGGTTGAAAACTTGAGTTTTGTACAAACTTTTCATCACGTAGCCTTAAGATGCGCTTTCCCTAGCTACGCTTGGTGGGTCGTTAACATGTTTCCATACACCTTTCTTAGCTTGTAGAATTACTATTCCCAAAGCCTCTATGAGAGCATCTGAAAGAGTTGCTTCGTCAAGTCCCGGTTTGATCAACACGTAAGACCTTGCTTCTGACACTTTATTCCCCTTTTCATCTAGAAGCTCGGTTAGCACCTGTTCTTCAAGCATGTAGCCGAAGCTCTCTGATGTCAGCTCTCTTAAGGAGACGGTTGAGTAACCTTTAGAAGGCCATAAGCCGAGTTCTTGGGCTATCTCAGGCGGTATAGCCAGTATGGGTACATCGGTTTCAGCGCCAGCATTTGCTACGGCGACTACATCCGCATGCTTAGCTTTAGAGGTATGGATTCTAATTCTTACCCTTACTGCCATGTCGGGTCACGAGCAAACAAGTTCAACTTAAATCTCCTAAACCTGATTTTCAGGTCTTCTCTAGGCTTAAGTTCTCCTTTTAACAGAGCTTTGTACTCGTCTTCTGTTAAAACAAGCGTGACTTTCTTCATAAGCTCTCCAGCTATACTCTGAATGAAGCTTCTTAAATACTTGTCCTAATCCTCGAATGTAAAGAGTCTCCTCGGCTTTCACGTAAATGCTTTATAGACGTGTTAATGCTTTTTTCAGCTAGCGGTGTTTTAATTGCTTAGCTACGACGTAGTCGTCGTTGGAGCTGGTCCAGCTGGGTTAATGGCTGCTAGAAAAGCTGCTGAGCGCGGTGTTTCAGTCTTAGTTGTTGAGAAGGAGAGGGAGCTTGGGTTAAAAGCGTGTGCTGAAGGCGTGTCAAAGAAAACTCTCGAAACGGCTGAGTTAAAGCCTTCAAAGACCTTTATAGCTAATGAGATGAAGGGAGCTTGCGTCTATCCTCCAGATGAGTCTAAGAGAGTTATTGTCGAAGGACCTGGCTACGATGGCTACGTCTTAAACAAGCCTCTATTTCTTCAGAGCATGGCTGAAGAAGCTGCCAAAGTTGGTGCCGAGCTATGGGTTATGGCTCAGCTAGTCGGCTTTAAATGGGATGGAGACAGAGTACGCAGCGTCGTTGTAAATAAGGCAGGTGAGATTCTCCAAGTTAACGTTAAAGCCGTTGTGGGATGTGATGGCGTTAACTCTACAGTAGCTAAGCTCGCCAGCTTTGATAGGTCAAGCTACAAGATAATCCCCACACTTCAATACGTAATGGTGAACTGCAGAATACCTGAGCCATACTATACTCACGGATACCTGGGAAATGATGTAGCACCAAAAGGCTACGTATGGGTCTTCCCGAAAAGCGAGAGCGTCGCGAACGTGGGGATAGGAGTCCAAGATAAGCCAGCTAAACCCTACTTAGACAAGTTCATTAAAAGACACCCCGAGATGTTCGATAAAGCTAAGATCGTGAAGATAAGCGGTGCGCCAGATCCTATTGGAGGGCAAATTAGGGAGCTTTACAAAGGCAATGTACTCCTATGTGGAGACGCTGCTGGCCAAACAATACCGTTGACAGGAGGAGGGATACACTCTGGCATAGCTGCTGGTAAAATAGCTGGTGAGGTTGTAGCTAAAGCTGTTTTAAACGACGATTTCTCTAAGGAGGTTTTAGACGAGTACCCAAGGAGATACAACGAGTATTGGGGGGCTAGGATTGCAAAGAGCTTGAAGGCGCTTAAGGTTATTGAGGGCCTTTCAGATGATGACTTAAACTCCTTAGCAGACGTGTTCTCGCCAGAAGACGTAGTCAACTTAGCAAATGGGATCGACATAGTTACCCCAGCGTTAAAGCTTCTCAAACACCCTGTCTTGGCGCTGAAGGTTGGGCGTAGGCTATTAGCTTAGAGTAATGTCGAGAAGAGTGTATACAATAGGGCATTCAAATCGAAGCCTCGAAAACTTCCTCTTCATATTAAAGTTGCTTAAGGTGGACTTGCTCGTAGACGTTAGGCGTTTCCCAACTTCAAGTAAATACCCACATTTTAAAAGAGAAGTTCTCGAGGAAGCTGTTGAAAAAGAAGGCATTAGGTATATTTGGCTTGGAGAAGAACTTGGAGGGTTTCGAGAGATAAGCTATGAAGAGTACGTGAAGACCAAGGACTTTGAGCGAGCATTAGATCACCTAATCTTAACCATTAGCCAAGCCAACAACCCTGCAATTATGTGCTCTGAAATGCTGTGGTTCAAGTGTCATAGACGCTTTATATCAGATGAGCTTGTACGTAGAGGATGGGAGGTTATACACGTAATTGATAGCGATAAGCGTTATAGGCATAAGCTGAAGGTTAGAGGCTGACAAAGTATTTATTCTATTGACATAAGAATAGGGTATAGCTGATGTGCCGGAGAACACGTCTAGGTGGTTGAAACCTTGTTAAGAAAGCACTTAACACTGTTTTCAGCCCTTCTTTTAGTAGCGTTGATGTCTGCTGCTGCTTCGCCTGCTTCAGCTCAACAGGGCTGGATTTCCAATGTCGTAATAAAAGACTTCGCTACAGGCTTAGAGATATCTGCTTCTCAGCCCTTAGTTGCTGGCTCAACGTATAACATTACCTTCACCATAGTGGTGCCATATACAGCCAACATCATGTTATCCGCTACAACAGAGCTTGAGAGAGTTGGTCCGCAATACTGGTACGTAATTGAGGATGCGGCTGGTATGATTAACTACTCAATTTGGAATCCGTCTGAAAACGAGCTTAGATTTTCAGCTAAACAAGGAGTTTTAACTGTGATGTTGATGGGCAAAGTCCCATCTGATGCCTGTGTTATCTCATATCCTCAGCTCGACCTCGTACTACATAAAAAGCGCGACATAACAGTTGTCAAGCTATCGATAGTTGAGGGCTCGGTGATAGATTGGATTAAGCATATGGTTGTTGATAGCGAGATTTTAAGCTTTGAAGAAGCGCTTTCTCAGAAAAAGCAGGTTTTAGAAAGCGTTAAGGATGTAGCTGTTGAAGAGTACTATACGCTAGCTAACAGTATTGTAAGCTTGGCTGAAAGCTTTGCTGAGAAGGGGGATATCCAGCTCGCAAACACTCTACTTGGGCTTGTGCCAAGCAGCTCAGAGGAGGTGCCGCTTAAGCCTATAAAACCTCTGCATGAAGTTGCCATGCCATACATAGCTGTCGCTTTAGCAGCGGCTTTTGTAGGCATGGTTTACCTATGGAGGAGGTCTGGTTTTCAGCTTGATTACGTTAAATCTATAACTCGGGAACAAGTTAGAAATCTAGAGGCATTGCTAGTTAGAGCCTCAAGAGTTGATAGGGCATTGGCGTCTGAGCTTGAAGCTGTTAAGAAGAGACTTGAAGAAGTTGAGTAGTGGAGGGTTAGCATATGGAGAGGATGTACGCTAACTCCATCCACATAATCGGCTTAGGCGGAGCTGGTACTAACATTGTTGAGACGTTTTTAAGTGATGAGAGGACAATAAACTTGCTTAAGAGAGAAGGTATTAGACTTTCATTAATGGCATTAGATGTGGCAGATCAAGATATCAAGAGCTTGCAACACACTTATGAACAAGTCTTGAAGAGGATTAAAGCTGAGGGTATCCCTCTCGACAGGCTCAGGTTGATAGCTGCATCTGTTAAATCGCCTACACCTGACGCGATGTTTGACTTTGTTTACGACAAGTTTCAAGATTACTTGTTGAGAGAAGGTGTAAAGCTTAAGGAGTATAGGCCTTGGCTGTCGTCAGCCATAGAAATACCTCCTTTAACTGGTGGTGTAGGTAGAAGGAGGGCTTTGTCAAAAGCCATTTACGCCTTAAACTATTACCAGCTTGGGATCATACAAAACTACATAAATGCTTTCAAAGATCAGCTAGCCGCGAGCATTTTCACGCCGATAGTCTTGATAGTCTTCGGCTTAGGCGGCGGAACTGGGAGCGGCATGGTGCTAGACTTTGTGAGGCAGCTTAGAAAAGTCCTTGGAACTGGCGTAGCGATAATAGGCTTATGCATTTTGCCATGTCAAGCTGACGACCCGCCTGCAAAAGGCCACGCTGCCTACACGTCATTAATGGAGCTTGCCTTGATGTTAAACCGCGACTTAAACAATAAGGTTGTCGAAGCTTATGGAGAAGTTTATGAAAACGCTTTTAACGCCATGATGTTCATACCGCTGGCTCCGGTATACGGTAGGACAGGTAACTTGGCTGAAGCTAAGAGAGTTATTGACAAGGCTTTAGTCGACATGATATACTTGATGATGGACTTCGATATAGCTGACCTATTGAACGGCATCGGAGCTGAGGTGGGGTTAACTGATAACTTCATCAACGCGATAAGCATGATGCGAATCATATACCCAGTTGACGATTATATACATGCGCTTAAAGCTTACATCGAGAAGTTGACGGGCCTTGGAAGGGTTATTGAGGAAAAGCTTAAGGTAATGGATTTAGTCTCAAGGCTACTTGACCTTAGAAAGAAGGACTTAACTGAACTTTATAAGAAGTACCTGATAGAGACGGGAGCGTATGTTGAAGAGCGCTTTGACGAATCTCTTAAAGAGCTTCTAAGGACATCTACGAATCTAGACCAAAACTACTTGATGCAGCTTAAGAGCTTAGAAGATTCAATAAAAGCTTGGATTGAAGACTTAAACAAGGGGCTAAGCACTATAGGCATGTACGCTAAAGAAGGTGGTGTTGAAGACGCTGTCGCCAAGAACATACAAGAAGGCTTAAACCTCTTACAGAACGTAGCTAAGTCATATGAAGAGTTTTCACAAGTCGCCGAAGCGATAATCGGTAGGCTACAAGACCTAGTGCCAAGCGCTCGCAGCATAACTGCTGGTCAGAGAAACTTGATATCAGGCTTCGTAAACTTGCTAAGGCTAACCGATACAGGTCTTAAGTGCATATACAGCTATTTAGAAGCCAGAGCTTTAGCCGACATACTGTTTAAGCTATACTCAAAGCTGCCGAAGACCGAGGAAAACGAGAAGATATTGTCTTCGCTTAGGAAGATCGGGTCAATAGAGCTTCAAGTGATCTTCAACGTGATATCAACGCTATTTAACAAGCCCACCTCAGAGGTCAAGTTCCTAGACTCCTTGTTAACTGAAGTGCGCATCCTAAGGAACACGTTAAACGATGCTAGAAATGCGCTTCAAGGAGAGCTCGACATGATGCTTGAGCGGATAAAGCTGGCTGAAGCTGAAGTTAGAGATGCTCAGAAGGAGTTTAAGAAGAGCTTAATGCCGTTTAGCAAGAAGAAGATCAAGCAAAGACTTGACGAACTTGAGAAAAACTTAGCCTCGCTTAACGCCAAGAAAGCCATCATCGACGCTGAGCTAAATAAGGTCGAGGAGCTAATATCGCTATATAGCGACATTGAGAAGAAGCTTGATGCGGTATCAGATTACAGGAAGAACTTGTATTACACCGTCGAGCTTGAAAAAGAGTACTACGACAGAATGACGAGAATCACTAAGGCTAAAAGCGTCTTCGAGAGGGTAGCTGAGCTATCGCAAGAAGAGCAACTTAAGATCATGCACAAAATACTAGCTGGCGAGGAGGAGTCACTTTCGAGAGAAGGCATATTAAAGGAGATTATCAACCGGGAGACCTTTAGAGAGTACATGCGCAGCGTCATTAGAGGTTTTAGAAACTCTAGCATCTTCGGCTTCGCGCCGAGGTATAGGACGGATTACATATGGATAACGGTTGCAGCGCCACCTGGTATGTGGGATCAAGACCTGAACGAAGAGCTCTTCACAGCTTTTGCAGGCTACATAACGGGTGAGGTTTCAAGAAACATAACCATAAGGGTTATTGACTCAAGAGATCCTTGGGTAATATCGCTGTTTGCCGTTGCTGGCCGAGGCAAGATAGAGGACTTAGAGAACATCGTTGAAATGCGAAGTCTCTATGAAAAAGCTTCATCAGCTGAAAAAGCGTTAAGTAGGTCGTTCTTAGTAGAACACGAGCTTGAGCTAGAAAAGCTCTATGAAAACCTCTCTAAGTAGCCATTAAGCGCTTCTTCGAGATCCCTTAAAACCTCTTCTTTCACAAGTTTTCTTTCAACAGCTACAGACTTAAACTTCAAATACCCCTCGTGCAGAACGCGATCCACCAAATCCTTTAGCTTAAAGCCTCCAATTAACAAGAGCAAGTCTATTTTATCAAAGCCTAGTTTAACATATCTAGGCTCAGCTACGTGAATTAAGCTTAGCTTCGCCCTACCTTCAAGCCACGCCGTAACAGCTCTTATGAAGGTCTCGTGAGTTACGTCGCTTAAAAGACCTAGCAACGTGGGATACACGAAGAGGCACTGAGCGGAGTCAAGTTCGATGTCAAGTAACTTATTGATCGCAGCCACTCTCAACATGTTCTTAATGCTGCCATAAATCTCTAAGCTTGTGCTCAAAGCTAATAAGGGGGTAAAGTGCCTAATGTCAAGCTCCTTAGACGAATGCGCAAACCACTCTGCTTCTCCAACAAACCTATGTAATACCCTTAGCATAACGCCTAAAGCTTGAAGACCTCTAAATGGCTTACCATACGCGTCAATAACCTCAAATTTCTCAAGCCTATCCCTACTCATGAGCGTTACGACATCAGCTGCACGTTTTCCAAGCAAATTTGCTAGCGCGCAATAAGCATTAAACATGTGAACTTCGGGCTCATCAGCTGAAGGCATGATGGCAAAAAACACTGTCTTAACTCCATGATCTCTATAAAACTCTGCGAGCCTGCAAGCTATCCCACTGCTAAGACCATCATATGCAGCTGCCACGATAACAGCTAGCTTGGGCTTATGTAAACCAGCCCTCTTAACTTCCTTGAAGAAGTTCCCGCCTCCGGCATTTTCATATGATAGAGGCCACAGAGAGGATATCTTTTCTCTTTCAAGGGTTTTTACGGCAGCTTTCCTTAGAACATCCTGTTTGAGGCCGAGCTTCTCCAAGATGGCAGTCAGCCCGTCAAATGAAGAATATATCAGCCCAACGCGAATCTTATCACCTCTATGTTGCTCTATAAGCGGTAAAGCTGTCTCCACGCCTAAGCTGCCAATGCCTATAACCGACATCTCTGGATAATCAAGTTTAACCATGTTCACGTGTTTTTCGAGAGAAGCAAATAGTGCTTCAATGCTTTCGCGCATCAAAGCCCCTCTTCTCTCAAGGTAGCTGAAACTTATAAATAACCCTTATATGAGCGGTTCTCAGTCAATTAATTGATAGCTGTCTTAAACTTTGCCGGGGATGTGGTATTGGCTCAAGAAGCTGTCAGCCGCATCTCGATTGTCAAGCGCAGCTCACTTAAGCTCTTGATAGCGGCTGTCATAGGTTTAGACGTAGCTTTGAGCATGACAGCCATACCGCTGTTACCTTTTAACCAAGCAATATTCTTAGCTGGTGCATTGGGCATAACGTTTGCGTTAATTGCTGTTAAGAAGCCTAGGGCGATAGCCGCCTTAGCTTCATTCGCTATGTTATGTTTGTCAATATACCACTTAAATTACCTAGGCTTCCTTGGTTCTCTCTGCGAGTTTGGATTAGCTTTTAAAACATTAGCTATTGTCTGGTGTCTTGGGCTTTTGTTGAGCATAGCCTTCATCCTCGACACACCTCAGAAAGCGTTATCAGCTTTCATAGGCTTGTTAGCGTTCTTCTTGATGTTCACCAACCTTTACTATCTCGCAATACCGCTAATCATAGTTTCAGTGTTGATCTTTTCAGGCTTTAACCCATGGATTAGCTTATTCTACTACCTGGTCCTCTACATACCCTTCCAAGTGGTTTCATTTAGTATTGAAAAGCTTCAAGGACTTCTCTCTGAAAACTTCATGGATCTTCCTCCACTTCTCTACACGAAGCTCACAATCTATGAAGCTGTTCCGCCGCCTTTAAGTACCTTGACAATTGAGGATTTGATAAACGCGTTGACTACTCATGCAGAGGAAGTTTCAGTGCAAGCTTTATCTAACTCCATGATTGTCTACGCCAACTCCGCTATAGCCTTGAGCGGCTTCGTGCTATTTATCGTAGCTAGCTTAACTGTAGCCAGGCTTACGTTAAAGAGCACGAAGATATTTGCTTCTTTAAAGTCGATCTACAAATACGCTGAAACTGTAGCCAAAGCTGCTGCGATGATAGCGTCTATCCTAATCTTCCACGTGTTAACAACTACCTTAGCAAGCTCATTAAACTACATCACGTACTTAACTGACGTTACTTTGATATACTCCGTTTTCTTCGCTATAGCAGCTGGCTTCAGCGTCCTATTTTCAAACCTCATGCTCAGCGTTTTAGAGTCACAGGAGAGGTTTAGAGAGGAGCTTAAGAGCCTCCTATCCTCAATGGAGAAAGAATGTGAGAGGCTTTTAGGCATTTTAAGCGACGTGAAGAATTTGTTGCCGATATCAGATGTTAGTCCAATAGAGAGGAGACTCGCGCTTCTACTTGATAAGTCGAGGACTTCAAAGTCTAAGCTCGGCTTAGCTGGCTTTTTGAAGTTAAAGAGCATTTCGCAAACAGCGCAGTCTGTTAAAACTGAGCTTGAGGATGTGAAGTCGATGTTAAACAACGCTCTATCCTCAATGTACCTTAGGAGGGCATCAGATTTAAAGGATGTCGTAGACTGGGCTAAGTCCATAGGCGTTGAAATATCCTTACCTGAAGGCGTTGACTTGTCGGTTAGTAATGAAGATGTCTTTAAGTCATGGGATGAAGAGAGGAAGGTAGAGGCCTTAAGAAACGTGAACAAAGCAGCTGAAGATGTTGCTAGAAGCCTTCTCAACCTATATGAGCAGATATACAATACCATCAGGGGCTTAGTAGATCCAGCTCTCCCGCCTTCAAGCGCTGGGTATAACGTAATTAAGGCTTATCTTGATCAAGGAGACTCGTGGCTTGCTTTAAGAGAGGTCAAGGAAAGGTTAAACGAGTTTGAAGCGCAGTACGCTGGCAAGCTTAAGGACTTAAAGAGCAGGGTTGTCGAACTTGTAAGAAACTTTGAGACAAAGTTCCTCAACGAGCTTATGACACCTTTCATCAGCGCTTTTGGCAAAGAAGCTTTTAAAGACGAACTTGAATCTGTTGAAACGATAAAATCTCTTGGAGCTGTTCTCGAAAAAGTCGACGAAATACCTGAACTAGTGAAAATGAACGTCACGTTAAGTGACTTGTATGCTAAGTCTATGGAGCTTTTAAAGAAGATCTACGATAAGGTTCTACAAGCTGAGAAAGCTGTAGATGAGAAGAGCCCGATACCGGGATATGACTGGGGCAAGGATGTGGAATTTTACACTAAGGTTAGGGAGGTGTTGACTGAAGAGCTTTATAACCCCTTAAATCCGCAGAGCATGTTAAATGCGTGCGAATACATATTGCTTGAGCTTGCCCCTAAGGGGCTTACTGTGTTGAAAAGGTATTTAGCTATGAGGGAGTTTATGGCAAACTACCCCGTAGCCGAGCTAATAATGTCTAATGAGCTTTCAAGGAAGGGTATGGTTAAGTTAGAGGATTTGCCATTTAGCAGCGAATACGCTAAGGAGTATATGAGGCTATACTTCACTAAGCACTTCACATCGTGTTCGCTAGATTCTAGAAGCTGGATTTTAAAGAAGAGAGCAGCTGCATGAGGTGTTTTTTCTTGAAGGTCTTAAGCAGGAAAGTCGTGCTTAGAGGAGTTGGTGAAGTAGAGGTTGAGGTGCGCGACGATAAGGTCTCTATATTCACCTCGAAGGGCTTTTTAAAGAAGCGTAAGGAAAGCGTTAAAGAGCTTTTAATAGACAAGGTTAAGGCTGTTAAACTTGAAAGCGATGTGCTGACCTTAGTGTGGCAAGATGGCTTTGAACACCAGGAAGTCTTCGAGGGAATACCTCCAAGAGGTTCCTTAGATTTAGCTGAAGTAGCTGATGCCATAAAGTCTAAGTTAAAGGAGCTGTTAGATGCTGAGCGTAAGAAGAAGTTCTTATCTGATATCGTGCTCAACATCTTCGACATGTCATATAAGCTTTCTCTCGCTTTTTCAAAAATATGTAGCTTTGAAGAGTGGAATAGCTTAGAAGCCCTCGTTTCAGATATTGTGAGAAAAGCTCGGCTCATATCAGATGAGCTAAACGAGTTTAACCTTAACCTGAGCTTAAACCTAGAGGACTTTGAAAAAGCATTTGACGACTACAACCCGCCTGAGTTAGCTAAAGCTTGTTTTAAAGCAGCTAAACAACTCACATCAGCTTTGAGCTCGCTAGGCTCAATTTACATACCTAGGTTCAGCCCCAACACAGAATACCTAACTTACTTGTTGTCAGCTTACTACGCTTTTGCTGATATGCTGTTATCCACGTCTTTAGGGTTGCCTAGAGATGCTGAGAAAGCATTAGACCATGTCAGGAAAATATCACTAGATGTGGAGTTACCATCTCTAGATGCAGGTAAACTGGAACAGTTAATTGCTAATAGCGATGTTAAAGGCATTGAAAAGGCTTTATCTGAGCTGCATGAAGAGGTCATTAAGAAAGTTAAAGCTTCTTTAAAGCTTCCAACAACCTCTTCTTAACCTCCTCAACTGTGACGCCTCGTACTTCAACAACTTTAACGCTATCTCTAACTCCATAAATTATGTTAACGTGTTCTCTAGGGACTTTCAAGGTCTTTGTTAAAGCCTTTACAAGCGAAGCGTTAGCCCTGCCCTTAACCAGCGGCTCTACAGTGTAGTAAACCAGCTCATCGCCTTCCAATGAAAACCTATCTTCTCCTGATTGAGGCTTAACACATACCTTGACTCTAACAGCTTTCCCGAGGTCCTCTACAAAGCCCATGACTTCTACGCCTTAGCCCACTTTTCAACCCCTTCCACAACAACCTTCTTAACCTGTTTTCGTTCCTCCATAACTGACATAACTTCTCTTAGCCAGTTTAAGTCTACATCAATTTCAAAGTACTTTCTAAGACCCTCCTTAATCTCTTCAAGAGTCCAAAGTTCCTTATCGGCCATAAGCCTTTGTACTAAAGTGGTCGTATCTTCGAAGTAGTTCCACGGGTAGATAAACCAAGTCCACTCTCTCACTTCTTCAGCGTAGAAATCTGGCTTAAACTTAGAGGTTACGATAAACTGCATAGTAGCTGTCTTAACTTCAGCTGGGTTAAACTGCTCGACGTATCGTTTTGAGACCATCAAGCTCTTACCAGTGTCCGTTATGTCGTCAAGCAACAAAACCTTCTTGCCAGCAAGATGATCTAACTTAACAGGATACTTGATTATAGCTTCATCTTTCGTCTTGCCAGTTTCAATCCAATGCTCTACCTTTAAGCTTATCAAGTCCACGACGCCTAAAAAGTCGCACATAAGCCTAGCTGGAATCCAGCCTCCTCTAGCTAAGCCTACAATTGTATCAGGCTTAAAACCAGCTGCTTTGATTTTGCTCGCCAACTTCTTAGTCATGTTGTAGACATCTTCAAGAGTTAGATACTTGCATTTCATCGGTTGAACCAAATAACAGCACCCCAGAAAATTCTACGTTAAAAGCTATATAGCTTTTAAGCACTTGCTAGAGCACATTTCAAACACGCTTTATTAGCTTACGCATGTGCTAAATACCGTTAGCTCAATTACTATGAAAAGCTTAAATCAAAGATACCTTACATACTGTTAGCTTGGCGACCCCGATGTCTCAACCTAAAGCTGAGATAGCGATTATAGGTGGTACTGGGCACTACGACCCAGAGATATTAGAAGGCGCTGAGGAAGTTAAAGTCTATACTCCCTATGGAAGTCCTTCATGGCTCGTCGTCGGCGAATATAAAGGTAAGAAGGTAGCTTTCATACCTAGGCATGGTAGAAAACACGTTTTACCACCTCATCGAATAAACTATAAGGCCAATATCTGGGCTTTAAAAGAGCTTGGAGTAACCCGCATACTAGCTCCATCTGCTGTAGGTAGCTTAAGAGAGGAGCTTAAGCCAGGTGACATAGTCATACCAAGTCAGTTTATAGATTTCACCAAGAACAGAGACTATACATTTTATGAAGGGGGCATCGTGGGGCACTTCTCGCTAGCAGACCCATTTTGCCCGGAGCTGACCGAGATAGTCTACAACACCGCAGTATCCTTGGGATTACCTGTTCACAGAGATAAAACCTACATCTGCATTGAAGGCCCCCGTTTTTCGACAAGAGCTGAGTCGAAGCTCTACAGGATGTGGGGGGCTGATGTCATAGGCATGACGTTAATTCCCGAAGCTATCTTAGCTAGGGAGCTTGAGATATGCTACTTACCCATCACTACGATAACGGACTACGATGTCTGGGCTGAAAAGCCTGTCACAGCCGAAGAAGTTGTCAAGACGCTTAGAGCAAACGTCGAGAAGGTGAATAAGCTGCTTAGGGAAGTCATACCCAAGATACCAAGCGAGCGAAACTGCGTATGCTCAAGAGCTAGTAAAGAGGCTTTAGTGTAAGCGCGAGCTGTAGACCTAAAGGTCGTTGAAAGCTGTTCAGCTATCCTCTATAAAGCCTCTCTTAAACATTTTTACGCATAATACGAGTGAGGCTTTTAACTTTTACATTGTTTAAAGAAAGCTTTAAATAAAATGTTTTAATTCTCTCAGGGAAACTGTGAACAATGTTAAGAGAGGCTAGCGCTGTATGCCCTACAAGATACTGCCAGATGGCAAGGTTGAGCCGTTAAAGCTTTCTCCAGAAGATGTGTTAAAGATCGTTAAGGAAGCTGGGGTAAAGTTTATTGACCTCCAGTTTACGGACGGCCCAGGTAGGCTGCAACATACGACGATAACTGTTGACGTGTTAACTCGTGAAGTTTTCGAACAAGGTGTGCCCAAGCTTGACGGCTCTTCGATAAGGGGCTTTGTTGAGATACAGGAGTCCGACATGGTCTTGAAGCCCGATCCAAACACTTTCGCCATAATACCTTGGATACCTCAGGAGATGAAAACTGCCAGGATGATCTGCGACATATATAGAGGCTTTGGCATGGGTAGGCTTACAAGAGACCCCCGCTACATAGCTCAAAGAGCCGAAGAATACCTTAGACAGGAAGGCTTCGACTTCTCGTACTGGGGCCCTGAGCTTGAGTTCTTCGTCTTCGATAAGGTGACGTGGGATGTCATGATGCCATATAAGGGTATGAGCTACAGAATTGAGTCTAGAGAGGCGATATGGGCTCCAACAGGTTCAAACTATCCTATAAGGTTTAAAGAAGGGTATTTCCCAGCTCCACCACAAGACACCCTAATGGAATATAGAAACGAATGTGTCCAAGTCTTAAGGGACTACTTCAACATACTCTCCACAACACATCACCACGAAGTGGCGACAGCAGGTCAATGCGAAATTGACATGCTCCACGACACGCTCACCAACATGGCTGATGGCGTGATAACCTGCAAATTCGTCACAAAGAACATCGCCGTAAAGAGGGGCATGATAGTTACCTTTATGCCTAAGCCCATATTCATGGACAACGCTTCGGGTATGCACGTCCACGTGAGCATATGGAAAGGAGGTCAAAACGTATTCTACGACCCGGACGACGAGTATGCCGAGCTGAGCCAAATCGGGAGATATTTCGTAGGCGGCTTAATAGAACACGCTAGATCGTTGTCAGCTATAGTCTCGCCGACGACAAACTCCTATAAGAGGCTTGTACCAGGCTACGAGGCGCCGGTTTACGCTGCTTGGAGCCGCAGCAATAGGTCAGCTGCCATAAGAATACCTGCATATCATAGGAAGTCTCCGAAGACTAAGAGAGTTGAGTATAGGCCACCCGACCCAGCGGCAAACCCGTACTTTTGCTTTGCCGCTATGCTAGCAGCTGGCTTAGATGGCATTAAGAAGAAGATTGATCCAGGAGACCCAGTTGATGAAAACATCTACCACATGACGCCAGAGCGTAGGAGGCAAATGGGCATAAAGGAGCTCCCAGGAAGCTTAAAAGAAGCTGTCGACGAGCTTATGAGCGATCAAGAATATTTAAAGCCAATTTTCGCGCAAGACGCCATTGACAAAATCGTTGAAAACTCATTAAAGGAGTACAACGAGGTAGCTATGAGGCCACATCCATACGAATTTCACTTATATTTCGACATCTAGGACCGGGCTACTAAGATATATTATACTTTTAAAATGTATTATGCATTTTTTGATTTGTGATAGGGCTGAGAAGATGAGAGTTTTCGTCTCCTGGAGTGGGGGGAAGGATTGCAATTTAGCTCTTTATCGTGCGTTGAGGATGGGCTTGGAGGTTGGATGTCTGCTTAGCATGCTTGATGAGGGAGAACTGAGGCTACGCGGTCATAATGTGAGCTTGGAGGTTCTTGAGCATCAGGCTTTGGCGCTTGGAATACCCTTAGTTTATGGTAGAGCGAGGTGGGAGACCTACGAAGAGGAGTTTAAGCGAATTGCTAGGAGGCTCAAGATGGAGGGCTATGGTGGCGCTGTCTTCGGGGACATAAACATAGATGGGCATAGGCGCTGGGTTGAGCGGGTATGCGGTGAGATTGGGATTAAGGCCTTTGAGCCCCTATGGGGAGAAAGCTATGAGAATCTTCTTGCAGAGTTCTTTGATAACGGCTTTGAAGCCATTATAGTGAGCGCTAAAGCTGATTTAATAAGCGGAGAGTGGGTTGGGAGACCATTTAGCAGAGAATTCCTAGCCTATTTAAAGCATAAAGGCGTAGACCTTTGTGGAGAAGGAGGCGAATACCACACTCTAGTAGTCTACGGCCCACCATTTAAACGCCGCCTCAAAATAGTCGAGGCAGAGAAGACCCTGCGCGATAGCCGATGGGCCCTCCAAATCTCAAAGATAAAGCTAGAGTAATGGGGTTAACGCAGGCTGTGACGTGAAGAAAGCTTTTCTCGCTTCTCGTTTTGTATGAGCTTGTCTGTGACGCATAAAGGAGTAACGTAGTTATGCCTGACATTTTTAAGCTTAGAAAACTCCAAATCCTATTGGTCAGTAGAGCAGCTTCAAAACACGTCAGAGGTGCGCCAGCAAACGGGATCTGAAGCAAATAGGTCTCCTTTAACAAGGTAAGCTCTAGCTCTGCAGCCCCCACAAACCGTCTTGAAGGGACAGGCTCCACAGATGCCCTTTAGCTTTTCAGGGTCTCTGAGCTTGACGACAAGCTTATCATTGGCTAGCCTCTTCCAGATCTGATTTAACCCCTCCTTCCTAACGTTACCTATTGTATACGGGATGAAGACGCAGGTCCTTACACTTCCATCTTCCATTATGTGCATGGTCTCGCCTATTGAACAGAGCCTCCTCCAATCACCTTCTTCGCTCTCAGCTAATAAGGCTAGGTATATCGGCTCGTAGATTGAAATGCGGCTATCACATGAGATAGCGTTCATCGGGACAACTCTCCACTTTTTCCATAGGCGTTGTAGGAAGCTGTGATACTTAAGCCCTGTTGGGATAATCTCCATCTGCGCTCTTCCACAAGGCATTACGGCGAGCAAATCAGTGTAGAGGTCTTTTTCCAGAGCATAGCTTAGTAAGGTGTCAATGTCCTTGTAGTTCAGCTTAGTTATCGCTGCACCAATAGAGCACTTTAACCCATGTTTTAAGCACTTCTCTAAGGCGCTGAGCTTCGTTTTCAGCGAAGAGCTAGCTCCAGTAAGCCTTCTATGGATCTCCTCGCTAACAGTTGGGAGGTTTATTGCTATTGATGCGTCCGCCTCTTTCAGCTTTTTTATGAACTCGTCGCTTA
>QMQV01000028.1 GCA_003649085.1 Thermoproteota archaeon
CTAAGAAGGTCATGATTGAGGAATACGGAGGAGATATCGTAGAGTCTATTACGCTGTGCAACGAGTTTAGCTTAATTGATGAAGCTGTCTTATACTACATAGGTGAAAGCGTAGATTTCGACGCCGTTGATAGCAGGTTTGATCCAAGAGATTCCCTTGACTTTGTGAAAACAGCTATACCATATGTTGATTGGGATAAGCTGGCTACATGGGTTAAAGAAGGGCTTACAAAGTCTCCAAGCGATACACGTGAATACCTCAGAACAAATGTTGTTAAGAAGTTTACAGATAAGGTTACAGCTGTATCGTGGGCTAAAGTGTATTTAGAGGGCAAACCCCTCGAGATGATGGAGCCGCTAGCGTATACTGAGAAGGAGGTCAAGGATTTATTAGAGAGAGCTGAGAAACCTTCAGATATCCTTGAAAAACTTGTCAGGCGGTGATTAGCATGTCAAGCCTTGAGCTGGTCTTACCTGAGTTTAAGAAGAAGGATAAGAAGGCCGTCAAGAAGAAGTTGGTTAAGGAGGAACATAAAGAAGTCGTAGCTCCGCCTGGAGAATAAGGATTTGGTGTTTTGTTCATAAAGGTCGTTTCTTCTTGAAAGGATTTTTGAAGAGTCTTGAGCTTAGGTATATCTTAGCTTCGACTTTCGCGTTTTTTACGTCTTTCTTCATGATAATACCGATAGTACCTAAATACGTTGAATATCTTGGAGCATCGGAGTTCGTTATAGGGCTTGTGGTTGGAGCGTTTGGTATAACTAGTGTAACAAGTAGACCTTTCATTGGCGAGTATGTTGACCGGCGCGGGACAAAGCTTATTATGTTCTTTGGCGCCTTGATTTCAGCGTTCGCATCAGCTATTTACCCCTGGGTTGAAAACGTGGCTTTCTTGGCTTTAGTCAGAGTTATGCATGGTGTTGGATTAGGAGCTTTTACAACCTCTGCTTTAACGTGGATCGCTAAGGCTGCTCCTGATGAAAGGAAGGGAGAGGTTATTGGAGGTTATGGCATGGTTATCATGATGGCTATGGCTATTGGTCCGAGTTTAGGAGGCTTTGCTTATGATATCTTTGGCTTTAAAGCTGCTTTTAGCTTAGCTTTTTTGATAGGCTTATTTTCAGCCTTGCTGACACTTTGTGTAAGTGAGAAACATATTGTTTTGAGAAGCTTTGGCGCAAAAGGGGCTTTTAGGGAAATGCTTGCTTCTAAGCCCGTAATGCTTTCAGCTCTGGGGATTGCCTTGCTGACATCAGGTTATAGCTCGCTGACATCTTTTTTCCCAATATTCTCTGAGAGATATGGCTTGTGCGGTTTTGACGTTGGGCTTTTCTTTACAATGTATGCTTTAGCTAACATTGCTATCAGGATGCCAGCTGGCAAGGCTACGGATAAGTTTGGAGAGAAAGCTGTTGCAACACCATTTAGCTTATTGGCAGCCTTGTCTCTACTAGGCATATCTATTGTCCGCGAAAAACTGTTTTTCTACGTCTTAGCAGCCTCCTTCGGTTTAGGCTTTGGAGCGCTTTACGTCTCATTACTTACTTTTGCTCTACGCTTTTCGCCCAGGGATATCAGGGGCGTGGTATCTGCTATTCTTACAGCTTCTTTTGATCTTGGACTTGTCCTAGGGTCAGCTGCTCTCGGTGCTTTAGCTGAGCTTTATGGCTTTAAAGCTATGTATGCGATAGCGTCTACAGCTCTTTTCTCGTGCGCTTTGCTCACCCTTATTGGCATGGGAGGTTCTAAGACTTTAGTGATTCAAGTGCACGCTTAGCTGATTCCATTTTAGTCTCCATATCTCTCTCAATGTCTCTCCTATCGTCGATTTTTATGGAGGTGACAATTCTCTTGACGCCAGCTGAAAATAACGCTTCGTGCACTTTGGATATGACTTCAAAGCCTTCTGCTAGCGATTTCGCTTCAAATACTGTTCCCATGGGAGTTAGCTGATGCTTAACACCGCTTTTCTCAATTTCTTTTACAGCCAACGCCACGTATTTGCTTACGCTTGGACTTTCGGTTCCTACTGGGACAACTGAAAACTCAAATAGCACTGCCATTTTTAACCACCTTAAGCTGTATTAAAGTAACGCTTAAATCGCCCTTTTCAACCTAGCGGAACACGTATGAAGAAAATCTCTCCTTTTGTGCCAACGCCTCAACACGTAGTTAGGAGAGCTCTAGAACTTGTCGGTGTTAGAGAAGGAGATGTTGTCTATGATTTAGGTTCAGGCGATGGTAGGTTCGTGTTGACGGCTGCAAAGGAGTTCAATGCGAAGGCTGTTGGCATAGAGATTAGGAGAAGCTTAGTTGAAGAAGCTCTTCGTAGAATTAGAAAGGAGAAGTTAGAGGAGCAAGCACAAGTAGTTCACGGCGATATGTTTCAAGCAAACATCTCTGATGCCACCGTCGTCACGTTATATCAGTTGAAGAGCATTAATAGAGCATTGAGACCTATGTTAGAAGACCAGCTTAAACCAGGTACTAGAGTTGTTGCGGTGGATTTTCCAATTGAAGGGTGGAAGCCTATTTTAGTGGAGAAAGTTAAGGGTGGATGGCTTAGCAAAAAGTACTATACTATCTACGTTTACGTTGTTAAACCACATTTGATTAAAGATTTGAAAGTTTTGAGGATAAGTTAGGCCGCAAATTAACGCTTTTCTGCCATAGGAACAAGGTGCGGCTACCTTCATAAAAGCTGAAGCGTAGTACGTGGGTCATGGCATGTAGTCAATAACGCAGCTGCGATAGGCTTCTTTTTCGTCCTGGCAACTTTGAACTTTCAAGATTTTGCTCTTAACTTTTTTGAGTAGCTACGCTTAAATGCTACGCTTTACACGTTAATGTGGGTTTAGAAGCTTGCGCCGAAGTAGCATGCTAGTGGCTTTAGCGGCATTATTGGCTTTGTCAGTTGTCTTTGAGCTTTTGCCTAAGGTAAGAGCTCCTTGGGGTATGTCTATAGACTTTGTTGCTGTGCCAATTCTCATAGCTTTCTTCGTCTTTGGCTTTAAGGAAGCTTTAGCGTTATCTGCTGGCTTATGGGTTTTGTTGTGTATAATGGGCTTTGGAAGTTTTATAGGTGGTACGATGAAAGTTATGGCTACTCTACCCATGTTCGCTATACCAGCTATTTTAGCACATTTAATGAAGAGAAGAGAGGTAATTTTCTCTCTCTGGTTTACAGCCATAGCATTTCCATTGGCTTTGCTCGTTAGGTGTGCTGTAGCTGTTGTTTTAAACTACTACTGGGCTATACCGCTGTTCTTTGGTGAGCCTATTGAAGTTTTAATTGAGAAGTTTTTCTTTGGTTCTATATGGGGTTTTATATGGTTTGTCTCTGCAATGAACATTACGCAGGGGGTTGTAGACTATTTAATTGGTTTAGCTGTTTCATCTAGAATTGTTAAGCTTAAAATATTGGAGTAGCGCTACTCGTTAAGCATAGCGGTTAACCCTAAAACAACGATAGCTGTAGTAGAGGATGTCTAATGGTTAAGGAGAGCACATTAGTTAACCTGCTTGATAGCTACTTAAGTGGTAGTAGGCTTGACTGTGCTGAAGCTATCTATATGTGGGCGCGTGGTATACCAGGTGAATATGCTTCATCTGCTCTACGAGTAAGGTATGGTAGTGGGGTTGTATATAACGAAGTTGTTAGAGATTTGAGGAAAATTAAGGTGAGTAAGCCTACTGATAGGACTGAAGATACGAAGTTCAGAATTGATAGGATTATTCTCGATTTTTTTGAAGAGAAATGCTTACCGCTAATTCTAGATAAGATGGTTGATGGCTTCAAGTCTGTTATGGCTAAGACTAAGAAGTTAATGATAGCTTTGGCTAGATCAGGATTACTCAGGGGAGGCAATAGCGTAGATTGGAACACGCTGTGGATACTTTATAGAGCTGTCTTCAATGAGGAGCTAACGGACTTTGAGAAGAACTTGGCTATACGCGAGCTTTTGAAGATAAACGTAATTGAGTATATTGTCGAGGGAAGGGTTCACTTCCCCCCATACATAGACGCTATTAGACAGGAGATTTCAAATTTAGCCAACATGCCTAAAATCGAGGTCCCTGACTTAAAGGAGGAAGAGGAGAAGAGCTGGTGGAAAGCTAATCGAGAAACGCTTTTAAAACAACATTTTATTTAATTCTTCGAGCATCCCACCTTTAGCTTTTCATAACTTGCGCTTTTACCCCCTCTTGGAGGGGTTATGATTTGATAAAGGTACTTAGAATGGAGAGCTTTGGAGCTGTAGCGTATGAGGAAAGTGAGGATGTTAGTCACCTAGGCCACTTTGGCAGAAGCTTATATCTTAAAAGCCCTCAGGAAATCGTGAAGTTTAAGGATAAAGCTCTTAAAGTCATAGACATTGGAGTTAGGACGTGGGGTTACCTTTCTGCCCCTCTTAGTATTGAAGTTGAAGTTACCTTAAGCTGCCCATTGAGATGTAGGCATTGTTACTCAAATGCTGGGACATCAGATGCCGCTCTACCTAGTGAAATCTTTAAAAAGCTTGTTGATGAAGCCAGCCAAATGGGTGTTTTCACGCTAGATGTTATTGGTGGGGAGCCTTTAGTTAGGAGGGATTTGAAGGAGCTCATTGGCTATGCTCATAAAAGAGATCTTTCAGTTACGCTGAACACAAACGCTGTCTTAGCTAATAGGGATGTTGTGAGAGAACTTAAAGAAGCTGGGTTATCCAAAGTCTTCATAAGCTTAGATGCCCACATACCTGATGTCCACGATATGATAAGAGGTGTAAAAGGCGCTTTTCAGCGCACAATAATTGGCCTGCAGAACTTTGCCTCGGAAGATTTTACGATAATTTTAGGCTTTACAGCTACTAAGTTGAACTACAAGTTGTTGAGCGATTACTTAGATTATGCAATAAGCTTGGGTGCTGACAAGGTACATGTTATGAGGTTTATACCTATTGGCAGAGGCGAGCTATATAGACATGAGCTTGAACTTAGCGAAGAGCAGGTAGTTGAATTCCTAAGAAACGCCAATCGACTTAAGATGAGAGGTATTGACGTAAGCTTTGACTGTTCATTTGGTGTCTTTAACTCGCTAATTCCAATAGAAGCTTCGGCAACGTGCCCCGCCGGGACAGTTATGGCTACTGTATTGGTGGATGGTACGGTTGTCCCATGTGGGCATTTCAGATACCATAGGGAGTTTTACGCAGGTAACGTGAGATCTGAAAGCTTAATGGAGATTTGGAAGTACAGCAAAGTTTACGAGGTCTTTAGGAGGGAAGTTTTAGCCTGCAAACCCTGTAAGGCGTTTACACTATGTAGGGGTGGGTGTAGAGCATTTTCATTGTTACATGGCGATAAAGGTGTTGACCCGTTAGCTTGTCAATACTTCTTAGGGAAATGAATAAGAAGGCTTGAATTAGTTAGGAGAAGATTCGTGAATACGCAGGGTTTTCTATGTCTCATATTTAGAACCTCAAAGATGACCTTAGGGCTATGATCATCTTCATTTAACATAGGTCTTTTAGGGAAGTGAAGAGAAGTTTAAAAGTTGGTCTTAAGGAAATCTGCAGAAGTGTTTAGGACACTTTATGACTAAAACGGGGACAGGTGAGTATCTAACAACTCTCTCGCTAACACTTCCTAGCTCTGCTCTGGTTACCGCCGTCCCGCGTGAGCCTACGATTATGGCATCGCATTCCTCTTTTTCAGCTAGGCTAATGACTTCGTCAGCAGGCGAGCCTTCTAGAAGCTTTCCTTCAGCTTCGACACCTACCTCCTTAGCTTTCTCGATAGCAGTTTTAAGGACTTTATTCGCCTCATTGACTAAGAAGTCGTGATATAGTGTGTCGGCTTCTGCTGCTTCATGACCGTATGGCAACATCTTTGGTATCACGTGAGCAATTAAAACTTTGGATTTCAGTATCTTAGCCATTTCAAGAGCTTTTTTAAGTGCATATTCAGAGCATTTTGAGCCGTCGACTGCTACAAGTATTTTCCTCATAACGCCTTCTTCGCAAGAGCTCATTCAACCACCCTTTACAGCCTCGATGACGAGTATAGTATCTAGGGGGGTTTGCTTCGTAGCAGTAATAGACCAGGTGAATTTATTCTTTTCCAAGAAAAGCTTAACCCATTGGAAGCTAAGCGAGGAGCACGTGAACTTTAAGATCCCGCCATTCCTTAAATTTTCAAATGCAAAGCTTACAAGACCTTTAAGTACACTTAAATCAGCACCAGCACACCAAAGCCTGTCGATTTTAGTAATGGGGTTAAGTGGGAGGTATGGAGGGTTTGATATTATTAAGTCGCATTTTTTATTTAAGTGAAAGAATCGGACATCTGCAACTACTACGTGCACTTTGCTAAGCAAGTTATGTAACTTAACGTTTTCCAGAGCGTTTCGTGAGGAGTTCACATCAATGTCAATTGATACAACTTCATTAGAGTTTTTAGCAAGTGAGATCGTCAGCGCGCCTGAACCTGCGCCTACTTCAACGGCGAGATCGCATGGTTTAAAGCTGTTCTTTAGTAAAAGCTCAGTGGAGAGCGTGTATTTTGGCTTAAAAACCTTAGGATTTATCTTAAGCTTTACACCGTCGATAGCCTCAAGTTTGGGGGTTAAATGGATTTTATGGTATAAGTTTAAGACTAACCTTATTATCTCACACGCAATTCTCAGCCTTACTCCATGAAAACCTTTCCTCAAATAACTCTCACTAACTTAGCTCACTTTAAAGTTGAGCTTAAGATTTATCCTCAGTATTTGATTAAAGCTTGAAGACTAAGCTTTCAGCCCATAGCTTATCGAAAACTGCTCTAGCTTCAGTAACTTCTTTTGAATCCGTTGAAGAAAACATTACAAAACCGCATTTCTTTATAGCTTTCTCACTTCTAGGAGAAGGGGTTGGATACGATACTACCAAGAGCTCTCCTTGCTCCCTTTTCGTAGCACGCTGTCCTCTTAATAGGATGAACATGTTAAGCGTTAAATCCTCATTTCTCCTTACTCTAACCCTTCCTTTAGCTTCTTTCTTCAAGTATCTTATAGCCTGTTTAATTGACTCACGTATGCTTTTTCTAGTATACGACATTATCTTCACGATGATCCAAATCTTCTTGTCTCTTGCCCCTAGAGCCAGGAGCTTGGCTACGTCCTTGTTAAGATATGTTGATACGACGTAAACTCTTTTATAGCTTGGATCTGATAGGCTTTTTCTAAGATGTTCATCGAATTCTCCACTAGTATAGCAGCTTATCCTCAAGATCAACCACTAAGACAACTTATAGTTTTAAACGCTGATTTATAGCTTCCTTGTAGAGAGGTTCTCTTAACATAACTGCTTGGATTATCTTCTGTTTAAGCTTCTCAATGGAATTAAAGTCCTCCTCATCGATCTTTACTAAATTGTCATTTCTCATCAAACATGGTTTTAAAAAGCCATTTGAAGTTACTCGTAACCTAGTGCAATGTAGGCAGAATTCGCTGTTTTCAATGGGTCTTACAACTTCAACTTCGACACCATTTACTAAGTACTTTCTTCTATTGTTCATTAAGCGCCTTACCTCAATTTTTGATGCTCTTGCTTTAAGCTCCTTTTCTATAGTTGAGAGGTCTAGGTGGTGGGTTTTGTAGAAGTCCATGTCTATGCCTATTGGCTCAAGCTCAATGAGCTGAAGCACAGCGTTGTATTCTTTAGCTATTGACATCGCTTCTTCAAGCTCATCATCGTTGACGCCCTTTAGCACCACCATATTGAGTTTAACAAGTCTAAACCTCTTAGCAGCTTCTTCAACGCCTTTAAGCACTTTATCTAACATGTCTTTGCCAGTTATTTCCTTATACACGTCCCTTCTCGTAGATGGTAGAGATACGTTAACGCGCATTAAGCCAGCTTCGTGTAGCTCACGTGCTCTTCTCCACAGCAACGTCCCGTTGGTTGTTATAGCTACGTCAATTGCCCCTTCAGATACAGCTGTCTTAACCATGCTGGGTAGGTCAGCTCTTAGTAAGGGCTCGCCACCGGTGAACTTAAATTGCTTTATTCCAAGCTGAGCTGCTGCCCTTATGATTGCGTTAAACTGTTCTGTTGAAAGCTCCTTACCGTCTCCTCTTACTTCTCCTTCTCTATGACAATAGATGCAGTTTAAGTCGCATCGCTGCGTAACTGAAATTCTAAGGTTTGTTACAGGTCTATCGTAGCGATCCACGAGTAAAGGCAAGTTTAACGCCTTCTGATAGAGCATTGCAAAACAACTAGGTATTATCTCTTATGGATGAGGCGATGAAAGAGGTAGAAACTTATTAGCTTAAAAGACGTTTTCTCATAGCTTATTAGGTGACGTAATTGAGCATTAGGGAAAGAGGGTTTAAGAGGCTGGTAAAGGTTGGCGATGCCCTGAATATGCTTTTGTCGAAAGTCTCAAGAAAAGATGCCATTGAGAGAGTTAGCCTTCTTGATGCTATTGGGAGAGTTTTAGCTGAAGATATCGTAGCAGAAGAGGATATCCCATGTTTTAACCGATCTGCTGTGGATGGTTATGCTGTTAGATCGAGAGATACGTTTGGGGCTAGTCACGTTAACCCTGTTAAGTTAAAAGTTGTTGGAAGGGTAGATGTAGGAGAAACGCCGTCTATAAGCGTTAGTGAAGGAGAAGCTGTCGAAATAGCGACTGGGGCTGTTATACCCGATGGAGCTGATGCTGTTGTAATGTATGAGGACGTTAAAGCTGTTGACGGCGAGATTGATGTCTTTAAGCCTGTTACCCCCCTAGAGAACGTCTCGTTGAAAGGAGAAGATGTCAAGAAAGGAGAGGTTGTTGCAAGAAAGGGTCTTATTTTAAGACCTTGGGACATCGGTGTCTTAGCTTCGTTAAATATTCCATACGTTAATGTCGTAGCGAAGGTTAAGGTAGCTGTGTTCTCAACAGGAAACGAGCTTGTAGAAGTTGGCGAAAGACCTCCTCCTGGCAAACTCGTGAATAGCACTAAAAGCTTGGTTTTAACTGCTGTTAAGGAACTTGGTTGTGAAACACTAGATTTAGGGCTTGTACCAGATGACGTTGAGAAAATCGTCGAGAGGATGAGAGAAGGAGTTAATGTAGCAGATGTCCTTATCACAACCGGAGGAACTTCTATTGGTAAAAGGGATTACGTTAGAGAGGCCTTAGAGAAAGCTGGCGGCTCTATATTAGCACATGGTATAGCTATGAAACCTGGTAAGCCGACTGGGTTAGGCTTACTTGAAGGTAAGCCTGTTATCATGCTTTCTGGATATCCAGTAGCAGCTTTAGTAGGCTTTGAAGCTTTTATTAAGCCTTTAATTTATCATATGCTTGGAGCACAGGAACAGCCTAGAGCTGTGATTAAGGCAAGGCTAACTAGAAGAGTTGCTTCTACTCCTGGTACAAGGTCTTACTTGAGAGTTTTTGTTGAAAAGCGTGGTGACGTGTTTTATGCTGAGCCCTTAAGGTTAACTGGCTCAGGTGTTTTGTCATCTGTTGTTAAGGCAAATGGAATAGTCATTATTCCTGAACACAGGGATGGCTTTGATGAAGGGGAGGAAGTTTATGTGCAGTTAATAAGACCTGTTGAGGAGGGATTCTAGTTGAGGAAGATTTTTCATGAGATCGTGAGTTTAGATGACGCTAAGAGCATTTTATGGCAGAACTTTAACTTCACACCAATAGGTGTTGAAGAAGTCGCAATTGGCGAGGCACATGGCAGAGTGTTAGCTGAGGATATTATAGCGGCGATTGATGTACCTCCTTTTGATCGCTCAACTGTAGATGGATATGCTGTTAAAGCTGAAGATGTATTTGGAGCTTATGAGGATAGACCTGTTAAGTTGAAGGTTGTTGGCAAGATAGAAGCAGGTGACATCCCACGCGTTGAAGTTGGCTATGGTCAATGCGTTGAAATAGCAACTGGCGCACCATTGCCTAGGGGGGCTAACGCTGTCGTAATGGTGGAGTTTACCAAGAGAATTAATGACGAACTTTTCGTGTTTAAGCCCGTTTCTCCTGGAGAAAACGTGATGTCAGCTGGTTCAGACATTATGATAGGTGAGAAGATCATCACGAAGGGTAAGGTGCTCACGCCCAGGGAGATCGGTGTCTTAGCAGCTTTAGGCTTTGATAAAGTTAAGGTCTACGCTAAGCCTAAGGTGGCCGTAATTTCTACCGGCAATGAGCTGGTAAAACCTGGTAGGCCTTTAGAGCCATTCAAGATTTACGATGTCAACAGCTACGCTATTGCCTCATCAGCTATGGAGGATGGGTGTGAAATCATCTCATTGACGTATGCACCAGATGACGAGCAAAAAATACTTGATGTCGTGTCAAGCGCTCTTGAAAAAAGCGATGTCGTGTTAATATCAGGTGGGACCTCTGCTGGGGCAGGAGACCTAGTTTATAGGGTCCTTGAAAAGCTTGGAGAAGTTTTAGTTCACGGCTTAGCAGTTAAACCTGGCAAGCCTACAGCTATAGCGAAATGCCGTGGAAAACTTGTCGTAGGCTTACCGGGATACCCTGTCTCAGCTTTAATGATCTACAATGTCCTTGTATCTCCAGCTTTAAGAGCTATGGCTGGTAAAGCGTTGGAGAGGAGAAGCTTCGTTAAGGCTAAGATGGCTATCAGGGTAAGTCCTAGTCGTGGGAGAAGAGAGTTTTTGCCTGTTAGCTTGGTCTTGAAAGATGATGGGAGCATATCAGCTTACCCTCTTACTGGTGGTAGTGGCGCTATAACTACGTTAAGCTTAGCTGATGGTTATGTAGAGATATCTGAAGACGTGGAGTACGTAGATGAAGACGAGGAAGTTGAAGTGAGGCTTTTTGGCGAGATGATTAAGCCTGCTGAAATGACGATTATTGGAAGCCACTGTATAGGGCTTGAGAAACTAGTTGAGAAACTTGCTATTAGAGGGTTTAAGGAAGTGAAGCTAATTAACGTGGGATCAACAGGTGGGCTTCACGCAATTAAAAGAGGAGAAGCTGACATAGCTGGGACGCATTTATTAGATGAGGTTACCGGGATCTACAACATCCCCTTTGTTGAGCGATATGGTTTAAAAGACGTCTTGTTAATTGAAGGGTATTTGAGAGAACAAGGATTTATCTTAGCTAAAGGCAATCCAAAGAACATTAAGAGCTGGGAAGACCTGCTACGCGAGGATGTTTACTTCATCAACAGGAATAAGGGGTCTGGTACTAGGGTTTTCGTAGACTTAAACTTGAAGAAGCTGGCTCAAGAAAGAGGATTAAGCTTTGACGACGTTGTAAAAATGGTGAGAGGCTATAGCTTTGAGGCAAAGACGCACTCTGCTGTTGCAGCAGCTGTTGCTCAAGGTAGAGCTGATGTAGGCGTCGGCATAAGAAGTGCAGCGAGCATGTATGGCTTAGACTTTATACCGCTGACCGTTGAAAAATACGACTTTGTAGTTAGGAAAAGCAGTTTGAAAAAATCTGCTGTTAAGGAGTTTATCGAGATTTTAAAGTCGAGTAGCTTTAAGGAAGAGCTCGAGAAGATACCCGGGTTCAAAGCGCTAAACCCTGGAAACGTGTTGTTAGAGAAATAAGGTTTTTCAGACCTTACACGGATCATCATCGAAGTTCTCAGACTAGCCCTCTCATCAACAATGGGGAGACGTAAACCACGGTTAAAAAGCACTTAGCTCTTATATACTTAAGCTTTTACTTGTTAGCTGGGTAGCATTGTATGGATATCGAAGAGAGGATGCAGCTGATATTGAGACCTCCAACCGAAGAAGTAGTAACAGTTGAGGAGCTGCGCCGTTTACTCGAAACCAAGACAACTCCTGTAGCCTATAACGGGTTCGAACCCTCAGGTTTAGCGCATTTAGGGACAGGGCTTATATGCGCTTATAAAATGCGCGATTTGATCGAAGCTGGTGTTAAGGTTAAGGTGTTGTTAGCTACGCATCACGCCTGGATTAACAATAAGCTCGGAGGCGATTTAGAGAAAATAAAGCTTGCTGCTAAACACTTTATTCACGCTTGGACCGCTTGCGGTGTTCCAAGAGATAAGGTTGAGTATATCATGGCTGATGAGCTATACGATGATGTCGAATACTGGAATAAGGTGTTGAAGGTTGCTAGAGAGCTCACAATAGCTAGAGCTAAGCGTACTCTTGAGATAGCAGGTAGACAAAGCGTTGAAGCTAAGAAGGTTGCAGATCTCATTTATACGCCAATGCAGGTAGCTGACATATTTCACCTAGGCGTAGACATATGTCAGCTTGGAATGGATCAGAGAAAAGCTAACATGGTTGCTAGAGAGCTTGGGCCGTCTCTGGGATTTTGGAAACCAGTATCGGTACACCATCATCTGCTGCTTGGCTTAGATGCTCCTCCGACTTGGCCATTAACTGAAGAAAAGGCTAAGGAGGTTATGTCAAGCATTAAGATGAGCAAGAGCAAGCCTACGACGAGCATCTTCATTTACGACCCCCCAGAAGAGATTAGGAAGAAGGTTTTGAGGGCTTTTTGTCCAGAGAAAGAAGTTAAGTTTAACCCGATACTTGAGATAGCTAAGTACATAGTTTTTAGAGAACGAGACGAGCTTGTCATTGAAAAGCCAGCTAAGTTTGGTGGAGAGAAGCTTGAGTATCATAGCTATGGAGAGCTTGAGAAAGACTATGCTGCTGGCAAAATTCACCCACTTGACTTGAAGAATGCCGTTGCTGAAGCGTTAATTGAGATACTTAAGCCTGTCAGAGATTACTTTGCTTCTAACAAGGAGGCATATGAAACCTTAGCTGTTGTGAAGCAGTTTGAAATCACGAGGTAAACTAGATGCTTGATGAAAGTGTTACTTTAAAACAGCTTAAAGAGGAAGTTGCTCGCTTCGTTCATGAAAGAAATTGGGAGCATTATCACAATCTAAAGGATTTAGCAATAGCCTTAAGCGTTGAAGCCTCAGAGCTGTTAAATCTCTTCAAGTGGAAACGTGTTGAAGAGCTTAACGTAGACATGGAAAGCATAGAGGATGAACTTGCTGACGTAGTCATTTACGCTCTCTGTATAGCTAACGTACTAGAAACAGATCTTTCAAATGCTATCCTAAAGAAACTTGAGAAAAATAGAGCTAAGTATCCCATTGGAAGTCGATTAGGTTAACCTTTAATAACCCTAGTTCCTTTGTCTGTATACTCCTTCTTCTGTATAGGTAGCTCGTACTTCATCCTATCTACGAGCTCAGTTAATGCGTTAAAAGCCTCTTTCTTATGCTTAGAGCTCACAAATAGACACATGGTGGAGCGCTTAGCATATGCGTCACCAATCTTATGATAAGCTCTAATGCCTATTACACCATATTTTGAAGCGACTTCTTCGCATACCCTGAACATCTTCTCTTCAACAGCTTTTTCTTCAGCTTCATAAGATAGCTTCTCCACTTTAGCTCCATCGTCAGCTATTGATCTAACAGCACCTAGAAAAGCGACCACGCAACCTACTAAACCATCTCCTTCCTCTACCATTTCCTTGACAACCCTCCCAATATCAATATCGTCGCGGAACGTTTGTGTCTTGACGTGAGGCATTGTGAATGCCTCCCTTAGGCTTTTAAAGAAGGTCTTAATTTAAAGAGTTATCTAGCGTAAGGTGAAAATGCCAGAGCAGTTAAAGGATATTTATCAATGTAAGGTTTGTGGAAGGTTTATTGAAAGCCAGAGGCATTGCGGCACCAAAGCAGCTTTTATCATAGATGGTGAGAGAAGATTAAGGCTTAGTAAGCTGATGTCAGCCATATTGCGCCACATAGCTAAGGACATCGGGTTAAATGTAACTAAGGATGGATGGGTTAGCATCAGTGAAATGGTCTCGAAGATTAAGCAGTGGAAGCCTGAAAACTACTCTTGGGTTGAAAACGAGCATATCGTAGCAATAGCAGAAGTTGACGCAAAAGGACGCTTTGAAGTCTCAGGAGGCTTAATTAGGGCTAGATACGGGCATACGATGGACGTTGAAATACCATTACCTGAAGATAACGAAGTTAGCGTCTTATATCATGGCACAAGCTCCAGCAACCTTAAGGACATTATGGAACAGGGTATAAAGCCCATGGAAAGGCGTAAGGTGCATCTAACATCTAGTTTAGAAGAGGCGTTGGAAAGTGCTCGTAGAAAAGGCATTGACGTGGTTATCTTAGAAGTTGATGCGCGTAAGCTTAGGTCGAAGGGGTATAAGACACTAAAAGCAGGAAAACACGTATATGTGACAGACTATGTGCCTCCAGACTGTATAAGGAAGATGCCACGTGCTAAAATAGCCAAGCTGATAGCAAGTTCATCGCGTAAGTAGGCTTTTATCATAAAGCTTTTTTACAACTGGCTTAGGGTTACCTTAAAATACTCTAAAAAACCTCATTAACTAGGTGCTTTGCTGTTGTCCGTCAAGATGGTTGACATAACCGAAAAAGATAGCGTGTATAGAGAAGCTATTGCTTCAGGGTTCATAAAGCTTAAGCCTACGACTTTAAAGCTACTACGTGAAGGCAAAGTAGAGAAAGGAGATGTTTTTTCCGTAGCCCAGACAGCTGCTATTTTAGCTGCTAAGAAGACTCCTGAGCTTATACCGCTGTGTCATCCCATACCCATAACTAACGTAGAGGTATCGTTTGTTATTGAGGAAGACGGCGTTAATGTAACTGCCGTAGTTAAGAGTGTAGGTAAGACTGGTGTTGAAATGGAAGCTTTACAAGCTGTTTCACAAGCCTTGCTTACCATATGGGATATGGTTAAGAAGTATGAGAAGGATGAAAGAGGGCAATATCCCACAACTGTAATAACCGACATTAAGGTGCTTAGTAAGGTTAAGGAGGGGATGAATTGAGCAAGTTTGTTGAAAAGCATAGAGAAGAAGCTGAAGCTATTCCAGTAAAATGCGCTATTATAGTTACAAGCTCAACGCTCTATGAACAAATGACGTTGGGTATTGAGCCTGAAGATGAAACCGGTAGTTTGATTGAGAGGAGGCTTGTGGAAAAAGGCTTTGACGTGATATATAGGAGGATTGTGCCTAATGAATGGGATAGGATTAAGGGAGCTATTCTACACGCTATCTATGAAGCGCGAGCTGACGTAGTCATAACTACAGGAGGCACTGGGCTAAGCGCTACGGATATGACTGTTGAAGTGGTTGAAAGCCTATTAACTAAGAGGATGCCTGGGTTTGGCGAGCTGTTTAGGTTTTTAAGCTATCAAGAAATTGGGGCAGCAGCTATGTTAAGTAGAGCAACTGCAGGTCTTGTTGATAGCACGCTGATATTTGCTTTACCTGGCTCTGCGCAAGCTGCCCAAGTAGCTCTTGAGAAGTTAATATTACCAGAGCTTAGACATGCTGTAAAACAAGCTAAAAAGGGGATTATTAAGTAGCTTCACATCATTTTACCTACACGAGAGTTTTTAAGGGCATGTGCTCTTATGGTCTTGGAAAAACTGGTGATTAGGTAAGAGATGAAAAAGCGTAGGCTTTGGCCAATAATAGCTAAGACTTCTTGGTGTAAGGAGTGTAACGTGCCGCTAATCTCTGAGTACTGTTCTCGTTGTGGACAAAGAGGTTTAAAGCTAAGGATTTGTAAGCCGGGAGATGCCCGTCCTGCACTTGAGTATGATCTTAAGCTCTTAGAAGAGGTTTTGTGGAAGGAGTTTTGTTCAAATAAACCGTTTAACAGCCTATTGAGAGATAAAGCGGTTTTATTGAATAAGGCTGTTTACATAGATGACATGAAGGAGGTCATTTGTGATGGAAACGTTATAGGCAAGCTCTACTTTGATCCTAGGCTTATGTCCTGGAGGTTTAGACTTGACTTCTATGGTGCGTTAAAGCTCTTAGAGCTAGGCTTAATTGACCACGTTGAAGTAGAGCATAAGGTTAAGAAGGGAGAGATTATTGGTAGGTCAATAGCTGACCTAGGTAAACCTATTGTGTTAACCAGAAGAGGCAAGCCTTTCGGTGTTGGAAGAGGCATCAAAGAGGGTATTTTGGTTGAAAGAATTTTGGAGGTTCATGACGTAAATGAGACATCGCATGCACGAGCAGGGATTAAAGAGGTTTTAGAAGCTAACGAATTACAGCTTTATACGCTGCGTTCGAGAGCTATCAAGTTTATTAACGTAATGGCAGAAAAAGTGTCAAAACCTGTTGTATTGTCGTTTTCCGGAGGAAAGGATAGTGCAGTTTGCCTTGATTTGGCTGCTGAAGCTTTAGGAGATTTTGAAGTGTTGTTTAATGATACTGGGATAGAGCTCCCTGAGACTATTAAGAATGTTGAGGAGCTTGTCGAAAAAGCAGGGTTTAAGCTTGTTGAAGCCCGTGCTGGTGAAGCTTTTTGGGAAGCCGTTGAACTTTTTGGTCCTCCAGCTAGGGATTATAGATGGTGCTGTAAGATTTGTAAGCTGATACCGATAGCTAGGGTTGTCAAAAGCAGATGGCCTAATGGCGCATTAAGCATCGTTGGGCAGAGAGCATTTGAATCTCTTGAAAGAGCAGCTGGCC
>QMQV01000029.1 GCA_003649085.1 Thermoproteota archaeon
TACTTGATGCAGCTAGGAGAATGATATTAGCTGGGCGTAAGGGGAACACCTTAACCTTCTATTTAAACAAACAAGCAGCATACGTGGGGCACGCGTCTTTCTGTAAGCCCGAGCGAGAATCTCCGCTCGGGCCAATAACCTTTCACATCGAGTGCGACGACATTGATAAGCTTGTTGATTGGCTTGCGACAAAGACTATAGGTGGAGTACCAGTTGATGAGCTATGATGATAGGAGTATCTAATCTAGGCATCTTAGACAAGCCATTTAAATTTATTGAAAAGCTTATTGAAAAGCTTGATAAAATATCTGTATTGGAGATTGTCGACGATTTACCACACAAGTTGAATGATAAGCGCATTGCCTACCTTAAAGAGCTATCTTCTACTCATAATCTAAAACTTGTAGTGCATGCCCCATTTAATAATATAAACGCGTGCGCAGTTAACCCTAGTATAAGGCGTGCAAGCATAAAGGAGCTTTTAAAATGCTTTGATAGAGCTAAAAAGCTTGAAAGCGAGCTAGTAGTTGTTCACTTGGGACTAGATTCTCCGATAAGTTTGTTCAAGCCAGGGTTTTCATGGTCAATATGCCTAAACTCTGCGAGAGAACTTCTCGAACTAGCTTCACAGCGTGGTGTTCAGATAGCTTTTGAAAACTTAACAAAGAATACGGGCATGTTAAAGAATGTTGAAGAAGTTAGGAAGCTAATCGAAAACATAGATGATGTCAAGCTATCTTTTGACATAGGTCACGCCAATTTAGTAGGACAGATTAGGGATTTCTTAGAAAATTTCATAGACTTTATGATACACGCACATCTGCACGACAATGATGGCATACAAGACCTTCATTTACCTGTAGGCGAGGGAACAATTGACTGGAATTATGCATTACCTAAACTAAGGAAGATTAAAGGTCCTTTAGTTATAGAGCCACTCAACTTTCAAGGTGCTTTAAAAAGCTTTAAAAACCTCTCTTCAATGCTTGATAACCTCGTAAACCGCTAAATCCCTGGCAACTTCAACTTCTGGAAATATCTTCCTTGCCTCTTCCTCTAAGATTTTTGCCTCTTGATATCTAGCGCTTATATGTGTTAAAAGCAGCTTCTTTACACCAGCTTTAAGCGCAATTTCTGCTGCCTGTGCTGCTGTTGAGTGTTTATCCTCAATAGCCTTAGCCAGTAAGCTGCTATCGAATGTAGCTTCATGAATTAAGAGGTCGGCGCCTTCAGACAGTTTCACGATGCTATCGCACGGTGCAGTATCTCCAGTGTACACAATTTTGATGCCAGGCCTAGGAGGACCAACTACTTGTTCAGGCTTAATAACTCTTCCATCCTTTAGCACAATCGCTTCTCCACGCTTAAGCTTTGCCCACAACGGCCCTTCAGGTATACCTAACTCCTTAGCCTTCTCTGGATGGAATTTGCCAGGATACTCTTTTTCAATTAAAGCATAAGCTAAGTTTGGCTTAGAGTGCTCAGCCCAAACCGCCTTCACAACATATTCGCTTTCTTCGCAGACGATTCCCTCGTCAACTTCATGAACCTTAAGCTCAAACTTAGGCTCAGCTGCTATGTTACTTAAAACTCCTTTAATTAAGCCACTTAGCCCTTCAGGGCCGTAAACGTTAAGCTCCTTATCCCTATTTAACAAATTCATTGTTTGAAGCAGCCCAAAAAGCCCGACTACGTGATCTCCATGTAAATGAGTTATGAAGATCTTCATTCTCCCACAGGGGCTTATACCCGCCTTAATCATTTGTCTTTGAGTTCCTTCACCACAGTCGAAAAGCAAAGTTTCTCCTTTACGGATTAAGGCTATTGAAGGTAAGCTCCTATCGACTGTTGGAACGCCGCCAGCAGTTCCTAGGGGTATAACTTTTATGCTCAAAGCAAAAATCCTCCTAAGCCCTCTTTAAAACAGCTATTCTCCTAGTTAAGCTCTTATGAACGTACATAGAGTATTCTTCAACAAGCTTTAGCCCACAACTATTGGCACGTTCTTCAATATCAACCCAGTGAGGGTAAGCTAGGCACACATACCCTTCAACGACATCACTAACTTCAGCTAAGAAATCTGAGTATAGTTTCTCTACCTTAACGCCTTTGCTAGAAGCTGCTCTACCATAAGGAGGGTCTGTTGCTATGCACCTAACGCTGGTAAATGGCATTTTCCTCGCATCGCCGTGTATTAATGCTAATGGCTTTAAGCCGTAGAACGCTAAATTTTTCTTAGCTCCTTTAACCATCTCGAAATCCACATCCAATCCAATTATTTCACATCCAATCAACCCAGCTTCTATTAGAAAACCACCTGTTCCACAAAATGGATCTAACAATACCTCTCCTGATTTTGCCCTTGCTAAGTTTATGAAAACTCGTGAAATACGAGGAGATAAGACGCCAGGGTGAAAGAAAGGTCTAGTTCTAGGTCTTCTCTTATCAAAGCTTCCCCTATCAATAACATGGCTAAGTACGTAGAACACAAAGCTATTATCTGTTAAAACTCCTTGTAAAGTTACATCAGGAGTCCTTAAATTTACCTTAGCTCCTATGGCTTTAACCACGTATGCGCCAAGCTTTTTCTCAAGCTCTAACGTCGATAACTCTAGACAACTTAACTTAACTCTCTTAACTCTAACCACGAAAGTCTTACCACTTAAAAAGCTCCAGTCTACGTTCTCAGCGCACTTAGTTATCTCATTCCAGTCGGCAAGGCTCTCAAAAAGAAGCTCTCCACAATTCATGCACATAGATGCCCTTTTCGCAACGATATTTAACGCTTCTCTGCTCGTCTCAATTATTAAAAACTGATCAAGAAGCTTAACTACCTTATACTGAAGACCTTCAGCTTCTAAGATAGCCTTTACTTCAGCAAAGGGGATTTCAGGATGTTCCCCCGATAATAGAAAAGCTAATCTCGTCATTAGCTCATAATTGATGGTATCACTTTAGCAATGACCGGAGCAGCTGATACTACGCTCACGGCGCTCTGTATGGTGTCTGTAGCCACAACCTCATCTACACCTGAATCGATCATTTTCTTAAAAGCTCCGCTAACTAAAAGCGCGTGAACAAAACCTGCGTAAACCTTTCTTGCGCCATAAGATTTCAAGATTTTAGCCGCGTTAGCTATAGTCCCTCCTGTGCTAACTAAGTCGTCTACTATGATGGCGTCCCTTCCATTGACACCCGGAAACTCTCCTACAGTCTTAATTTCTCCAGTAATGCGATCTCTAGTTTTTTCAAAGCTATTCCATTCAGCACCCAAAATCTCGGCTACTTGTCTGGCGTACTCAGCAGCCCCTCTATCAGGCGAAAACACCATAGGTTCTACAAGCTCCTTCTTCTTAAGGTACTCAGCGATTAAGGGCATGGCGGAGACATTGGTTTTTCTAATCTTTAAACATGCCAAACTTTCTTCTTTGTGAATATTCACCGTAATAAATGCGTCTGCTCCACTCGCCTCAATGAGCTTTAAGATGCTCTTAATACTAAGACACTCTCCTTCCCTAAACCTCTTATCTTGTCTGGCGTAAGCTAAGTAAGGCACTACCGCTATAACGTTCTTGGCGTTAAAGTCTTTAGCGGCATCAAGCATTAAGAATAACTCCATTAACCTCTTATCTTGCTCTGGATACGTTGTCTGAACGATGATGACATCTTCTCCTTTCACCTTAGATGGGTCAAAAAACCTCACGTAAGATTCTCCATCAGGGAAAAGTTTTCTTTCAACGTTTAGAACCTCGCATTTCAACAGCTCAGCAAGCTTCAATGCTAGTGTCTCAGAATAAGCTCCTGGAACTATTATCAAGGCCTTGCCACCGCCATACCTTTAAGCTATCTGGAGCTTTAAAGCTGTTAACTCAAGTGCATGATGCAAAGACTTAAACATTACGTCTTCTTAACAATAAAGGGGATTAAGCAACCTTGCTCAAGGAAGCTTTCCTTTACCAAAAGCTAGAAAATAACAGCGTAAAGTGCAACCTATGTGCAAGACGCTGTATAATACCCGATGGAGCAAAAGGCTTCTGCTATGTCAGAGAAAACAGGAAAGGCACGCTGTACACGCTTGTATACGGAAAAGTCATAGCCGCTCACGTAGACCCAATAGAGAAGAAGCCACTATACCACTTTCACCCAACAGCTACGGTATTCTCAATAGCTACGGTTGGCTGCAATTTCAGGTGTAGTTTCTGTGACAATTGGTTAATCAGTCAGCGAAGAGAAATCGAAGGGGAAGACATGTCTCCAGAAGATATAGTTAGGCAAGCAAAAGCAGCTGGAAGCGATGGCATAAGCTACACATACACTGAACCCACCATATTTATGGAGTTTGCCTACGACACCGCCAAGTTAGCTCGCTTAGAAGGCTTATTCAATACCTTCGTAACTAACGGCTACATGACGCCAGAAGCTGTAGACATGATGAGCCCCTATCTAGACGCAGCTACTGTAGACTTCAAGGGCAGTGGCGATCCAAACTTCTATAGAAAGTATTCAGCAGTACAATCGGTTGAGCCGATATATGAAGCGTTAAAAGCGATGAAAGAGAAGAAGATTTTCATCGAAATAACCGACTTAATAGTGCCTGAGGTAGGGGATTCTCCTGAGCAGCTAAGAAAGCTAGCTAGGTGGATTGTGGATAACCTTGGTCCAGAAACGCCCATACATCTCTTGCGCTTTCATCCAGACTACATGGCAACAGACCTCAAGTACACGCCGACAGCAACCTTAGAAAAGTTGAGAGAGGTAGCTGTTCAGGAGGGCTTATATTACGTATACTTAGGCAACGTCCCTGGGCACAAGTATGAGAACACGTACTGTCCAGCATGTGGAACTTTGCTCATTGAGAGATATGGCTTTTACGTTTCGCTTATGAGAATAAAGGATGGTAGATGCCCAAAATGCGGCTTTAAAATAAACGTGGTTTTATAAGCTCCTCCTTTACCATTCTCAAATCCTGTTCAAGCTTAGCTTTTAAAGCAGGGTTATAGAGGGCAGCTGCTGGATGATATGTTGGTATGACTATGATGTTTAAACCAAGAATCTTACCTATCCTAACTTTACCCCTAATTTTTTCAATGCTTGAAAAATTCCACCCCGCCTTAGAAAAGATGTAGTTTGCTGAATGCCTGCCCAACGTGACTATAATGGCTGGTGAAATTATTTTAATTTGTTCGTCTAAATAGGGCGTACATGCCTCAATTTCGTCAGGCTCGGGATCTCTATTTTCAGGAGGACGGCATTTAACTACATTGGTTATGTAGACTTCTTGTTCATTTATGCCCACGCTAGCTAAAAGCTGGCTAAGCAGTTTTCCAGCTGCGCCGACAAATGGTAATCCCTGCACATCTTCGTGATAACCAGGAGCTTCGCCAATAAACATGACTTTTGAGTAAAGACTTCCTCTGCCGACCACGGGATTTCTTCTTCCAACATGAAGCTTACACTTAGTACACTTTTTCACACGCTCAACCAAATCCTTCATTGCAGCTTCTCTATCACTAGACAACATCAAATCTCCTCAGAATACACAACAAAATATTATCTCTTTTGCTTAGCTTATCTCTCTACTGAGGTGGGTAAACAGGGATGTGGATGCTAGTAAGACCTGATGCCGTCAAAGCTCTTGAAGACCCAGGAGTTAAGAAAGCTCTCTCAAGATACGTTGATGTGGTGAAAAACCGCAAGTATGCAAAGTTTCTCATAGCCGGAAGGATTGAAGCTGATTATGATGAGGATGCTAGCTTACAAGAGCTTTGGCAAATACACAATAAGCTTGTGGAGGAATACTATGAGATTGAAAGAGAGATCGATTCTGGACAGCTATCGCTTAGTGATCTCCCACAGCCAAAGAAATCGCTATTAACGCTTAAGTCGTTGATAGGAGATCGTCTACTTGAAGCTTGTGTCTTATGCGAAAGGAGGTGTAAGGTGAATAGGTTTTCAAGTAGAAATGGATATTGTAGAGCGCCAGCTGACATGCCTGTATCAAGCATGTTTGAGCATTTAGGGGAAGAGCCGGAGATCGTCCCAAGCTTTACGGTATACAGCTGTTAAAGCTGGCCGATTTAGCTTGGGATGCAATCTCCGGTGTATTCACTGCCAAAATTGGAGCATCAGCCAGTGGTATGAGCAGGGCGACGTATACAGCCCTGAGGAGCTGGCATCGATAATAGATGCTGCTAGGAGGAGGGGTTGTAGAAATCAAAACTGGGTAGGAGGAGACCCAATTCCATACATACCATTTTGGATAAAAGTATTGTTATATGAGCGCGAAAATACACCAGTTTTCTTCAATACTAACGGCTATTACAGCGTAGAGGCGAGTTGGCTTCTAGCTGGTATAGTGGATATTTACAAGATAGACTTCAAGTATGGTCCAGGAGATTGTGCGCAGAGGATATCAGATGCTCCTCGATATTGGGATGTGGTAACAAGAAACTTATTAGATGCTAGTCGTAGAGGCGAAGTCTTAATACGTGTATTAGTCCTTCCAAACCACATAGACTGCTGTTATAAGCCCATAATAAAGTGGATTGTTGAAAACCTTGGCCCATATACGAGAGTCAACATTATGTGGCAATATAGACCTGAGTATCAAGCACACAAGCTTCCAGAACTTAGGCGTAGGTTAACTAAAGAGGAAATGGAGGAGACAATTAAGATAGCTGAAGAGTACGGCCTGAAAAATTACATAACTTAAAAGGTGCATAAGCCAACGTTTAAGAACATGTTTTTATAAAAAAGTATATGGGGCTAAGCTTGCCTCAGCTGAGCTGTCCTGAATGTAAAGGCACACTCAAATACGATCCGAAGTCAAAATCCTATATATGCTTAAATTGTGGGTTAATGTTTTCCCGAGAAGAATTAGACGATATTAAACAAAGAGCATTCAAGCTTGAAGAAGATGAGAGAGCTAAGCGTCATAAAGAATACCTAAAATGGTGGTTTTCAAAGAAGTAATTAGAGCGAAGAAGTTAGAGGGACATAATTTCTATTGTTGTTAAGGGGGGTGTTGCCAGTTGAAAGTAGCCGAAGTCATTAGCATAGGCAATGAGCTTCTCATAGGAAAGATAGTTAACACAAACGCGTCTTGGCTTTGCGGAAAGCTAACGCATCTAGGTTTTAAAGTAAGGAGAGTTACTTGTATTAGAGATGATCTTGCTGAGATTTCAAGCACTATAAACGAAGCCCTCAATAGAGGAGCTGAGCTAATAGTTACGACAGGTGGGTTAGGTCCAACATTTGACGACATGACTCTTCAAGGAGTAGCGCAAGCTTTAAACCTTCCATTGGAGGTGAACGAGCAAGCTCTTAAATGGGTAAAGGAAAAGTACGAGCAGTTAGGACTGCCACTAACTCCTGCGAGAGAGAAAATGGCAAAGCTTCCAGCAGGAGCTATACCAATAAGAAATGAGCATGGTGCCGCGCCGGGCGTTCTGCTTAAGTTAAAGGGGAATCGCATGATCTTATGTTTGCCAGGAGTCCCACGTGAAATGATGCAGCTCTTTGAAAGTTCCATACCTCTTTTGACAGAAGGCTTAACTGAAAAATTCATCTTTAAAGAGCTTTCATTTAAGCTATCAAACATACCTGAGTCGTCACTAGCTCCCATTATAGACGAAGTCTTAAGGAAAAACCCTGAGGTGTACATAAAGTCTCATCCAAGAATATCAGAAGCTTCTCCCATAATTGAGATACATTTATCAACATGGGTTAAGGAAGCGTTAACATCACAAGCTGAACAAAAACTTTTAGCAGTTAAGCGAATGTTAGTGGACTTAGCTGAGAAATCTGGAGGTAGGCTCTTAGAGTAAATTCTTCAGAGGTGCGGGAAATGCACTTCGTCTTCATCTTGGGGACAGCGGGTTCAGGTAAATCTACCTTAACAGATGTGTTATCTGAGAAGCTTGAAGATTGGGATTTTGACGTAGTTACCTTAAACTTAGATCCAGGTGTCTCTTGGCTGCCATATGCCCCCGACGTGGATATAAGAGATTATATAAACATAGACGCTATAATGAGAGATTATCAGCTTGGACCAAATGGAGCCCTCGTAGCTGCTGTAGATATGTCAATAAATAAGGTCAATGAGATTAAAGAGGAGCTTGAACAGTATAACCCCGACATCGTGCTTGTAGACACGCCTGGCCAAATGGAGCTCTTTGCATATAGAAATTCGGGATTAATAATATCCTCAGCATTGACGCAAGGAGACTTCAGCATAGTGTTCTTAGTAGATTCAATTTTTGCGAATCGCGCCAGTGACTTTCTATCAGCTTTACTGCTATCGTCATCTATTCAGAGCCGCTTTCAAGTCCCCCAAATAAATGCTGTGTCAAAGATAGACATTTTGCCAAAGGAAACAGCTGAAAAGCTCAATAAGTGGGTTGATGAGCCGGAAACTTTGCTTGAGGAGCTTATATCAGAGGAAGAGGGCTTACGTAGAGAGCTTGCTCAGACTTTCTTCGCATCTCTCAGAGAACTTAACCTTCTAAGCGCTTTTTACACCATAAGCTCTGTTACAGGAGAAGGGCTTGACGAGTTGATGGCGGAGATACAGAGGATTTTCACGAGAGGAGAAACCCTAAGGTGAGTAATCTTTATCTAGCCTTAAGACCTCATGGTAAAGACAAGTTTTTCAAAAACGGTACTAGAGGTTTAACATCTTGCCTATCGGAGAAGAACTTGCACAGCTTTTGGCTGAAGAAGCGTCGCTTCTCTCTTTTCAAAACCAGCTCTTAGCAACCTTCCAATCATATGTAGCTAAAAAGCGCGAAATAATCCAAGAGATTAAAGCGTTAAGAGAACAGGCTAGACAGGAAAAAGAGCTTAGAGATCAAGTAAACCAGAAAATAACTGAGCTTAAAAACTCGAGAAAAGAGCTCAATGTAAAACGTCTCAAGCTTTTAGACGAAGCTAGAAAGCTAGAAAGAGAGGCAAAGTCCTTAATAAAAGGGGTTAACGCCTCTGAAGAAGAGCTTATTCAAAAGCTCAACGAGCTTGAATGGAAATACCAGACTTCCTCGCTATCACTTGAAGAAGACAAGAGAATGGTCCAGATAATTACGGCATTAGAGCATAAACTTAAACTATATGAAAAGTATCGTCAACTACTAAAGGAAGCTGATAAAAAGAGAGCTTTATCAGAACAAGTCAAAGCTGAAGTTGGAAATATACACAATCAAATACTAAGCTTATCAAAGGAATCTAATGAACACCATAAGCGCTTATTAGAAGCTAAGGAAAGAGCTCGAAGACTAAGAGAAGAGGTTAATAGATTATCTGAGCAAATAGCTCAAGTAAAAAATCAAATTCAAGAGCTCAAACCTAGGCTTAGAGAAGTAAGGTTAAAGATAAGAACCTTGAAAGAACAGCTTGCTGAAGAAAAGGCTATTGAATTAGCCAAAAGAGCACAAGCAGTTATCGAAAAGCAAAGGCAATTGGCTCATCAAGCTAAAGAGAAACTTAAGCGTGGCGAAAAACTAAGCTTTGAAGAGTTTTCAGCATTAATGGAGTTTGAAGGGCTTAAATAAAGGAAGCATTTAAAAACTTTTCCAAAATCAAACCAAACGATTTTTAAACAACTTCTCATTTCAAAGTATATTGCTATGCGAGTTTCAAACGGCGGTAACAATGAGCTTTTTGCCCAAGAAAGTTCTAGTACTCTGCATCGATCGAGATAATGACATAGGTAGAGCTACTGGAACGCCCACGCCAATCATTGGTAGAGAGAACTTTCTAAATGCCGCCCTATCTTTTGCAATGCATAAACCAGAAGATTCAGATGTCAACGCAATGTTTGCTGCTCTCCAACTACATGATTCGCTTTTAAATGAAGGCGTTAAATGTCAAATAGCCTTAATTTCAGGACTAAGCGAAGGTGGTGTTAAAGCCGATGCTAAAATAGCAAGTGAGCTTGATGCTGTATTAAGCAAAAGCGACGTTGAAGCAGCTATTTTCGTAAGCGATGGGGCAGCTGACGAACAAGTTCTGCCACTAATTCAGTCTAGAATACCAATTTTCTCAATTAAGAGAGTCTTCGTTCAACAAAGCAAAAGCGTAGAGGAGACTTATGTGGTATTATCAAGATACTTGAAGAAGATTGTTGAAGAACCACAATACTCTAAGATATTCCTAGGAGTACCTGGCGCTTTCATATTAGTCATAGCTATATTGCAGCTTCTTAATCTATTGGAATACGCTACTGCAGCTTTGCTGATCGGCATAGGCTTCTTATTAGCCGTAAAAGGTTTTAGATTAGATGAGTTAGTTAAGAAGATTTGGGCAGAATCTCCTATAAGATTTGCAACATCGGTAATAGCTGCATTAATATGTGGGATAGCTATAGCCAAGGGCGCCGTAGCCGCCATCCCGTTAACGGAAAATCCACACATGTTTATAGCTACTTTTACGAGAGGAATGGTCGACTTGTTTATAGCTGGTCTAGGTGTCTTCATAGGAGGGCGCTTTGTCGTAAGATATTTACAAGAATCACCTAAGATGTGGCATGACATTGTTATGTTGATAGCGTTGGTTTTCATATGGCAGATAGTTGCCCAAGCCATACCTCTCATCGAAAATCCGGCTGTAAACCCGTATCCACTGTTAATAACGGTCAGCATAGCTGTGGTGGTGCTGGCTGCACTTGTTGTGATATTTACCCTCATTGAGAAGGTTCTTTGGAAAGCTGAAAAGAAGAGCTAGCTCACAATCCAAACCTTCTCTGTCTCCTTTGATAAGTCCTAATAGCCCTCCAAAGATCAATCTTCCTTATATCAGGCCAATAAACATCTAAGAAACAAAGCTCTGAATAAGCACTTTGCCAAAGCAAAAAACCACTAAGCCTTTCTTCGCCAGAAGTCCTAATAATCAAGTCTGGGTCCGGGTCACCTGACGTATATAAACGCTGTTCAAAAACCTCTTCATCTATTTCATCGGGCTTAAGCTTACCTTCTTGAACTTCATAAGCTATACGCTTAGCAGCGTCTACGATCTCAGCTCTCCCTCCATAAGCTATTGCCACGTTAAGCCTATGTCTATCATAGCTCTTAGTGGCCGCTTCGGCTTCCTCAATAGCTTTCTTAACGAAATCTGGCAATAGATCAACTCTGCCGATAGCTCTAACCTGAACTTTATTCTTATGAATATCTTCATTAGCTAAGACTTCCTTAAAGCCACGCTCAGCCAACTTCATTAGATGCTCAACTTCATCTTTACTTCTTCTGAAGTTTTCCGTAGAGAAGGCATATATAGTCACAGTTTTTACACCAAGCTCCCAACACCATCGTAAAACTTCCTTAAGCTTTTCAAAACCGGCTTCGTGACCTAAAGCGTGATTTAACCCTATTTTCCTAGCCCATCTTCTATTTCCATCTAAAATAAGTCCAACATGAGCGGGTATAGGACCGCCTTTAATTTCATTCCAAAGCTTCTTCTCATAAACTTTGTAGGCGAGCTTAAAGATTCTGCGCGTCAATGCTTTATATAGGCTACTTATCATAGTCTCTAAACCACAAGAAGTTCACGAGTAAACTTAGTAATAATCTCTACTCCGTGAGATGTGACAAGTACATCATCCTCTACTCTTACCCCTCCTTTACTCCTTATGTAAACGCCAGGTTCCACGGTTAGCACATTACCTGTACAAATTTCTTCATGGCTTTTGGGATTTAATGTTGGCTTTTCATGTATCTCTAAGCCTAAGCCATGTCCTAAGCCATGAACAAAAGCTTGCGCAAGCCCATATCTTCCCAACACTTCTCTAGCGATTTTATCTAATTCACAACATTTGACACCTGGCTTAACTCTCTCAAAGACTTCTTCCTGCGCTCTTGTAACTGCTTCATAAACCTCTCTAAAACTATCATTCACCCCACCGATGAAAAATGTCCTAGTTATGTCTGAGCAATACCCGTTGACTCTTGCACCAATGTCAATCACGACGGGCTCTCCTTTTCTCAATTGCTTATTTGAAACCCTACCATGTGGATAGGCTGCTCTAGCGCCGGACGCTACTATCACGTTGAAGGGGTAATCTTCAGATCCCTCAACTCTAAGTGTAAACTCTATCTTAGCAGCAATATCTACTTCTCTAACGCCTTCCTTAAGCACATTTAAAGCCTCTTCAAGCCCTTTTTCAGCAACCTTAACGGCTTGTCTTATCAGATTCACTTCGTCCTGATCTTTGACACTCCTTAGATTCTCAATGAAATCCGTTCTTTCAAGCCTTATGCCCAAAGCTTCAAGCTTAGTAAATGTTTCAATACTCAAACCTTTTTCAATACCAACTACAGCAATCTTCTGCCCAGCAATTTCTTTCCTCAAAACGTCAATCCAATCTTCTGAAACCCCGATCTTCTTAACTTCGCAACACTCTACGGTCTCACTTGCCTCTATGAAGTCTACCTCAGGAACAAATAGAGTTGCTTTATTTTCATCTACGAGCACAAATCCGCTAGGAAAGCCTGTCACATATCTAACGTTAGCTGGTTTAAAGAGTATCACCGCGTCAAAACTAAGACGCTTTAACGCGCTCTGCACCTTAGGCAGCTTAAACATGCGCTGTTCCACCACAGAACACGTTATCTTAAAGCTAAAGCACTGAAATACCTAACTAAAATTGTTGAAAACAATCTTCAAGTCGGGGTATCTAAGCCATGAGTTTAGTAATAGCTGTTGGCACAAGCAATCCAATTAAGGTGAAAGCTGTGGAGACTGCTTTCCGCAGATTTTTCAAGGATGTGCAGGTATTAGCTACCTCGGTTACGACTTCAATACCTTCTCAGCCAATAGGGATTGAGGAAGTAGTTAAAGGTGCCATTGAGAGGGCGTTGAAAGCTTTGGGGCAGGTCAGCGAAGCACAGTACGGTGTAGGCATAGAAGCAGGGTTAATACATGTTCCACATACATTAACAGGATTTTGTGATCAGCAGTTTGCCGCCATAGCGGATAGAAGCGGTAAGATCACGCTAGGCGGAGGTCCGTGCTTCGAATTTCCACCACACGTCATTAAGCGTGTCTTAGAAGACAATGTTGAAGTTGAAGACATCATGGAGGAGTTATCTGGTATAAAGAGGATAGGAGAGCTTCAAGGAGCGATAGGATGGCTAACAAGAGGCATTGTTGATAGACACGAAATCTCTGTACAAGCTGTCATCATGGCGCTCATACCAAGACTTAATCCATCGCTCTATGGTCTAGGGAAACTTTAAATGACCTCAAGCTTAAATACTACTTCACAATCTGTAACTTGAGGTTACTTAGAAATGAGCTACTGGCAAGGAAGAGACCTTCGAAAACCTTCAGGAGGCAAGATACGTCCATATAGGAAGAAGCGTAAAAGAGAGCTAGGAAGCCCGCCTACATTGACAATTTTGGGAGAAGAGTCTGAAGTTAGGAAACTTGAAAGAGTGTTTGGAGGAAATAAGAAGGTTAGGCTGAAGGCCGCCTTATATGCTAATGTAACAGACCCATCAACTCACATAACTAAACATGTGAGAATATTACGTGTCATAGATAATCCATCAAATACAGATTACGCTAGAAGAGGTGTTATAACCAAGGGCGCCATCATAGAGACTGAACTTGGAGAAGCAAGGGTAACTTCAAGGCCAGGTCAAGATGGGGTAGTAAACGCAGTATTGATAAAGAAGCAAGAATAACCTCAGATAAAGGCTAAATAAGCTAATTCTACAACTAAGTCACGTTCTAGAGGGGCTTAACATACCTAAAAGAGATTACCAAGTCATATGGACAGCGTATTTTGATTTAAAAAGGACTAGGAAAAGGGGTAGAAGAGTCCCAAAAGGCTTAGCGATAGATGCCCCTTCAATTGAAGAAGTAAAACAAGCTATTGAGTCAATAAGCGGTGTTGAGATTTTAGAGGTTGACTCCGAAAAACGCTACCCCGCTTCTTGGTGGGATAGATCTGGCTACATAAAAATTAAGTCAAAGTTGCCGAAAAGCAAATTGTTATACGAGATAGCAAACAAGCTCAAGGAGCTGAGGTCTCTTAAGACAAGGAGAAAGTAACGTTTTTCCATAGTAAGAAATATTACAAGGCTAAGCCCTTACTAATCATTTGTTACTGCTTGGGGTGTTCTTTTGAAGCAGATTGGAGAGGTATTACACTTATCTAAGAGTGGCAATCTCATCATCAAATTACAAACACAATCAATACCCCCCTTAAACTCCCTAGTATTCACGTTTTCTCAAAACAAACTTGTCGGCAGGGTCGTTGATGTTATGGGTCCTGTAGCATCGCCTTATATAGCTGTCAAGCCGGAAATCGATAGACCTGAGAAACTTGCAGGTTCAAAAGTGTATGTTGAGGAGAGAAGAAGTTTAAAACATAAGAAGAGGAGGTAGTTTCTGGTGCAGGACAAGCCTGAAATAGAGTCGTGTCCAGAATGCGGTAGTCGTGAGTTCATTAAGGATAGCGAGCGCGCTGAGCTCATATGTGCAAACTGTGGCTTAGTTTTAAGCGATAAAATGATAGATCCAGGACCTGAATGGAGAGCTTTTGATCACGAACAAAAAGATAAGAGGTCTAGAACTGGAGCACCAACCACATTTACAATACACGACAAGGGCTTATCAACAATAATTGACTGGAGAGATAAGGATAGCTTTGGAAAACTTCTAGCCCCAAAGAGAAGAGCGCAAATTCATAGGCTCAGACGTTGGCAAAAAAGAATCAGGGTTTCAAGTGCGTCTGAACGAAACCTTGCGTTTGCTCTTTCAGAACTTGATAGAATGACATCACAGCTAAATTTACCTAGGGACATCAGAGAGGCCTCGGCGCTAATCTATAGAAAAGCTGTAGAGTGCCAACTTGTTAGAGGGAGATCTATTGAAAGCATAGCTGCAGCAGCGCTGTACGCAGCTTGTAGGAGATATCGAATTCCGAGAACGTTAACTGAGATCGCTATGGTAGCTAGAGCAAATAGGAAAGAGATTGCTCGAAGTTATAGATTCATTGCGCAAGCGCTAACAGTTAAAGTGCCTCCTGCTAACCCATCAGACTACATTCCCAGGCTTATCGCAAAACTAGGCTTAGACGGTGAAGTTCAGAGAAAAGCCATAGAGATCGTGAATGTAGCGAGCAAGAACGGCATGATATCTGGCAGAGGTCCTGTTGGCGTAGCTGCAGCAGCTGTGTACATTGCGAGCGTGCTCTTAAACCATAAGAAGACGCAACGAGACATAGCTTCAACAGCAGGCGTAACCGAAGTTACAGTTAGAAATAGGTATAAAGAGCTAGTTAACAAGCTAGACTTGGTAGTAAAACTAACATAGCCCATCTCTCTTCTTTTTAATAGAAAACCTTACTGTTCAAGGA
>QMQV01000030.1 GCA_003649085.1 Thermoproteota archaeon
AGCTAACATGACGATGGGTATTGACTCGCTTATAGGATACACATCGGCTCTTTCAGATTTTAGATGCCCCGAATACACTGTTAGATTGTCCTCAAGCGCTTCTATGTCTAGGAATAGCCTCACTTCACAGTTAGGACAGCCAACTCCGCCACATTCGCATTCTTCTGGGAATTTTAGCTTAGATATGTCGCCACTTAAGGGGATTAAGCCTAGCCTATGAGCAATTATTTCATCAAAAACACTGCTCGTGTTCTCCGCTACGAAAACTCTATCAATCGCAAGAGTTGGCACTTCAGCTATCATGACTCGCCTTATGGAGTTAGCTAAGTGTAGAGGAGCTCCTTTTATCACCATGAGAGCTCTATCGTGAGTAAGCGAGAGGACCTCTATCTTCAATTAAGCTAACCTCTCTAAACTAGGGCTAAGCGATAGAGAAAAAGCATGCTTTTAAGCTTTCTTCATCAACTACCTTTAAGAAAAACTACACCCTCCTTCCACGCCTACCGCCGGGTCTACGCGTGGTATCGTGAGGTATTGGTGTTACGTCTTCTATCCTACCTATGATTAGCCCAGCTCTAGCTAGAGCTCTTATAGCAGCTTGTGCACCCGGTCCTGGTGTCTTGCTTTTATGCCCACCTGGTGCTCTAACCTTAATGTGTATGGCAGTTATGCCTTTATCCATTGCTTGTTGAGCAGCTCGTGTAGCAGCTAGCATGGCTGCATAAGGAGATGGTTTCTCACGGTCAGCTTTAACAACTCTGCCTCCTGATTGAATAGCAATGGTTTCTGCTCCGCTTAAGTCGGTTATGTGCACTATAGTGTTGTTGTAGCTACTATATATGTGAGCTACACCCCACTTAATGTCCTTGCTAGCTTTGCTCAATTAGCTCACCTCGCAGCTATAGTTACTTGTATTTGATCCTCTTCATCGCGGCTGACTAGGTATCCGGGGGAAGTCACTCTTCTGCCGTTTATTAACACGTGTCCGTGGACTACGAATTGGCGCGCTTGATAGGGTGTTCGAGCAAAGCCTTTCCTATAGACTATTGTTTGAAGCCTCCTTTCAAGCACATCTTCAACTTTTATGCCTAACACGTCATCTATCGTGGCGTTTTCGCTAAGTAACAATCCCATGTTGTATAGCTTACTTATTAGCTGTCTCTCTAATATAGCTCTGCGCTCGGGAGGCAAGGCTAGTAGGGATCTCGCCTGTCTTCTAAACTTTCTTAAGATCGTCTTAGCAATCCAAAGCTCTTTCTTATTTCTTAGACCGTAGAGACCTAAAAGCTGAAGTTCTTGTGCTAAAATCTCCTTTCTCCAAGGATGTCTGGGGCCATGCCACTTCTTTCTGCAACGCTTGGGATCGCCCAAGCTCTCACCCTACTTAGCTTTTCTTGTTACACCTACGGTCTTACCAAACCTACCAGTTGTCTTAGTGCATTGTCCTCTAACTTTAAGTCCAAGAGCGTGACGTATACCTCTCCAACACTTTATCTTCTTTAACCTATCTACGTCAAGCTTAACAGCCATCACTAAGTCAGATCCTATCAGGTGGAGATCTCTGCCTGTTTCCGGGTCCTTTCTGCGATTTAACATGTAGGCAGGTAAGCCAAGAGACGATACATTCCTCACAGCTTCTTCAAGCTTCTTTAAATCAGCATCAGAAAGAGAGCCTAATCTAGCATTTGGGTCAATACCTGTTAAGCGCGCTATCGCATAAGCTAAGGTTATACCAATACCTCTGATTCTTGAAAGAGCATAGGCTACTTTAAGCGTGCCGTCCAAGTCTGTGTCAGCTATCCTTACTATGTGCTTAAATTCGGAGAGTTTAGCTTTCAAGATTATTGCCCCTCAGCGTCTGCTAGATGGATGGAGTGTAGGGTATTTAAAGGTTTCTTGAAGAAAGCTTAGGTTATGTGGCGCCGGGGGCGGGATTTGAACCCGCGCGGCCGACAAGCGGCCACAGGCTTACCAGCGCTGTCTCCAGGCTTGAGCGGCTAAGCCTCTGCTCCCTACCAGACTAGGAGACCCCGGCTTTTCTTACTAAGTGTTAAGGTTTTAAGAAGGAAGCTTTAAACTTTCCTTGATATTAGCACGCGATACCCGCTTTCTTTAGCTACCGTCTCAACGTTACCAAAAATCTCCATAAGCTTTCTGGATATCGCCTCAACCCCTTTTCTAATGACTATTTGTAGCCAGCCATCTGGCTCTAAGTGTTCATATGATTGGCTTAACATCCTAAATACAACTTTGTAGCCAGCTGATAAAGGTGGGTTTGAGTATATTGCTTTAAAGAACAAGCTCTTTACAGGGTCTAAACAATCGCCTACGTGAAAATAGACGTTGCGAACATTGTTTAATTCCGCGTTCTCCCTGGCGAGCAGCACTGCTAAAGGGTTTATATCAACCATATGTACTTCAAGTGAGGGATTTATCTTGGCTAACACTATTCCTATAGGACCATACCCACATCCTAAGTCTAGAACACGTCCTTTTTCAGGAACTTTGAGATATTTAATCAATATTTGAGAGCCTAAGTCAACTCTTCCCTTAGAAAAGACACCGTTGGCAGTCTTGAACTTAAATTGCACACCATATGCTTCAAGCCAGATAAGAGAAGTAGTGGTGGAAGGTTTTGGTTTACTTGAAAAGTAGTGGTAGATCATTTACCCCACTGCTTAGGATATGTTCCTGGACGCATGATAACTCTCTCCGTATTGACCATTATGCCTTTTGATGATTCTGCCATTTCCTTAGCAGAAGCAAGTGCTTTGCCAAACGCTACTAATTCACCTTTCAATGTCATTATCGCCACCACATCACCTTTACTTATCTTAGCGTCGACCTTGACTATACCTGGGGCAGCTAAGTCAGCTCCATGGCAAATCGCGTCGACGGCTGAATCTCTAATGTATACCTTCTTTATGTCTTTTAAAGCATGTTCCATCGGCATGACAACCTTTCTTAGCAAGGAGTCGTCGTTTTCTTCAATCCAGCAACTATAGGCATCCATTAAGTCATGTAATGTCACGAGATTATCTTGTTCAGTAAAAGGACCTGCTCTCACTCTTCTTAACTCCTTCATATGTGCACCGCAGCCTAAAACTTCTCCGATGTCGTGACATAGTTTTCTTATGTAGGTTCCAGCTTCGCAGCCTACGACCATTAATACATATCGGTCTTTGACTTCAAGTACATTAATGTAATGTATTCTTCTGGTTCTAACAACGCGCTTAACAGAGGATCTAAGCGGAGGACGTTGATAAATCATGCCTGTAAACTCGTTGCATACGTTCATTAAGTCCTCCTTAGATATGTCGCCATGAAGTGCCATTACGCAAACATACTCCTTGCCAGCTCCCATTATGAACTTTATGACTCTAGTAGCTCTACCTAAAGCTATGGGTAAGACGCCTGAGACCTTTGGATCCAGCGTCCCTCCGTGTGCAGCTCTATCTACCTTTAAAATTCTCTTGACCCAAGCAACTACTTCATGGCTTGTGGGACCTATTGGCTTATCTAAATTTACGATGCCGTGTTCCAAATATTCATGCGTAGGTCTTTCTTCTGGTATATGCCCATAGCGGGGGTCTGTTTCTTCCTTGGCTTTTACTATTAACTCTTTTTCCTCCATGGTTAATACTTCCAAACCATATTTTACTGTTTAAATGTGCTTTGTAGCCATGAAGGGTTTAAGGCCTTAAGAGCTTCTAGCACTTCGTCGTCCGATGCTCCTCTTTTAATCTCAATTTTCTCTTCTGTTGGCTCAAGATGCATTATGTTTGCACGTCGCCTTCTAACCCCTGTTAGCTGTTTTGGTCCCGTTACTAAAACGAAATTACTATCTATTATGTCGACTATAACGCACCTTCTGCCGGCTTCTCTACCTTTTTTCTTTATGCAGATTCTGCCGACTTCTACGGCGGGCATCTAATGCGCCCTCCTAGGTCTTGAAAATTTCCAAGACCATTAATTTAAGTATTTTTACCACAGAGTCTTTGTCCCATAAGCTTGTATTTAGTACTACATCGTAAATGCTTAAATCATCAACGTCTATTCCGTAATACTCTCTATATCTGCGTCTCTCGTTGAGCTCACGTGCGGTAATTGCTTGTAAAGCCTCTCTAAAGCTAATACCATCTCTCTGGGCTACTCTTCTAGCTCTCTCATTTAAAGGGGCGGTTAAGTAAACTTTTAAGTCAGCGTAATCTTTAGCAAACCATGCCGCCAAACGTCCTTCTATCACAATACCACCTTCTCTAGCCTTACGCTGTGTCATGCTATCTATCTCCTTATCTATGCTGCTATCTTGTTCGGCTACTTTAGAGAACTCTTCAAGTGTTAAGCCTCTCTGTTTCGCTAATTCTCTGAAAACTGATCCCGAAGAGAGAAAGTTAAGACCAAGTAGTTTAGCCAAATCAGCTGCACACGAAGTTTTGCCAGAACCTGGCGGACCGCTTATTGTAATTACAGCTTTACTTAACGGCTTCGAAGGACGCAAGATAGACACCTACAACGTTTTTGCTATTCAGGTAATGTTGATACACCTAACAGTTTTTGAACAAGAGTTGTCAGACCAAATGAAGATATTATGTACCAGGAGATGAAGTCAAGGTGGTAGCCAACGAAAGGTAAGGGTATTGGAGAGATTGCAACAATCGAACCTCTAAATACTCCGTTGAAAACCCACCATATTAAGATGAATGGAACAAATGTTGCAGCTAAGGGTTTAAGCTGCTGCTTGGACATTTCAGACTGCATTCTCTTAATAGAGGCTTCACGCTTCTTCATCTTAGCAATTAACTTTTGATCCCCACTCTTTAAGGCCTGCATATACTCCTTTCTCCACTCGGTAATCTCCTTCATATGCCTTGCCATTTTCTCTACATCTACTAAGGCCTTGGTTATTAACGAGGAAGATACGGCTAGGAAAGCAGCTAATAGGAAGACTAAGAGGGTTGAGTATGGAGGCGTCAGCCACGTCGGGCCTAAGACCTTAGAAAGCCAAACTACTAGGCTATTATAGGCTTGAGCGAGAATCTCAAACATTTCGCGTTTAGCCCTCCGTAACTAGTTTAAATAGTTGTTCGGCAGCCTCAGAAGCTTTTCCTTCTCTATTAACTATGATAGCCACGGTAGCTCCTACGAGGGTTGCTACTGATAATGCTGCACTTCTATTAAGCTGTTGATGTTCTTGTAAAGCCTCTAAAGAATCCGCTTCTCTAACTCGTATTTCTGCATCTCGCATTCTCCGCTTTACCACTTCATTCACATCAGCTTCAATTAGCGCTATAATATCTGGTTTTAACGCGTTAGCTACCCATAAAGGCAGTCCAGGAAGGTAACCAGATGGCGTTTTAATTAACACGTGAGTATCAACTATGACGTTCTCCTCCTCAGCCATAGATCTAATGCGCTCAGCAGCTGTTTTTTGAAGATCTAGTTGAACATCTAGAGGTAGTTTGCGCATTTCATCTCTATGTGAGACAAGGTTTCTTCGAAGCGCTTCTTCTAACATCACCGTGCCGTAGTTAACTACCTTACATAAAACACCTCGTTGTTGACATAGCTTTAAAGCCTCATTTAAGACAGTGGTTTTACCTACCCCAGGTATCCCAGCTACTACAATAATCTTGCCTTTTCTAGAGCTCTCTTTAAGCAACTAAAATCACCTATCTTCCGAAGATCTTGCTTAAAGCAGGATACGTTTCTTCTAAGCGTTCTCTGGCTAGTATTTCATAGTATTGGTAAATTATACCTACTGAAAGCAAAATGCCTATACCACTTCCTAAAGCACCCAGCATGTCAGCTATAGCTGCTATTAAACCAACTACTAGACCACTAATTATCGTTAGGGAAGGTATGTATCTGTTTAGCATTTGTTCTATAATCTTGGTAGAGGATCTAAATCCTGGCACTTGTAAGCCAGCTTTTATTAGCTGCTCTGCTTGATCTCTTGCACTCATACCAGATACTTGAACCCACACAATAGCAAATATAACACTTAACGCACAAAGTACTATCGTGTATGCAATGGCATGTAATGGATCATTTAAAGCTTCGGTTATGCTTCTAACAGGCGTCAAGTAGTATACTAAGGTTCCAGGTAGCGGTGCAAAACCTCTTTCTTGAGGATTGAACTGTACTATTAAGTTTAAAATTGGGTTTGAGTTATCGGGGTTAAAGTTCATCCACAATACTCTCGAGAAAAACAGGATGTTGGCGAATAAAGCCGATGCTAATATTATGGGGATGTTTGAAACATATAGGAATTTCAATGGTATCTTAGCTCTAAGCCCTCCATACCTAGCATAGGCAACGGGTATTTCAATTCTCATACCCTCAAAGTAGACTACAAGCAAGAAGACAGCGATCATTGTGAAGAAACCGGTCATGTCTGGATACGGGTATCTATTAAAAGCGTTGAGAATGTTTTCTCCAGATAGAAGTGTTTGAGTAAAGGCTATTAGGGCACCAAGCTGCTTGCCATCAGCAACCGGGCCGACTGGAGATAATGATAACCAAGCTATTTGTTGGCTTACACCTGCTAAAATAAAGAGGCTTACGCCACTTCCCAATCCCCAACCTTTTTGTATCATTTCATCTAATAAAATGACGATTATCCCTACAGCTACAAGCTGAGCTAGCACAAGTAGAGCACACTCAGGCGATAAAAGTCCGTAAGCTCCTCCTAATATGAAAGCAGCTCCTTCAACAGCAGTCATTATTATAGCTAAGAGCTTTTGTACGCCAGTAAACAAAGCTCGCTCTCTAGGCTTGCTTAAGTCAAGCTTAATGAGCTTGGAACCGACTAAGATCTGCATTATAAGGCCAGCTGTGACTATTGGACCAATGCCTAATTCCATTAATGAACCGCGTTTAGATGCGAAAATTACTCGAAAAAAGTACAGCTGCTCAAAAAGCCCCCCATAGGATTTAACACCGTATAGGGGGATATGTGACATTATTAGGTAGATTGCCAATGCTAGACCAGTCCATAAGAACCTCTCTCTTAAGTCAAGCTTACGTATTGGACGGGGGACTTCAGGCAAGTGTCTGATGACCGGCTCTAGGGCTTCTATAAGGCCCATGAACGAGCACCGCTAGCGCTTATCTGCTTATAACTTCTACCTCTCCACCAGCTTCTAGAATTTTTCTCTTCGCAGATTCGCTAAACGCAGATGCTACTACCTTGATAGGTTTTGAAACTCTCCCTTCGCCTAAGACTTTTGAAGCAGGGTATTGTGATAAGTCGACAACATATTTGCCTATAGATTCGTCAAACTTAGCAAGAGTCTCTAAGTCCTTTACATTCACTATGAAAAACTCCTTCTTTTTAGGAGGTATGAAGCCGTATTTTCCAAAATAGTCAGGTGCGTATTTTACAACCCAACTCCACTTGTGTTTATGCATCCCAGCGTGTCCAAATCCCCCACGAGTGCCTGACTTCCTATGTTGGCCTACTTGTCCCCATCCATAGAGCCGTGACCCACGCTGTTTACGAACTTTTCTTTCGCGCCTAACAACCATTAGTTAGCACCTGGCGGTAGCTAAAGCTACTTTTAAAACGACTTTAAATTTTTAGCGAGAAGTATTACTCAATTTTTATGGATGTTCCAGGTTTTTTGGCTTTTTCAAGTTGTACTTCAAGTACTCCGTTGCGATACGTTGCCTTGGCAGTTTCAGGCTTTACAGGTGATGGCAGGGAGATTTCCTTATAATACTTGCGCTTTTCAGTATCAACAGATATCGTTAGGGTATTCTCCGTAGCATTTAGCTTAATGTCTTCTTTCTCAACTCCAGGCAATTCCGCGTAAACCTTTATGTAGTCTCCGCTTTCCATAACATCAACGAGGGGCTCCATCTCTTCCCTAACGACAGGACCGCGCATGCTAGGTCTCACATTGCCAAATTCTCTTATTACGGGCTTTCCATCAGGGCCTATGGTCATTGAAAAGCCATAGACTAAAGGCCTCTCTCGGCCATGAGCCTCAAATGCTTCTCTCATAAGCTTATGCATCATTTCCTCCATGTACTCGAATTCCCGTTCAAACTCTTCAAATATGTCGTCAAACCAGAATGGAAACCTACGCTTTCTTACCATGAAACTCTCACCAAGAATAAGAGGCTTAATTCGCTTAGATTAACTTAACGCGAATTAAACCATCGCCTTAATAAGAGGTCTTATCGCAGAACCTCTATAACCTAATTCTCCGCCAGCCAAGTAGTGTTTCTTGATAGTTTTCTTAAAGCCTCCACTTGGAGGAGCTAGCCGAAAGAAGGGTTTTATCTCTGGAAGCTGTTTTAGCGTTATCTTCCCTGAAAGCAATGCCTGAGCAAGTTCTTTAAAGGATGAAAAACCCTTTGACTTAAGATATTCTTCGGTTATCTTCTTATTTCCAATAAGCCTTCCCCTTTTCTCTAGGAGGAGAGCCAGCGTCTCTTCGTCAAGTTCCCCCCATGTAACGTATTCAGCTACTTTTTTGAGCATGCCTAAGATGCTTTGTGACGCTTCTAAGATTACAGCTACGTGCTTGCGCCTTAGTCTAAGTAAGTTAAGGGTATATCTTACATCAGGAGAAGCTCCAACATCTCCACGTATTTTAATGGCTACGATCAAAGGGGGCATGTTTTAGTTACCTCTTTAATGCATATGTGTTCTTAAGAGCGTCGAAGACTGCGAAGGCGAAGTTTACTGTAGTTCTCGTTTCCCCTCTTGTGGAAGTCCATACATCTTGAATTCCAGCTAACCTAAGCAGAATTTTCGCAACATCGCCTGCTACCAAGCCAACACCTCTTGGAGCCGGTATTAACTTTACTCTTACACTACCGCATTTCCCTTCAACTACATAAGGTACGCTATGTGGGCGATTACATGAACATTCCCAGCTGCCGCAGCCTCTTTTAACTGGAATTATGTGCAACTTGGCATTTGCCAAAGCTTTGTCTATAGCAAATCGCATTTGCTTAGCTTTTCCGGTTCCCAGCCCTACGTATCCATCTTCATTGCCTACCGCAACGGCGACCTTAAACTTCGTGATTTCTCCAGCATCGGTTTGCTTTTGTACGAGGTTTACAGCAACTATTTCATGTTTAAGACCAGGTAACAATATGTCGACTATCTCTGGCTCTTTTATTGGAAGGTTGAGCTTGAAAACTTCGTCTATTGAGGTTATTTGACCTTCCTTAACCATTTTACCCAGGGAAGTTCTTGGAGTCCACTCCTCAGCTTTGCTGACCGCCACCTTCGTCACCTCCTTCGAAAGCAGCCAGTATTTTGTTTTTCACCTCCTCAACATGTTCGGGTAATTTCTCAGGAGGCAGGTTATTTGATAAGTAGCGTGAAAACCTCCTATTATACTCCTCGATATTATACTCCATTAGCTTATGCGCATAGTCAGCTATATGCCTACCTAGTATCCTATCTTCGTCTGGAAGCATCTCTTCACCATGGGGAATCTCCATGCCCGCATCCAAAGCTCCCTTGAGTGCAGCGAAGACGCGTGAACCTTTGGTCGGGGTTGCGAGACCTATGTCTAGAACTGCTTTCTTAATGCCTTTGCTGACAGCTCTTAATCCCGCAAGTAGGCCTACGAGGTATGCCGCAGGAACATTACCGCAAGCGCCTTTCCAGCCAAAATCCCTGACTAATTGCTTTGTATGTGCTGATGCTAGGACTTTATCTCCTTCAATTTCAGCTTTCGCAACTTGAACTATAAAATGTTTTAAACTCCCCCTTACGACAAGCCTAGGTAAACCAGACAATATGAGTTTCCTTCTCAATCTATAATCTGTCTTACCCTCTCTCCTGCGCCTAAATGGCACTTTATACATTGGTCCGCGCGCCATCAAGTTCACCGTCTAGCTAGCTCATGCTCTTTAATGTAAGTTTTAACTTGCCTTACGCTGTCAAAGACCCCTCCTTTAGCCATTCTATATAGTTGCCGATAAACCCTTGGAGTAATAATCCTCCTTTTCCTCAACATCTTCAAGAATTTCCTGATGGCTCTTATCTTGTTCATCCAAAGTTCCTTTTCATCAACTATTGGACCTTTTCTGCTGCCAGGTCCTTTTCTAAGACCTTTCTTTTTCTGCTTAGCTATTTTCCTATGTCTACTTCGGCTAACGCCTCTTTCAGGAAGCTTCTTTATTACGCCTTCTTTAATCAAGTTTTTAATGCTCTCTCTAGTTATGGCTGCTGAGACCCTGTCAAGTTGCGTAGGGTCAATCCATACTCTAGAGACCCCTACTTTGAGTATTTTCGCAGCTATCTTCTTCTGAGTATCTACTTGCACGGTGTTCACCTAGCCTCGGCTATGTTTACTATCTTAATGCCTAGAGCCTTTGCTTTTTCAACAATAGCGGCTCTTTTCTTCTCGCCTACTGTATGCGCTATTCTAGCAACTTGTCGCTGAGGATCAATTCTATATAAGTCTTTAATGTTTCTTACCAGCACTTCCTCATATCCTGATGGATGAAGGCCTCTAACCTCAGCTGGCCCACGATAGCCTACCTCTACAATAGCTGCTCTACCACTTTTCTTTAAGCGCATCTTGTTTCTAGGGCCTTTAGGGCTACGCCACTTTAACCCCAAGCGTGGGAAACGCCACCAGTCAGTCCTTAAAAACTCTGGACGCTTTTGATTAATTTCCTCTCTTAGCTTTAATAGCCGTTCAACGCTTTTCTTAACCACTTGCCATAACCCCCTTCTTTACGATGTATATCCCGTCCATGAAGACTCTTGGGTCCAGATCCTTTATGTGCGTAGCCAAGTGTATGTTTGCAGCTGTTTGACCAACTTGCTCCTTGTCTATGCCCTCTACGATTATCGTATCACCTGAAACCGTTACTTTGACATCACCTATGATTTTAGCAATTCTAGGAGCACGTTCTCCTAAGAAGTTTTCTATGATTACTTGATTGCCTTTAACTTTAACGGATATTGGGAAGTGCGCATATATGATCTTTAACTCGTATCTAAAACCTTGTGTAACACCCTTTATCATGTTTCTTATGTGAGAAGCTATAGTGCCTATCATTGCTTTAAGCCTGCGATTAGCATTCCAGACTTCTAAGAGAACCTTTCTCTCAGGTGTTAAAGATATGTTCACTCCTGATTTAGAGAAATCTCGCGTAAGCTGTCCTTTAGGGCCTGTAACCTTAACTACTCCTCTATCTACCTCTACTTTGACGTTTTCGGGAATTTCAATGGTCTCTGATAAATAATCTATTTTCACCAACGTACTCACACCCTAGTAAACGTAGGCTAGTAGAACCCCGCCTACCTTGCGCTCTATAGCTTCTTTATTGGTCAAGATCCCCTTTGATGTGGAGATTATTAACAACCCGATATCTCGGCTAGGCAAGTACTGCTTTTCCCATTTCTCTATCTCTCTATAGCTTACTGGGAAACGTGGTTTTATTGCGCCACAGTTGTTAATTCTTCCTAAAAGCTGAACTCTAAACTTCCCTGTTCTCCCATCGTCTATGAACTCGAATTCTCCGATGTAACCAGCTTTTTGCAACACTCTGAGTACTCTAGCTATTAGCTTAGATGCTGGGTATATTATACACTCTTTTTTCCCTCGTTCCTCATTGTTTTTAATGGTTACGAGGGCGTTGGCTAGGGGATCCATTACCGTCATAGGTCGTCTCCCTCAGCTACATGTACTTCTTAAAACCTAATTCCTTAGCTACTTCCCTAAAACATTGGCGGCATAGGTTTAATCCATACCTTCTAATGAGTGCCCTACCTATAGCTCCGCATCTCCTACAACGTCTGCTCCCCTTACCGAATTTTCTTTCTTTCGGCGGCCGGTACTTGCCCATCGCTGGCTAGCCCTCCACCTTAACGCCGAAAGTCTTGCTTATAAACTCAATCGCTTCCTCCCTCGTGACTCTATGAGACTTCCCCACCTTAGCACGCTTTCTCCTTCTTCTAGCTACGCGATATCCAGGGCGTTCTAGAGTTACACAAACGTCCATTCCAAAGATCCCTAGTGCTGGATCATATTTAACGCCAGGAAACTGTATGTGCTCCTTTATTCCGAAGGAGAAGTTACCAAACTTGTCGAAAACTCTTCTGGGAAGCTTGTAGCCAATGACTTCAAACGCTTTCTTCAGAAAATCTATGGCAGCCCTCCCTCTTAGCGTGACGACGCACGCTATGTTCTCCCCTTTCTTTATACCGAATTCTCTAATTGTCTTTTTAGCACGTCTTGGACATGGCTTTGCACCAGTAAGCATGTTTAACACAGTCATAGCTTTAGCTAGTCGCTCACCAGCACCAACTGACATGTTTACAGTTACCTTCTCAATCCTTATGGATTTCATGGGGTTTACCTGTTCAACCTCTTGGAGCAGGGCCAATTTGTTAGCCACCTTCTGGTAGAGTTATTATGGGAGAGTCTCTTCCTATGACGAAGATGTAATCCATTATCGTAATTGCTTTTTCTCCGTTCAGCAGCCTTATCGTAACTAAGTTTTTCCTCTTAAAGCCAACATCTGATATTTCCTCTATAACGCCGTATCTGCCGACATTTTCTCCGCCTATAATTATAGCCCAAGCGCCTTTCTCTAGCTTGAACGTCTCTAAGAGCTTGCCATCTGGTAATGATAGTTTTAAAACATCTAATGTAGAGTACGTATCTTCAACTGGGTTGAAGGGATCATTAACTCTTATTAGCAAATTCCTGCCATCGTGTAAGTTAAGCTGGATGTTTCCTCGCTTAACCGTCGTCTTATTCTCTATCCTACAGAGCTTGAAATTGGCTTCTTCATCAGGTATTTCAACTAATGTGAGGAAATATGTTGAATGCGGTAAAACCCTAAAATTCTTTTTCGCATCAGGTAAGCTGATGACATCCATTAACCCTACAGGAAACTTATAGTCCTTCCTAACAACCCTATCTACCAATACCTTTCGTTCAGCTAATATCTTCTTAACTTCCTTCATGGTTTCAGCATATTTTAATATATCGCGTAAGATTATGGCTAACGGTATAGACCTATCTTGAGGATGTGGTCCTGGTCTAGGTTTAACAGTCCACTCCTTTTCCTTTCTTAAAATAGGCCAAAACCTTGGAGCAGGGTATGTCTTTAAGTGATGTGACAAGCTTATCACCTCTTGGAGGATTCTAGCTTTTCTTTTCTCCATTTATCTGAAAGATCTAATTTGGTGATTATGACCTTGGACGCATGAACTGGTATTAGCCTAGTTGTTCCATCTGCACGTGTTACAGTAAGTCCCTCAATCTTAATTCTCCCCTTCTCAGGATCTACTTCCACAACTTTTCCTTCATGTCCAACATGGTCTCCCCTAACTACTAATACGGTGTCACCTTTTCTTATCGGGATTGTCTTCCTACCATATTCCTTTCTTAACTCATCTGATAAGCGTGCTGATAAGTTCTTTCTTCTGACATGAATTGGAGCTTGGTAAAGCCTTAACCTCTGCTTCCTAGGCTGCGAGCTCATAGCTAAAACCTCACACAACAATCGATGCTAGCGCGGCGACCTTTGGCCAACGTTCAGCAGCTTCTTTGGCGATAGGTCCTCTAATTTCAGTACCCTTGGGATCTCCTTCGGGTGTGACTATGACGCCTGCGTTGTCTTCAAATTGGATCCAAGTGCCGTCCATCCTTCTATAGGGCTTTCTCTGCCTTATTATCACCGCATTTAAGACCTGTTTCCTAAGCTCCTTAGTCCCTTCCTTTACTGATACGACTACTAAGTCTCCTACAGCAGCTTTAGGCAGTCTTCTTAGCCTACCTTTATACTTTGGGACACCTATTATCTGAAGAAGCTTTGCTCCGCTGTTATCAGCACATATCAAATACGAGCCTGCTTGAAGACCTGCACTTACGCCTGGCCTATACGTTATGCCTTTGCCTAGGCCTTTACCTCGCTTCGCCACCTCAACCACCACCTTTACCGATTACGACGAAAGCTGTTGTTTTGTTTATTGGACGGCATTCTGCAATTTTCACGATATCGCCTTTAACAGCCTTGATGCATGGAGGGTTATAGGCATGTATTTTAGATCTTCTCCTCTCATACCTCTTGTACTTAGGTACATAGTGTAGGTAGTTAACTTGAACTGACACAACCCTCTGCATCTTATCGTTTACCACAACCCCTTCAAGTATCTTCCCTCTTACAGGGAGCTGCCCATGATACGGGCAGTTCTTGTCATTACAAACTGTTTCTGGGGGTTTAACGCCCTTAACAATCTCCTTCAAATTACCACCTCCTCTTAATTAAGCGCTTAACGCGATCTTCTGGTCTTGCTACAAGTAAGCTTCCATCCACCTTAACTCTAGTCCCGTTAGGTAGGGTGAATATAAAGCTACAGACATCTTTAGGCACACGTTTTTTACTTCCTTCACTTGTTAAGATTAGGAAGGTTTTCATGGTTTCGTCAATCACCATGCCCTTAACACCTTCTAGACTCTTATTTTTACAACCAGTTAATTCGACGTTAAGCCCTATGAGCTCGTGGTTGAGTATGTTGTATGGAGTAATTTTCAACGCTTACCCCCTCTGTTCTCCTTCTTGAGCTCTTCTTCACGGTTTATCGTAAGAATTCTCGCTATGCTCTTTCTCAGAACCTTCATTCTAGCGGGGTTCTCTGGTATAGAGCCTAGTGCAAAAGCAGCTCTAAGCTTAAGAAGCTCTGCTTTAAGCTCCCTAAGCTTGTTCTCCCTTTCTTCTCTCGACATCCTCCTTATGTCCTTTGCTTTAAGAGCCACGTCATCTACCTCCTTCAGCAGGGCCTTCTTCAACTGTTATTTGCGTTGGCTGCGGGGCTTGGCTCACTGATATGTCGTCGACCGTCTTGACTGGTAAAAAGATTTTGACTTTAATCCCATAGACCCCTGGCTTAAGCAAAACGTATGTTACGGCTTTATCTATAGCGTATTCCGATGGGTGACCGGCTTTTAACACGACGCCAGCTCTATACTTTTCATACCTTGCTCTTTCAGTTGTAAGCTTACCTCTTATAACTATCTCAGCGCCTCTAGCCCCAGCTTCCATTATCTGCCTTAGGGCAATGAAAGCAGCTCTTCTAAAGTAGACTCCTCTTTCAAGGGCCATAGCTATTCTAGAAGCCATTATGCGCGCATTGAGCTCTGGTACTTGTACGCCCATTACGGCTATCTGTGGGTTTTCTAAACCGAACTTGCTTTCGAGAATGTGGGCAAGCTCCCTTATGGTTTGTCCTTGCCTACCTATGACC
>QMQV01000031.1 GCA_003649085.1 Thermoproteota archaeon
CATCTCAGGGGCTTTCCTGTTAACTTATAAGCAGACGTTGCTTGACAAAGATCAGGTATGCGACTTACTGGCAGCCGCAGACTATAAAGGTGATTTACCACAACCAGCTTTCTTAAAGCCTAAGAAGCTCTGGACTGGTAAGCAGCTTGTAAGCCTCTTCATGCCTAAAGGCTTAAACTACTCACTTAAGTCAAGCTTCTGCTCAAAATGCCCAGAATGTGCAAAGGAGAACTGCAAGTATGATGCTTACGTAGTGATAAGAGATGGTATCTTAATATCGGGCGTATTGGATAAGAAGTCCATTGGAGCAGGTCAAGCAGAAAGCGTCTTACACAGGATAATAAAGGACTACGGAACAGAAGCTGGGAGATACTTCATAGACTCAGCTTTCAAAATGTTCTTAGCACACATCGATCGCTATGGCTTTACAATAGGGCTCACTGAATTAGATATACCTGAAGAAGCTAAGGCGAGGATTAGAGCCTTATTAGCAGAAGCCGAAGCTAAGGTCCAGGAGCTCATTGATGCCTATCGGCGCGGAGAACTAGAGCGTCTGCCTGGCAGGACATTAGAGGAGACGCTTGAAATGAAGATCATGCAGGTGCTAGCAGAAGCACGGGATGGAGCAGGCGAAATCGCTAGCAGCTTCTTAAAGAGCGATAACTCGGCATTGATAATGGCTAAGACAGGGGCTAGAGGAAACATCCTTAACCTCGCTCAAATGATGGCATGCGTAGGGCAACAGTCAGTTAGAGGCGAGAGAATCGTTAGGGGATACCGCAATAGAACATTACCACACTTCAAGCCACACGACATAGGAGCTAAAGCTAGGGGCTTCGTGTACAGCAGCTATAGAGATAGGCTTAACCCAGTGGAGTTCTTCTTCCACGCTATGGGAGGACGAGAAGGTCTGGTAGATACGGCTGTAAGGACATCTCAAAGCGGCTACATGCAGAGAAGGCTTATAAACGCGCTTCAAGACTTACGCGTTGAATACGACGGCACAGTTAGAAGCCCAGGCGGCGCAATAATCCAGTTCATGTATGGAGAAGACGGCGTAGATCCAGCTAAAAGCGATCACGGCAAAGCAGTCAACGTCGATAAGATAATAGAGAAGGTATTGGGCACGGTAGGTGAGTAAGCCATGTCAGCCATAAATGAAGCTAAGATCAACGAGCTGCTAAACGCATACGAAAACTCGATGCCAAAGAAGCTCATTGACGAGTTAAGGTCAAAGCTTTCAAAGCTGAAAATAACTGAAGAGCAGTGCAAGAAGATTATCGAAGAAGTATACAAAGCTTATCGCAAAGCACTCGTCGAGCCTGGAGAAGCTGTAGGCACTGTAGCTGCTCAATCTATAGGCGAGCCTGGCACACAAATGACCTTGAGGACATTCCATTACGCAGGTGTAAGAGAACTTAACGTTACGCTAGGCTTGCCTAGACTCATAGAGATACTTGATGCTAGGAGGCAGCCATCAACCCCGATGATGACCATATACCTAGATGAAGAACATAGGTATGATAGGGAAAAGGCGAAGGAGATAGCTTCTAAGATAGAGAGGGTAACAGTAGAGAATGTCTGTAAAAACGCTGAAGTAGACTTAATGACAGCGTCGATAATCATAGCGCTAGATGAAGAGGTTTTAGAAGATAAGGGAATTACCAAAGAGCAGGTTAAACAAGCTTTACAAAGACTTAAGCCAGCAAGCTTAGAAGAGGAAGGAGACAAGCTAATCTTCGTCGTAGGGGGCTCTCCAAGTTACGAAAAGCTTCACAAGATTAGGGAGAGGATTCTCGACTTAAGGCTTAAAGGGATTAAAAACATCAAGAGAGTAGTTATTCAAAAGGAAGGAGACGAATACGTGCTATACACCGACGGCTCGGATTTAGAGGCTGTCCTCCAAGTTAAAGGCGTCGATCCGTCAAGAACGACAACCAACAACATCTATGAGATAGCAAATGTGCTTGGAATAGAGGCTGCGCGAGCTGCCATAATAAGGGAAGCTGCTAAGGTCTTAGAGGAGCAAGGTCTCGACGTGGACATGAGGCACGTAATGCTAGTCGCAGACTTAATGACTCAAAGCGGCACAATAAAGCAAATAGGCCGCCACGGCGTGAGCGGAGAAAAGCCAAGCGTATTAGCTAGAGCGGCTTTCGAGGTAACGGTTAAGCACTTACTTGAAGCAGCTGTTAGAGGGGAAGAAGATCAGCTACAAGGAGTAACTGAAAACGTCATCGTAGGGCAGCCAATACCATTAGGTACAGGTTTAGTTGAGCTGCTCATAAAGCCCTCGCGCGAGGGAGCAAGGCTTGATTGACGTAGCAAAGGAATTGAAAGTTGCCATGCAAACAGGTAAGGTGGTTTTAGGATCTAAACAAGCTATGAGGTTAGCGAGCAAGGGTAAAGCTAAGCTGATAATAATGGCGTCAAACACGCCTCAAGGCATCAAGGATAAGATATCAGCTTACGCTAGAGTGTCTAAAATACCTATTTACATATACCCAGGTTCTAGCTGGGATCTTGGGGCAATATGCGGTAAACCTTTTGTAGTGGCGGCAGTCTCCGTCATTGATGAAGGTGACTCAGAAATACTGAAGCTAGCAGGCGAGGGGGGTTAGAAAGTTCCCTCGATAAAGCTCACTGCCGACGAAATGCGGTACATAGCGCTATTCGAGAATCTAACAGGGGCTGTTGCAAAGGACTGTGTAATAGATAACTCAATGGGTAGGATAATCTTCGTAGTGAGACCAGGTGATATGGGCTTAGCAATAGGTAGAAACGGAGCTAATATACAGAGGCTGAGAAGCATCTTAGGCAAGCAAGTTGAGGTCGTGGAGTACGCCGATAACCCCGAGCTCTTTATTAAAAACCTGTTTGCTCCCGCTAAGGTTAAGGCAATTAAGATAACTAAGATGCCTGATGGTAGGAAAGTAGCCTACGTCTCCGTTGAGGCTAAGGATAAGGGCTTAGCTATTGGTAAGAACGGTAAAAACATTGCTCGTGCTCGCTTCTTAGCTAAAAGACACTTTGACATAGATCATATAAGCGTTATTTAAAGGCGCGAAGCTTAAATAGTTGAGAATAAGTCCACTTACTCCGCATAATAGGTGCTTGACATGAAGAAAGCCCCCCGAGGGCTCTTTGCGGCGAGAAAACTAGCTCAGAAGAGGCAGAAGTTTAGGTGGAGCCTTAGAGAGTATAAAAGGAGAATGCTGAGGCTAGATGAGAAAGCTGACCCTCTTGAAGGCGCTCCGCAAGCGAGGGGCATAGTCTTAGAGAAAGTAGGTATTGAAAGCCGTCAGCCTAACAGTGCTGTGAGAAAATGCGTCAGGGTACAGCTAATTAAAACCGGTAAGCCGATAACAGCTTTCTTGCCAGGAGACGGCGCGTTAAACTTCGTAGACGAACACGATGAGGTAATTGTTGAAGGAATAGGAGGGCCTCAAGGAAAAGCTTATGGAGACTTGCCAGGCGTTAGGTGGAAGGTAGTTAAAGTCAATGGAGTTTCACTTCACGCCTTGATGACTGGGAAAAAGCAAAAACCTGTGAGGTGAGGAGCTATATCGTCTTCTAGCGAGGAAATCAAGGTTTTTGGTAAGTGGTCTGTTTCAGGTGTTGAGGTTAGAGACCCTGGCTTACGAGGCTACATTTGCCTAACACCAATGTTTTTACCCCATTCTGGAGGTAGGCATGAGCATAGGAGGTTTGGCAAAGCTAAGGTCTTCATAGTGGAGCGCCTCATAAACCGCATGATGAGGCCAGGTAAAAATGCTGGAAAGAAGATTTTAGCAACAAACATTGTTAAAAACGCCTTTGAGATAATACACCTTAAAACAGGAGAGAACCCTATACAAGTTTTGGTACGTGCCATAGAAAACGCCGCTCCAAGAGAGGAAATTACGAGGATAAGCTACGGTGGCATAGTCTACCCGCAGTCAGTAGATGCTTCTCCTCAACGTAGAGTAGATCTCGCTTTACGCTTCATTACAGATGGTGCTAGGCTAGCGTCATTTAGCAATATAAAGCCCATAGATGAATGTTTAGCTGACGAGATAATAGCGGCTGCAAACTACGACCCGAAGAGCTATGCTATTCAACGTAAAGAAGAAGTTGAGCGCATCGCAATGTCGGCTAGGTAGTTATCTCCTTAAGAGCTTCTTCTCCTTCTTGATAAAGCACCATTTAGAAATTAAACTTTATATACTCGCTTTAATAGCAAACATTTGAGCTAACAAGGTAGGTATTGTAAAGGGGAGATATTCCATGTCTGTTCCAAAGAAACCGCACTTAAACCTGCTCATAATGGGACACGTGGATCACGGTAAGAGCACACTTGTAGGACACCTACTATACTTAGCTGGCGGTCTAGACTCAAGAATGTTACAACAACTAGAAGAGGAAGCTAAGAAGAGCGGTAAGGAGTTCGCTAAATTCGCATGGCTTGGCGACAAGTTAAAAGAAGAGCGAGAACGTGACATGACCATAGACCTTTCCTTCTGGAAGTTCGAAACTCCCAAATACTTCTTCACGATTATTGACGCTCCCGGTCATAGAGACTTCGTCAAGAACATGATTACAGGTGCGTCACAAGCAGATTGCGCTGTCTTAGTAGTTTCAGCTAAGCGTGGAGAATACGAAGCTGGTATAGGCGCGGGCGGGCAGACGAGAGAGCACGCATTCCTTGCCAAGACGCTAGGCATTGACCAAGTAGTTGTAGCTATCAACAAGATGGACGATCCCACCGTAAACTACGACAAAAAGAGATATGAGGAAGTAAAAGAGGGTGTAGCAAAGTTCTTAAAGACCATAGGCTACGACACGTCAAAAATGCACTTCGTACCGATATCAGCTTGGAAAGGTGATAACATTATAAAGAAGAGCGAGAACATGCCGTGGTACGATGGTCTAACGCTCTTTGAAGCCTTAGACACGTTTAAAGAACCGCCTAAGCCCGTCGATAAGCCCTTAAGAATACCTGTACAAGATGTCTATTCGATAACTGGTGTAGGAACAGTCCCCGTTGGTAGAGTTGAAACTGGCGTCTTAAAAGTTGGTGATACTGTAGTATTCATGCCGGCTAATAAGAGCGGCGAAGTCAAGTCAATAGAGACGCACCACGTTAGAATTGACCAAGCCTTACCGGGAGACAACATAGGCTTCAACGTCAAAGGCGTAAGCAAAACTGATCTTAGAAGAGGAGATGTAGCAGGCCACCCAGATAAGCCTCCAACAGTCGTAGAGGAGTTCGTTGGCAGAATCTTCGTGCTGTACCATCCAACAGCTATAGCAGCCGGCTATACACCAGTGATGCATGTTCATACAGCTACCGTAGCCACGACATTTGTAGAGCTAGTTAAGAAGATTGATCCTAGAAGCGGTGCTGTCATAGAGGAGAAGCCGAGCTTCTTGAAACAAGGAGATAGTGCTATAGTGCGCTTCAGGCCGATAAAGCCTGTAGTCGTAGAAAGATATCAAGACTTGCCACCTCTAGGAAGGTTTGCTTTAAGAGATATGGGTAGGACAATAGCGGCTGGCATAGTAATGGATATTAAGCCAGCGCCCATCGCTAAGAAGTGAGACAATAGCTTAGGTGCCAGTAATGCCTCAAAAAGCGAGGATAAGGCTTAGCAGCACCGATTACAAGAAGCTGGAAGAAGTATGTGCTCAAATAAAGAAAGTAGCTGAAAAAACAGGTGTTAAGATGTCAGGTCCAATACCTCTCCCCACAAAGCGGCTGGTTGTACCGACGATGAGGTCGCCGTGTGGAGAAGGCAGTAAAACATGGGAAAAATGGGAAATGCGCATTCATAAGCGCGTTATAGACATAGATGCTGATGAGAGAACAATGCGCCAAGTGATGAGAATCCAAATACCAGACGAGGTATATATAGAAGTAGAGCTTATCTAACATTTCTTTGCTCCTAACTCCTAAAACTTATTTTAACTTTTTATTTGGCGCAATATCTGTCAACAATTCTTCTTTTTAGTTCAGAATTAATCTAGGTATCCTCTTGGGGAATTTTAAGAAAATTGGCGCCGGGGAGGGGATTCGAACCCCTGCGCCCGCCAAGCGGGCATCGGCTTTCACGCCCCTATTATAGTTTGAGATCTCGAGGCCGACGCTTTGACCACTCAGCCACCCCGGCTCATAGCTTAAGTTAATAAAAGGTTTTTATATCGTTTACCGATGTGGTATAGCTATGCCCTTTGAATTTTTAGAGCACATGGCTGATGTGTATGTCAAAGCATATGGAAGGGATTTAAAGGAAGTTTTTGAAAGCGCTGCTAAGGCGTTATTTGAGGTCATGATAAATACCGAGAAGGTGGATTTAAAGGAAGAGTACGAGGTAACTGTTGAGGGCATGGACTTATATCAGTTATTGTACAATTGGCTTGAGGAGCTTTTAATAATCTTTACGTCGCAGGGTTTAGCTATTGGAAAAACGTCAATCACTGATCTTAAATGTAATGGCGTATGCTACTTAAAAGCTAAGGTTTATGGAGAAAAATACTCAGTTGAGAAGCACGAAGCTAGAACTGAGGTTAAGTCCCCAACGTATTCCCTAATGGAGATTCGTGTGTCAAAAGACTTCGCTGAAGCAAAGTTTGTATTGGACATATAAAATCAGTTCATCTTTTTTAGCAACGTCGCTAAGCTTTTTAACACACTTCTCCTTTTCACGTATACTGGTGCTTCGTAAATGGTTAAAGTACCGCTAAAGAAGGTTGGAGATTTCACGTGGGAAATTCCTAAAAATTATAAACATGGTATGCGTGTTCCAGGCATAGTGTATGCTGATGAATACTTGTTAAGCAAAATGCATGAAGATTTAACCCTAGAACAGTGTGCTAATGTTGCTCATTTACCAGGTATCGTAAAGTTTTCAATAGTTATGCCTGATGGCCACCAAGGATATGGCTTCCCAATAGGTGGTGTTGCAGCTTTTGATGCCGAAGAGGGAGTGATATCACCTGGAGGAGTGGGCTACGACATAAACTGTGGCGTCAGATTACTTACAACCAATTTAAGCCTAAAGGACGTTCAGCCGAAGCTAAACCAGCTCGTAGATACGATATTTGACTTAGTGCCATCTGGATTAGGAGGCACTGGTCCTATACGGCTTTCTCCAACAGAGCTCGATAAGGTATTAGATACAGGTGTTGAGTGGGCTATTGAGCACGGCTACGGATGGGATGAGGACAAATATCATTGTGAAGAAAATGGAAGAATGAAGGATGCCGATCATACAAAGGTGTCAAGTCAAGCTAAGTCGAGAGGAGGTCCACAGCTTGGAACACTCGGAAGCGGAAACCATTTCTTAGAAATCCAAGTAGTCGATAAGATATACGATCAAAGAGTTGCTAAAGCCTTGGGGATAGAGTTTGAAGGGCAGGTAACTGTAATGATACATACTGGAAGCCGAGGTTTAGGGCATCAAGTTTGCAGCGACTACTTAAGGGTTATGGAACACGCGGTCAGAAAATATGGCATTAGCATACCAGACCGAGAACTCGTATGCGTACCTGCAAATAGTAAGGAAGCTCGAGATTACTTTGCTGCGATGAGCGCAGCTTGTAATTTCGCATGGGCAAATCGGCAATGTATAACACACTGGGTCAGAGAAGCCTTTAAGAGAGTGTTTAAGACTGATCCGGAGAAGCTTGGACTTAAGCTAGTTTACGATGTCGCACACAACATAGCTAAACGAGAAGTGCATAAAGTCAACGGTGTAAACAAGACCTTATATGTGCATCGCAAAGGAGCAACAAGAGCTTTCCCACCAGAACACCCAGATATACCGAGTGATTACAAGCATATAGGACAACCGGTATTAATACCTGGTAGCATGGGAACAGCTTCCTACGTATTAGTTGGCACTAGGAAGGCTATGGAACTAAGCTGGGGTTCAACAGCTCACGGTGCAGGACGCTTCTTAAGCAGAGAGGAAGCTGTTAGACGGTATTGGGGAAGTGAAGTGAAGAGACAGCTTGAACAAAGAGGCATCCAGATAAGAGCTGCCAACATCAGAGTAGTAGCTGAAGAAGCCCCAGGAGCATATAAGGACGTAGATAGAGTCGCGGAGGTATCTCATAGAGTCGGCATTGCTACGCTAGTGGCTAGATTAGTGCCGATAGGAGTTACCAAAGGCTAAGCAGCTGAGCGTAAACTAGGCACGTCAATAGAGCAGCGATAACAGGTGTCAAAGCCCATAGGAAAAACACCCTAGCAACTAACGCGTAATTAATAGCTCTAACACCCTTGAAAATTCCCACGCCTAGAATAGCGCCTACAACAGCTTGTGTAATAGAAGCTGGGCAACTTATCTGAGTTAAAGCGTGTATGACAAGAGCACTACTTACTTGTACAATAGCAGTAGCGGTAATTCCTAAGTCCACGAACTGCCCTCCAACTGTTTGACATACTTTAATGCTCTTAACACCTCCTAAGCCGGTTATCAGCCCCGCAATCAATAATAAGATCAGGGGAGGATGTGCTGAAGTAAGCCCTGAAATTAAGCCTACAGTATTAGCGCCTAGGACATATGCTATGTAGAAGCTTCCTATAAGCGATATAGCGCCTTCCAATAAAGCTGCGTCCAAAACTTTTCTAATAAGTCTCCTTAACTTCCTAACGACAGCGTAGACCACAAGTGACACAAAAGCTGCTACAGCTGGTGTTAAGACCCAAGTTATGGAGAAAACAGTAACTTGCCCCCATGGGATCTGCCCGCTGTAAAAACTAATACCCCAAGCTCCTCCAACAACAGCTAAAGTTACTGGTAAAGGGACTCCTATAGAAGTAGCAAAGAGAGTTATCGCTGTCGAAACCAGTAATATTGACGAGGATTCAAAGCCTAGACTAGTCCAAATGCTCTCGCTTAAGACCATTGAAAGCTTGTAGCCTTCTAAAAGAGCTCCCAACGTAACTCCTAGCATGAATATCGCTTGCCCAAGCCGTATGCTCGTCAATCCAGCGCCCATTAAAGCTCCTATCGCATTTGCTGCGTTATTTGCTCCCAACATGAATAAGCTAAATCCCCATAAAGCAGCAGACGACAATATGATAGCATACTGAATATCCACAAATTTCCCCTTTAAGCACCAACCTTGGTGACCATTATTGCTACTACGTCAGCCGCATCCTCTGCGTAATCTGCTATTTGATCAATTTGGAGTATGAACTCTCTAAGTTGAGTATAGGTAAGTGGACTTATCTTATCTTCGTTTTCATGTAATTTTCTAAGAAGCTCAAGCTTAATATCATCTAACCCTTCCTCCTCTCTTTCCACCTCATGAGCTTTTTCGAAAGCTTTATGGTAGTCTATATTAAGCAAATGTATGGCGTTTATCAAGCTGACAACTATATCATCAGCGCCCTTCGCCATTTTAGTTAGATCAAAGCCATCTCTTAGTAACTCCTCCATTTCCGCCTCTTTCACCTTCCTTAAAGAAATTGTTCGTGCAGCATCTTTTGCTGCACTAGCAATCTTATCAACACGGTCAATTAACCTTAAGTAATCTTCCCTCAGGCTCAAAAACACCTCTCCCTTACTTATCATCCACTCAATGCTTCTTCTCAAGTCATCAGCTTCTCTCTCTATATGCGCTATTTGCTCAGATAATGCCTTTACAGACTCCTGATCTTGTATGTTTAAGGCCTCAGTTAACTTAACTAAAAGCTCTGTAGTCTTCTTTATCATCTCAAGGTGTTTTTCGAAATCTGATAAAGCCTTATGCACGTTACTTAACATAAATTTGTTTAGAAAACTTCGTGCTCTCTTCAAGGAAGGTCTACTCCTCTATTTCTACAGCGATGTTTTCAGCTTCTTCAGCTTCAATAACCTTAATATGAAGTATCTTCCTGACTTCGTCGACAAATCCCTTAACAGCTTCTATAACTTCCTTTGCCCCCTTAATTTTAACTTTCTTAACTTCTCTTGATAATGCAATTCTCTTTCTAACTTTTTCAGCTCTAATAGCTGCAATAGCCTTAACAAGTGCCTCGCCAACTTTTTCATCTTCAACTCCTATTTCCGGTATTTCATCAAGACTAGGCCACCTAACACCGTGAATTGAAAGTTCTTGATTATGCTTTCTAAACAGGAGATGGTAAATTTCCTCAGTTATGTGAGGACATATAGGTGCTAACATTCTCATAGAAACCCAAAGCACCTTATATAGTGTGTAAAGCGCTGCTTTTCTGCTGGCTTCATTGCTCGGCATGTAAAGCCTATGTTTGACGCCTTCAATATATTGGTCGCAGAAATCAAGCCAGTAAAATCTCTGAATTCTATCTATGGCTATGTGAAAATCATACTTATCGTATGCTTCAGTAACTTCACGTAAAGCGTGTCTAAGCTTAGCTAAAATCCACTTATCGAGGATGTTTAAGTCTTCAACATTGATGTCCACCATGTTGTAGTCTTTAAGAAATGGGTAGACAAACCTTGTCGAAGACCACACTTTCTGTAAGAAACTTTTGCCATACCGCACAACTTCCCATTTAAACGGAAAGTCAGATCCTAGTGTAAGCGATAATAGTGCTTGTCGCATGGCATCTGCACCATATTTCGAAAGGCCTTCTTCAGGCATTACCACGTTACCGCGTGACTTAGACATTTTAAGACCATCAGGTCCAAGGATATGTCCATTAATTAATACTCCTTGAAATGGCTTTTCTCCAGTTTCGAGTAAACATCTAAGTACTGTATAGTAAAGCCAAGTTCTTATAATGTCGTGTCCTTGTTGTCTAATAGCAGCTGGGTAGATCTTCTCAAACATCTTCCTATCCGTAAAGTAACCTGTCACTATGAGAGGGGTAATGCTAGAATCAACCCAGCAATCGCAAACGTATTTAACCCCCTCAATTCTCGTTGAGCCACAAGCTGGACATCTACTTACTGGAGGAGGATCTTTTCTAGGGTCTACAGGCAACTTATCTTCATCTGGACATATCACAAACCCGCAGTCTAAGCAGTACCAGAAAGGTATTGGTGTACCAAAGGCTCTTTCCCTTGATATTACCCAATCCCATTCAATACTGTTAACCCAGTCTGCTAAGCGTTGCAACATGTACTCGGGGACCCACACCATCTCCCTACACTTTTCATACACTTGCTCCTTGAATTCCATGGACTTAATAAACCACTGTTTTCTTACCAAGAACTCTATAGGAGTCATGCAGTCAGCTCTTTCAGTATGGCAGAGCACCCTATGTCTAATTTTTTCAGTACGCGTTAAGAGGCCCATTTTCCTAAGATCTTCAGCAATAGCTTTCCTAGCTTCCTCCACGCTTAACCCATCATATCTACCTGTACCGACAATTCTACCATTTTCATCAAGAACTTGCGTGATGGGAAGATTATACCTCTGTTGCCACCTAATGTCCTGTTCATCGCCATACGTACATATCATAACAAGCCCTGTCCCAAATGAAGGGTCAACAGCATCGTCTTGTAAAATAGGCACTTCCCTCTCAAATATTGGTATCTTAGCTTTCTTACCTACAAGCCACGCATACCTCTCATCTCCTGGATTGTAAGCCAAGGCTTGACAAGCTGGTATTAACTCAGGTCTTGTCGTAGCAACTTCAACTCTCTTATCCTCAACTTGGAAGACTACATAGTACAGCAAGCCTTCCTTTTCAACGTATCCTAATTCTGCTTGCGCTAGCGCTGTTCCACACTTAGGGCACCAGTGAACAGGGAATTCCTTTTGATATATCAAGCCACGTTTAAAGAGATTTAACAAGGTTTTCTGAACACAAGCCCAATACCACTTATCCATAGTCCTATATTCAAATTGTTCCCAATCAGGTCTGTAGCCGAGTTTTATCATCATCTCCTTCATCCTAGAAATCATGAGCTCTGTCCATTCAACACACTTAGCTCTAAAACGCTCTGGGTCATCTTTAGGAATTTTCCACACATACTGCACCTTTAGTTCCGTCGGAAGCCCCTGACAATCCCACCCCTGAGGTAATAGGACATTAAATCCCCGCATCCGCTTATATCTAGCAATCACGTCGTTTAAGATATTCCAATAAGCATGGCCCATGTGAAGTTCTCCTGATGTAAAAGGAGGTGGCGTATCTATTACGAAGGGAGGCTTATTGCTATCCTTGTCAAAGCGGTAAACTTGTTTGTAAACCTCTTCGCTTAGCCAATATCTCTGCCACTTCTCCTCAACACTTTTAGGGTCATAAAGCTTGGGCAAGGTTTCTTCCATAACGTTCACCAAGCTACTTGCCCTCTTTACGCTCTAAATCCTTCCTCTCCTTTTCTTTGCTCAACACATCCAACATCTTTACAGCGAAAGTTCCCTCAATCCTATCAATCTCATCTTGTAAGGTAACGGTGCCTTCTTTCTCAAAACTGCTTAAAACTTCCGCTATTGGCTTACGATGCCTTTCCTCGATATCCCTAACCTTACGCTGAAACTCTTCTATGCCAAAGCCCCCCATCTCTTCAACGCATGGAGGAGGCTTTATGCCAATTTTCTCACATAGCCTAACCATTAGCAAACAAGTTTCGGGGTCACGGTCGGCTGGACAGTTAAAGTTACAATGAGCTAGCGCGTATCTAAGCAACGCCTTTAACTCTTCTACTTTCAATGATATTTCCATAACCCTTCAAACCTTAAAATAAGCAAAACTTCTTTAAATCTAACGGTCAGAGCATTAAGGCCTCAGCGCATGAATGGCTCTACATCAAGCTTCCGCGAACTCGGCAAACTCGTCATCGGCCAAGTGAAAATACCTAATTGACTGCAATAAACTTTACTCGAGGAAGATCCTCGGCTTACATACGCAAGAGTTAAGAGTTCTGAGGCACTAGAAAAGCATGGGGATGAAGCATGGGAGGTAGGCAGAGAACAACACTACTAGAACTTGCCAGCAAAAGTGAGCAGAAAGCGGGTGAAGAATCTAGTAAGAGCTCTAAGAAGAAGGAAAAGGGTAAGTAGCATAGTAAGGACGGAAGGAGATGGTCTTAAAGCGTAGAGAGGACATAACCGTATACATTCCAGCATCAATAGTATCAGATGTCCCACATTTAAGGGAGAAGACCGCTAAAGTAGGCGTAATAGGTAGGTCGTTAGCAACATATCGCGTAAACAACGTAGTGATTTACAGAGATAGAGACAGTAAAACTGAAGATGGGCTTTTTATCGCAAAAGTCTTGAAGTATATGGAGACACCGCAATATCTTAGAAAGCATATATTTCCGTTAACGCAGGAGCTTAAATTTGCTGGGATACTACCTCCACTTAGAACTCCACATCACCCTCTAGAATCTACAATAAGCGCTCTCCCCGAGGTATCTTACCGCGACGGCGTTGTGGTCAAAACATTACGCTCCGGTTCGATTATCGAGGCAGGCTTAGATAAGCCCGTACATGTAAACACTAAACTTAAGCGAGGATTAAGAGTATCACTTCTCCTACGCAAAGAAGAAGGTAACTTAAAAGCGCAACTAGTTCAAAAGGAAGATATACCCTTATACTGGGGGTTTAACGTTTTCTTTGAAGATCAGCCAATAACTAAGATTTTAGCAAGTCAAAAATACGACTTAACGATAGCGACCTCAAAATACGGCGTTAATTTACACTCGGTGTTAAATGACTTAGTGAATAGATGGCGGCGCTCTAACAAGATCGCTATACTATTCGGTTCACCGTCAAAGGGGCTATATGAGATATTCTCAGAGGAGGGAGCTAAGCTACGAGACCACGTGGACTACGTTGTAAATTTCATACCAAATCAAGGCGTAGAAACCGTGAGAACTGAGGAAGCTTTACAAGCTGTTTTAGCGATATTAAACGCACTAGCGTAACTTTCATTGCACGATAGATAGAGTTATATTAGAGGTTCGTTTTTCAAAAGCCGACTTAGTAGGAGAAGCCATGGGTGTAGGGAATGGGTCATCGAAGGACAAGCGCGCCTCGTAGAGGCTCATTAATGTACTATCCGCGCGTAAGAGCTAGAAGCATAGTAGCCAGGATTAGGACCTGGCCAGATGTGAAGCTTGATACGCCCAAGTTGCTTGCTTTCGCGGGATATAAAGCTGGGGTTACGCATGCTATTGTTGTTGAAAACAGACCTGGAAGCCCATTATTGGGGAGAGAGGTCGTTAAGGTAGTAACGATAATTGATGCCCCGCCTCTCTTAATTTGTGGGCTTAGAGCTTATACATCGACGATTGACGGGCTAAAGACGCTAGGTGAAGCGTGGGCTAAAGAGCTCCCCCGCGATTTAGATCGCGTCTTGACAATGCCTAAAGACTATGATCCATCTCCTGCGCTCAAAGCGATTGAATCGAACTTAGATAAGATTTGTGAAATACGCGCCATAGTTTGTACGCAGCCTAGAAAATCAGGGCTAGGAAAGAAAACCCCAGAGATCTTTGAAGTAAAGGTTGGTGGGGATGTTAAGGCAGCTTTTGAATACTTGAAGGGCATGCTTGGTAAAGAAGTTAGAGTAAAGGATGTCTTTAATGAAGGACAAGTAGTCGATGTCATCTCAATAACTAGGGGCAAAGGTTTTCAGGGAGTTGTAAAGAGGTTTGGTGTTAAGATCATGCCTAGATGGCATAAGCATAGGAAAGGTCACCGTGTTGTAGGAGCTATAAGCCCCTCAGCTCCAAGCATGATGTGGACGGTCCCGCGACCAGGACAAATGGGTTTCCATCAGAGGACGGAGTATAACAAGATAATACTGAAAATCGGTGAGAATGGAAAGGAGATAACCCCCAAATCTGGCTTTCACAGATATGGAGTAATTAAAGGCGACTACATAGTAGTCGAAGGTACCATACCAGGACCTGTGAAGCGCTTAATAAAGATAAGATTTCCAATAAGACCTCCCAAGAAGATTGCTCCAGAACCTCCTAAAATTGTGGGGATAAGCCTATAGGTGATAGCGAATGAGTGCTGAACAACAAGTTCCGGTGTTCGGCTTAGATGGTAGCCAGCTAGGTCTAGTTAAACTGCCATCAGTTTTCCAAACAGCCATAAGACCGGATCTAATTAGAAGAGCCG
>QMQV01000032.1 GCA_003649085.1 Thermoproteota archaeon
ACTACACATATATGTGTAGTAAACCTGGCCAACAGCTAATTATTGATAGCATCAAGCAGTATAACCTAAACAGAGTCGTGATCGCGGCATGTTCTCCCAGGTTGCATGAACCTACCTTCAGGAAGTGCCTAGCATCAGCAGGTCTTAACCCGTATTTGCTAGAGATGGCAAACATCCGTGAACATTGCACTTGGGTGCACACTCATGAGCCAGACGTAGCCTTTGAAAAAGCTAAGAAGATTGTAGAACTCGCCGTAACTCGGGCTAATTTGCTTGAGCCGTTAGAAGAGCAGGAAGTCTCCGTTATTCAGCGCATCATGGTGATTGGCGGGGGTATAGCTGGGCTTTTTGCAGCGCTTGCAGCTGCTAATGCGGGATTTGAAGTCTACTTAGTTGAGTTAAGTCCAACAATAGGAGGGAGGATGGCTCAATTAGACAAGACATTTCCCACACTAGATTGCTCAAAGTGCGTATTGACTCCTATAATGAATGAGGCTGCGGCGCACCCCAATATAAAGCTCTTCACATATACTGAGGTAGTTGATGTACAGGGATCTATTGGCAACTTTAAGGTAAAGCTTCGTAAGAAGCCGCGTTACGTTGATCCATCAAAGTGTACCGCCTGTGGTATATGCGCTGAGAAGTGCCCTGTAAAGGTGCCAAACGAATTTGACATGGGGCTAAGCATGCGCAAAGCCATTTACTTACCGTTTCCACAAGCCGTGCCAACAGTCTACTTAATTGATCCAGAGCATTGTTTGTATCTCACTAAGCGTGACCCAAAAACTGGTAAGCCCATCTGTGGGGTTTGTCAGCGTTTCTGCCCTGCTGGAGCGATAAACTTTGATGAAAAACCTGAAGAAATAGAGGTAGACGTGGGCGCGATAATCATTGCGACAGGCTTTGACGTCTTTGACCCTCGCGAGAAACCTGAATATGGCTATGGAAAATATCCAAACGTGATAACTTCATTAGAGTTTGAGAGAATACTATGTGCGACAGGACCGACTGGAGGCAAGATCCTGTGCCCGCCTGACTGGAAGAAAGAGCCCAAGCGTATTGTCTTCATCCATTGTATAGGTTCACGTGATGAGACAGTAAACGCTCCATTCTGCTCCAGGGTCTGCTGCATGTATACTGCTAAGCAAGCTATTCTCTACAAGGAGCGTGTTCCCGATGGTGAAGCATATGTCTTCTATATAGATGTCAGGGCAGCTGGTAAAGGTTTTGAAGAGTTCTACCGTAGAGCTGTGGAGGAATACGGAATCACGTACATAAGGGGCAAGGTTTCAGAGATAATAAAAGATCCTGTTCGCGATACCTTAGTAGTACGCGCTGAAGACACTCTGACCGGCAAAATTGTCGAAGTTGAAGCTGACCTAGTAGTCTTAGCAGTAGGTATGAGACCTAGAAAATCCACGCTAGAACTAGCTAAAATACTGAAACTTCCATTGTCAGCTGACGGCTTCCTACAAGAGCTACACATGAAGCTTTACCCCGTGCAAACTGCTGTAGACGGAGTATACATATGCGGTTGTGCACAAAGTCCTAAAGATATTCCTGATAGTATAGCACAAGCTGTAGCTGCCGCCGGTTATGCCATGTCATTGCTCTCACAAGGAAAAGTCAGGACAATCGGCAACGTAGCAGAAGTTAATGAAGACCTATGCTCGGGGTGTGGTATATGTGAAGCTACATGTGCCTTCGGTGCTATTTCCCTAGAAACTAAGGTTGTCGAAGGAAGAGAAGTTAGGCGTGCTAAGGTTGACGTCTTAAGGTGTAAGGGATGTGGAGCCTGCGCTGCTGCTTGTCCAGCTGGTGCTATTAAAGCCAAACACTTCACTGATGACCAGCTGCTTTCAATGATAAGAGCGTTGTTCGTAGGACCATCGGAGGCTTTAAAAGCCATCAAGGTAGCAGCCTCACCTATCAAAGCTTCGTAAAGCAAGCTCTTAGAGGTGTAGTTGATTGAACCATGTGGAGATGAAGGAGCATAAACCAGAGGTTCTTGAGCTAAAGTCTGCTTACCCGGCTACGCCTAAGAAGCTCTTCGAGCCCTTAATTGTTTGCTTTGCCTGTAACTACTGCACATACGCTGGTGCTGACTATGCTGGAACAGCACGTATACAATATCCACCGAATGTGATAGTAATAAGGCATATGTGCAGTGGAAGATATGATCCACTAGAGTTTCTCGAAGCTTTAAGGCTTGGCGCAGACTTCGTCTGGCATGCAGGTTGTCATCCAGGAGACTGCCACTTTCTTACAGGCAACTATAAAGCCAGTAGACGTTTCGCTTTACTCAAAAAGTTATGTGAACAGCTGGGTTTCAACCCTGAGCGGCTAATTCTCGAGTGGGTTTCCGCAGCTGAAGGAGATCGCTTCGCTTCAATAGTCAGGAAGCTACTCCAAAAATACGAGGAGATAGGGCCTTCTCCCATGAAAAACTTTAAGGAGGAGTTATAAATATGCCCGAAAAGGTCAAGGTTGTTAATGAGTGGCTTTGTGTTTGCTCAGGATGTGAAATCTCCTTACTAAACATTCATGAGAAACTACTAAATTTGCTTGACCGCATAGAGATCGTTCATAGCCCTGTGCTAATGGATGTAAAGGAGATTCCAGAAGCTGACATCGCTTTAGTTAGCGGAGGAGTGCGCAATTGGGAGAACGTGGAGGTTTTAAAGGAGGTACGTGAAAAGTGTAGGATTCTCATAGCCCTTGGCTCATGTGCAGCCTTTGGAGGAATACCTGGTCTCGGTAACCTTTTCAGCAGAGAAGAGCTTTTGCGTAAGGTGTATATTGACACAAAAAGCACCGACAACCCCAATAAGGTTCTACCATGTAAAGAAGTACCTCCGCTCACGAAAATGGTGGCTCCCATATGGAAAGTCGTTAAGACTGACTACGTCATACCTGGATGTCCTCCAGAAGCTGACTTAATTTGGGATGCTCTGTCCTCCCTTCTTGATGGAAAAGAACCTTGTTTGTCAACAAGGACTGTATGTGATGAATGCCCACTTAAGAAGGAGGAGAAGAAGGAGATTAAAGTGGTCAAGCGCTGGTATGAAGCTTCAGAGGGCTTTGATCCAGAGCGTTGCTTGCTAGAGCAGGGTTTTGTATGCATGGGTCCTGCTACGAGAGCAGGATGTGGTGCAAAATGCCCACAAGCTCACGTGCCGTGTAGGGGCTGTATGGGACCTGCTGCAACGCAAGCCGATCAAGCCGCATCCATGATTGGTGCGCTGGGTTTCCTTGAAGTTGACCCAGAGCTGCTTGTGAAGAAAGTAGCAGACCCAGTAGGTCTCTTTTATAGATACACGCTTCCATCCGCTATTATCCCAAGATATGTTGAGGATCGAGGCGGGGAGACGCGATGAGCAAGGTAGTTGAAGTAAAACCTGTAACAAGGATTGAGGGGCACGCGAAGATAAAGATTTGGCTTGATGAAGAGGGCAACGTTAAGGATGCGCATTTTCACGTTCTTGAAGTTAGAGGGTTTGAGCGCTTTTTAATCGGAAGACCAATTGAAGAAGCTCCATTGATAGTTCCACGTATTTGCGGCATATGCTACACATGCCATCACCTGGCTTCCGCTAAGGCAGTTGATGCCTATTTTGGACTACAACCAGAAGATCTGCCTGAAACAGCTAACATGCTTAGAGAGCTTATGCTGATGGGTAATTTCATCCACAGCCACTCTCTACACTTCTATGCCTTAGCCGCACCAGACTTTATTGTAGGACCCGATGCTGATCCTCGCGAGAGAAACTTAGTTGGCGTCATAAAGAAAGCTCCTGAGATTGCCAAAAACGCCATACGCTTGCGGGCGGTAGGTATAAAGATTACAGAGATCGTAGGAGGTAAAGCTGTACACCCAGTTACAGCAATACCTGGAGGCGTATCAAAGGGGTTAACTGAAGAAGAGCGTCAAAAACTATTACCTGATGTGAAGTGGGCAGTCGAGTTTTCTAAAGAAACTGTTGAGCTATGCAAGCAGCTTATTGACAAATACATAGACTTAGTTAAAAACGTAGGCGTCCTCAGAACTTACCACTTGGGGATGGTTGATGACCACGGCGTCCATCAGCTTTATCATGGCAAGCTTCGCTTCGTAGACCCTGATGGAAACATAGCTGCTGAATTCCCATATCATCAATATCTAGATTACATAGCTGAGCGCGTTGAAGAATACTCTTATCTGAAGTTCCCGTATTTCAAGAAAGCTGGGTGGCCGAATGGAATATATCGTGTAAATACGCTATCGCGTCTTAACGTAGCTGACAAAATGCCAACCCCCCTAGCACAAGAATACTTCGAAGAGCTAAGAAGGACATGGGGGAAGCCTATTCACAATACCTTACTTTACAACTTAGGAAGATGTATAGAGTTACTTGAATGCGCTGAGCGCTCTTTGGAGTTTCTCGAAAATCCGAAGATCACAGGGTCAAATCTACGAGTTCCAGTCAAGCCAAGAAGCGGGGAAGGCATAGGGGTTGTTGAAGCACAACGTGGCACGCTGATTCATCACTATGCGGCAGACGCTGAAGGGTTAATAACTGACTCTAACATCATTGTTGCTACCGTACAAAACAACCCTGCTTTTGACCGGCTTATGTGTGAAGAGTCTAAAAAATTCATAAAAGGCGGCCAGATCAACGAGGGGCTTCTCAATAGGTTAGAAATGTTAATTAGAGCTTACGATCCATGCCTATCATGTGCAACGCATACTATAGCTGGGCACTATCCACTAGTGATCGAAGTTGTCGACGATAGAGATAGGCTAATAGCCAAGCTAAGTAATCTCGAATAGGCTTAGCAATTTTTCTTCTTTCTCCATGAAGAAAGTTCTTGTAGCTGGGTTTGGTAACATACTGTTAGGTGATGAGGGAGTAGGCATACATGTCATTCGTGAGCTACAAAAGCTAAATCTCCCTCCACATGTAGAAGTTGTAGACCTAGGAGTTAATAGTACACTGCTAATAGACATTTTTCCAAACTATGACAAGATCATAATCGTTGATGCTCTAGTGCTTACAGGAAAACCTGGAGAAGTTCAAAAACTATCAGCTGAGGAGCTGCTTCAAGTTCCACGAAGTTCTAAAGTCTCGTTACACGAGATAGACCTGCCCCTAACACTGGAAGTTTGCAAACAGCTATACGGGTCATTAAAGGAAGTGAAAATTATAGGGATAGAGGTAGAAGCTGATTCACTACATGAAGTTAATCTACGGCTTTCATCAAAAGCAGAAAGTGCTGTTAAAAAAGCTGTGTGCATGATTTTAGATGAGCTTGGTGTAGTGAATGTCTGAAAGTGATGTTAGAAGTATGCGACTAGTCTTAGTCGCACATTGTATTTTAAATCAAAATGCTAGAGCAAGTGGAATAGCTAAGAGGGTCTGTGCTTTAGAAGAGGTTATTCATTTTCTTTTAAGCCAAGGATATGGCCTCATACAGCTACCTTGTCCAGAGCTTCTTTATAAAGGCATAGATCGTCCTCCAGCATCCAAGCCTGAATATGACACACCTGAGTTTAGAAGCTTTTGTTCAAAGCTAGCTAAGTTAGTTATTGAGCAAATACTTATTTTTGCCAATAGAGGTTACAAAGTTGTAGGCATAATCGGAGTAGAGCATTCACCTACATGCGCTACTAGTCTTATACCTATTGATCGAAATGATCTAAGCCTATATAATTGTGGTAGAGGCATTTTCATGGAAGAGCTTGAGAAGACCTTAGCAAGTAAAGGGATGAAAATACCGATGATAGGTGTCTTCGCTTCTAAGGATAGAGCAGTTGAAAATCTTCAAATCTTAAAGCGGTCTTTAGCCTAACTTTTTAAGAGATTCCCTTATCCTAGCAAAACCCTCTCTTATTTTATCAATTGACGTCGCATATGAAAAACGTAAGTAACCCTCACCATAACTTCCCATGGCGGATCCATGTAATACAGCTACCTTAGCATTCTCCAATAAGAACTTCATTAAGTCATAAGACTTTATTCTGTATTTCTTAACGTTGACAAAAGCGTAAAAGGCTCCTTTAGGACGTTGACAGCTAAAGCCCTCAACTCTATTGATTTCGTTCACAATGACATCTCTTCTCTCTTTATACTGCCTAACCATTTCCTTAACACACTCTTGGGGTCCTCTTAAGGCAGCTATTCCTGCCACTTGTACAAAAGCTGGCACGCATGAAACAGAGTTATTTTGAAGTTTCGACATCCTCCTTATCAAATCTTTATTAGCTATGCAGTAGCCAAGTCTCCACCCAGTCATAGCATAAGTCTTGGAAAAGCCATCAATAACAATAGCGCCATCCTCTAAGTCAAGTTCATTTAATAAGCTGCGAAACTCCCCTTCGTATACAAGCTTGCTGTAGACCTCATCCGAAAGCACGTAAAATCCCTTCTTTTTAGCAAGCTCAGCTATGTCTCTAATATCGCTTGGTGTAAGCATCGAACCACATGGATTATGAGGAGAGTTTATGATAATAGCCTTCGTCCTCTCGCTAAGCTTCTCAACAATGTCGTCATACGTAATCCTAAACTCCTTTTCCTCACGCAATGGAACATATACTGGCTTACCACCAGCTAACTTAACGGCGTTTTCATAGGCTGGAAAACCCGGATTAGGTAGGATGACTTCATCGCCTTCCTCTACAATAGCTAAAAGTGAGTAGAAAATTCCTGGCTTAGCACCAGGCATTACTAAAACTTCTTCAGGTTTCACGTCAACACCATAGTCCTCACGTATCCTCTCTGCAATAGCTTCCCTAAGCTCTGGTAAACCGGGTGTAGGTGTGTAATGTGTTAGCCCCTTCTTTAAGGCGTCAATAGCTGCTTGCTTAATATGCTCGGGAGTATCGAAGTCGGGCTCCCCGATTTCAAAGTGGACGACGTCAGCTCCCTTTCTCTCCATCGCCTGAGCTAAAGCCAGCACTTCGAAAGCAGCTTCCTCACCTAACATCTCAACGCGGTTCGCAAACTTCATCTTCAACATCTCCACATGCTATGCTAAGCTTTGTCCAAGAAAAGGCATTAAAAGACTTTTCTTTTCAAAAACAGGGGACAAAACATCTGCTTTTAACAACTCCACATTTTTAACCAATACTTGCTCAAACGCTTTAACAAACTCCTTAACCTTACCCTCTCAAGCTTGAAACACATCTTCATCCTTTTCGTTTCCAACATGCTCGTTCTCTTACCCCTAACAGCGTAGTATAAGCCCTTTAAGCACTTGCTAAGACAATATGTCATATCTTTAACTTACCTTTAGTACATTAAGTAAAGCTTTATAGAAGTTTAAGCTACAAAGCCTCTTGGTGATAGAAATTAGTGGAGAAATAACTGAAGAAGACGAGCTTGCGACTATACTACGTGAGAAAGAGGAATGGTATGAATTAGAAGTTTACGATGAGAAAACTAGCAGGTGGAAATTAAAGGGCGTATATAATAGCTTCTTGCAGATGATGGACTACATTAACAGGGCGTTAAAAGGTAAAAAAGTAAGGTATAGGCGTATTGATCAAGAAGAGTGGACAGAAACATATCCGTAAACAAGCACGAAGTTCTTGTTTCAAATTGTAAGAAATTATGTGCAAAAACTCAAAATTTTTAACTTAGCTATTAGCTTAGCTTAACTTGAGGTGTTATATTGCAAGAGTTTGATTGCATAGTGGTTGGTGCAGGACCATCAGGTCTCGCAGCAGCCATTTTCTTAAGAGTTGATGGTTGGAGTACCTTGATCTTAGAGAAAGGCGATGTAGGTGGACAAGCCGGCATGGCATACATAGTATCAAATTACCTAGGTTTTCCACCAGGACCTTCTGATATCCTCGTAGATAACATGTTTAAACAATTAACTAAGCCTCCACCTGAAGGCTTAGGAGCTCAGTTAAAAACTGAAACTGTAACTAAATTAGACGTTGATAATAAGATCGTATACACTGATAAAGATAGCTACAAAGCTAAAGCAATACTACTGGCTACTGGTAGCAATATGCAAAAGCTCAACGTACCAGGAGAAGAAAAGTTTCTTGGAAAAGGTGTTACCTATAACGCTAAAAAAGACCTTGAGCATTTTACCAATAAGAAGGTAGTAGTCATAGGTGGTGGAAACAGCGCTATAGACGCTGCCGTATTAGCTAAGACTAAGACAAACGACGTTAAGCTCGTACATAGAAGAGAAATCTTAAGAGCAAACTTTCTGCCACGTAAGAGACTTGAAAGAGCAAACATAGAGGTCCTATACAACAAGGATGTGGTTGAGATAAGAGGAGATGAAAAAGTTCATTCAATAGTATTAAGAGATGTCAAGACCAAGGAGGAGAGCGTGTTACCTGTTGATTGGGTAGTAATCGCTATAGGCACGGTCCCCAATATAGAACTAGCAAAACAAGCTGGTTTAGAGCTAAGCAATGGATACGTGAAAATTAACGAAAACTTCATGACAAGCAAAGAAGGCATATTCGCATGCGGAGAAATAGCTGGAAGCGATCAACATATATTAACGGCAGCTGCTCACGGCGCATTAGCCGGCATGGCCATAAGCAGATATCTAGCTCTTGAAAAACTTAAAAGAGGAGAAAACCTGCCCGGCGCAGTTGCAGGAAAATACCCTGAAGAATACATGGAAATGCTCAAGAAAAGCTAGAGGCTCCTAAATGGCTTCAAGGAAACAGACAAACATCAACTTCACACATGCCGACTGCATATACTATAGAGATGGCTTCTGTACGCTGTATAAAGTCAACGTCCCTCCAAACCAGCCAGCATGCAAAAACTTTCAACCAAAGCAAACCATACAAATTTCTCAAACAGCAACAATTAGCTACGGCATGCGAAGAAGACACAGGAGAAGACGAGGGTCACGGTGGACCAACAACCCTCGATAAATTAAAAAATGAATTTATTATCAAAAAATAGTAATTAAAACTAAGCTCTGCATTTTTTACACGATCTTTATATAACCTCCTCATTCGTAATTCCATAAATCTTTAGTTCTAAATTTAACTTAATGTAATGAATGGTAAAGCGCTACCAATTGTTCTTACCATGGGTATATTTTATGGAGGTGGGCGCAGCTTATAGCTAGCTTACTCGAAAGCAAAGCAGAACAATATCCTCAGAGCCGTAGTCTTCATTTCTTTTGGCCTTTTCTGGCTTACTACGGTTTTTATAACCTTAGGCTACTATGGTTGCCTACCTAGTCAGTTGGTTCTTCACTACCTACATGACCTTTGCTTCAGCTAAGCAACCCTCATCATACGGATAGCTTTTACTACGCTCAGTCTGCTCTTCTTCCTGCTAGCCGTTGGAGTGTTCATACCTATCGTCCACTTAATAGGGGGATTAAAAGGTCTCTTTTGCGGCTCATTAGCTGTCTATGCATCTACAGTTTTTGTAATAAATGACACCCATGGAAAGCATGTGCCTCCCCTTTAGATCTCTGAAAATTTCTCTTCTTTCATGTTCGCCTTAACAACTTTTAAATAATGAAAATGACTTAACAGGCTTTTCCACTATGCAATAAAAGTATAGGATATGGTGGGCCCGCCCGGACTTGAACCGGGGACCCCCACCGCGTCAGGGTGGTGTCCTACCGTGCTAGACGACGGGCCCGCATCTATTCTCTGACTCTTTGTCTGTGATATAAGAGCTTTGTGTTGATGAAAGCTCTATTCTCCTAGTATTGAGCTTATGAATATGGAGTCTCTGCTTACAAACTCATCAACCATTTTAGCTGCAAGCTGGTAAAAGAATGATCTAGAGTTTTCTTCAACTAGTTTCCTAAACTTTGAAACCCATTTAGCTAAATGGTTTTTGAGAAACCTATCTTGAGCTTCAACATATCTATGCACATCTTCCTTAATATTTGCCCTTCTAGAAACTGCTTCATAATATGCTAGGATATGCATGAACTCGAGCTCGGCTGCTATGTGGTCAGGGCTATCTTTGAAGTCCTCTGAAAACTCAAGACCAAACTCTCTATAGGCGTTTCCGACGCTTTTCACGCCCTCTTTCCTCTCCACATACGCTTCTTCATTAAGGGGGCAAGGACCTTCTCCAAAACGTGCAGCAGCGAAAAGCCTTGAGTACTCTAGCTTTTCCTTAGCTGATGGCATTAAATCCATCATCTCCACAAGCCTCCTAAAGTTTTTAGCTAAATTTGGCAAACCTAACAATGCTCCAAGCTTTTCAACACGCTTAAAATCCTCCTCATCCGGTCTTGACATGTAATCCCAAGGAGAGCCCGAGGGATATTTGAAGCACTTAGCTAGAAGAGAGTACAAGCGGCTTCTAGCAAAAGCTATTTCAACGAGCTCCATGCTCAAACCTTAGACTACGTAAATTAAAAGCTATTTCATTAACTTTTTCACTAAAGCTGTCTTAAGCAATTAAATAAGCTTCGGCGGCCATAAAAGCTGAACAACATGGCTTAAGAACGTGACAATAGCCATTAAACTCGCTAAACTAAGTATTAGCCCAAAAGCTGCTAAGGCATAGCCCACCATTGAGTAATCAGTTTTAACAGCTATAAATGCCCCAAAAACTGTGACTACGGTGGCAAAAACCATGGTAAACAGCGCCCCCAAAGGCGTAGTTATAAAGCTTAAGAAAACACTTACATCAGCTTTGAAGAGAGATAGAAAAGCTAATGTTATAGCAAAAGCCGCGTAGAAAACCAGTATGTAAAAGACATTTCTAGTCATCAATAAGGTCTTCACCCGCATAAATAGCGTGAAAATTAGTAATTTACATTACCTCGCTAAGCGACTAGTTGCTTCTTCAAAAGCTCATGAGCTTAATGAACATTTGAATAAGTTTTACGATTTTAGCAAAGAGAGACATAATTACGAATGCTCCGAGTAGAAAGCCTAAGACTACGGTACTAATCTTCAATGTAGCCAAGACTCTGTTACGCGCATCAATTAAGAGACCTATAGAGCTTAAAGCTGTTGAAACAGGTATTCCAAGTGAAAATCCATATGGAGTATTGAGGAAATTGATCATAAACCTTGTATCCACTTTAAATATCGTTAAGCCGAGAACTGTTAAGATAAACGCTAAGTAAAAGACGTATGGCGAATATTCGTCAACGTAGCTCATCAAGTAAAAACGTCCTCAAAGTCAGCTACACAAGCTCACCCACAGCAGGCGACTGCTAGGCGAAAGCATGGTGAAAACCTATATTTTCACCGAACTCCGAGTGGAGAACTGGTGTATTTGAGTTGTACACAAATACAGAACTGGAGAAAGCTGTTGAGCTCAAGGATCTTAAAGCAGATCTTGCTCTTAAACTTCAAAAGCTTAAAACTGTTGATGACTTAGTTGATTTTTCACGCTCATCTCTTCAACTTGAGGTATTACTCTTCCTAGGGTATAAGAAAAAAGCACGCCTAGATGAAATGGCTAGTGAGCTAGGTTTTCGTAGAAAAGCGTTAGGAGACACCTTGAGAAAACTTGTCGCCAAAAAACTCGTAACTAAGGGAGATAAAGACTACTTCATGTTAACTGAAACTGGTGAACGTTACTTAAGTGAGTTAATGGATATCATAGGGGTTCCAGGATATCCTAAGAAACAGCCTCTTTCTTCAACTGATAGAGCTCAGGAGCGTCTACGCTTTATAATTGAAGAGTTGTCAACATCAAGCTACTTATACGATGCCATAATCAGCTTAGGCTCCGCCAAAAACCATGAGCTACCCTTAGACAAGCTGTCAAGGATAGTAGGGTTAGGAAGCTTAAGGCTTCAGTCGTACTTAGACCTATTTGTAGATGTGCAAGATAAAAACCTGAAGCTTTTTAGAAAATACCATAAGCCAACGCTATTGAGCAGGGTTTTAAATAAGCTTGGCTTTAAGATTAGGAGGTCTAGGATTTACTATCGTTTATCTGATAGAGGTTTAACAGTCTATTACCGCCTTCCCCACTACGTTAAGTTTAAGCATAACGCCTTCGCATGTACATTGGCTAAAATCATGGGCAACGGGCATCCCAAATATTTGCTCAGACAATCCTTCCTACTTGTATGCTTAGGTTCTGCTCTGGCTTACTTACTAATAGCTCTATTTCCACAGCATGTATGGCTGTTTTCCCAAATATGGTTTTTAATTCTCTTAATAACGCTGTTTTTAACGATCTTCGCCTCTAGGTAGCTTCTTTCTCACAAACCTTCTCTCCTTGTGCGTTTAGCAGTCGCTTTTTAAAGGCACTTTTTAACTTCTTGAACTTCTCATAGTTCATCACGGTGGTTGGGGTGGGCAATGTATTGGACGTAATCGTGGATGGGGAAATCGTAACTGAAGCTCTACTTCTCGAAGACCATAATGGCATGGAGCAGCTAATATACTCAGGCTCAGGCTCATCAAGAACTCTATACGAGCTTTTATACAGCATGAAGAACAACTTAAGTAAGGCAAATTACTGTGTTGTTCAAATGAATGATAGAAAGTATGTAGCGTTGAGGCTTTCAGAGAACAAATACCTCATAGTCAATCTTGACCCATCAATTTCAGGAGAGGAATTCGTTGACAAGGTAACGCGCTTTTTCGAGAAGTTAAGGCATTTAGCAAGAGCTTTTCCATTTGAAAACGGGCCATCTAGAATAGATGTCAGCAAGTGGAAGTAATCAGTACCTCAACGAGGTAGGTAACTTTGCCACACAAAGTAGAGCTAACTTTACCTCTAATGCTTACTTGCGTAGCCATAGCCATCGAAGCCTACGTTTACCTCATGTTACCAGGAATAATAGAGCTTTCACTATACCATCAAGCAATTTACCTAGCTCTTATAGCCGCCACTTCGATAATGCTCATATTGTCAATCAAGATCTTAAAGAAAGGCGGCATAAGCCTTAAAATTAAAAGATCCTCAGCGCAAAGCGAAGCTCAAGTCGTTGAGGAAGAGACTACGGAAGTTGATCAAGCCCCTGAAGCGCTGAATGTATCCTCTCAACAAACTCCTCAACCTCCCTCGCCTGCTGCTCAACAAGTTGAACAGCCTAAACCGCAAGAGCCCACCCCACCACCAGAGGAAAAGCCCAAACCTTCTTCCGAGGTAAAACAAGCCGAAGAAAAGCGCTTTGAAGAACCTGAGAATATGTTCCCAATAACTTTACAGCAAGCTGTAAATGAGGAAGTTTATTCACGCATCTCCTCAATTGAGTCAGAGCTTAAACAGATTAGGGAGGAAATGAGAAGCACGATAGATGACTTAAAGAACACGATTTTTGAGCTTAGAGCTTCAATATCCGAAATTGGAAATCCATTTAATTACTTACGAAAATATGGAGAAGTTTTAGGCTTAAAATCTGAACTTGAAAACTTAGAGAAAAACCTGGAAAACAACTTATCTGAGAAACCACCTTCTTCAGCTTCACCAATTTACCTAACAGCTATACAACCTTCTCACGATAACAAGCAGTCCTCTGAAGAGAATCAAAACCAAAAAAGCACTGAGCTCAACAATGAAGCTGGACAACCTGCTCAATCTAAGCTGAGTAATGAGCAAAATCTGCTAAGCTTGGCCTTAAATGCTGTAAACAGCGGTTTAGGTCTAGGTAAGACTATTAGGGTCATGAAGTGGGTAGGTGAAATGCTCAATACTATTGGGAAAGAAAACTTGCTTAAGCTAATAGACTTCTACGAAAACACTAACTTAATAACGAGTACAAGCAGGGCATTGATATACAACATTGTAAACGTGCTAACATCCAATGGCAATCCAAAGCTTTCAGTAAATGACCACATATTAGCGTTGTACAAGCTTGCAAAAACCTTAGGCATATGTGATAGCGAAGCTGATGCTGAAATTCTTAAAATGATGACTGAGCTATCAAGCAACGATGGTAAAGCTTCGAGGAAGAAGAGAAGGAGGTAGTGTTTTTGACGGTATCTCTTGAGGTTAGGCGAAACGTAAGGCAAAGTGCGAAGACAATAACTACGCTATCAACAGGTAATGAGGAGTTGGATCTTAGATTAGGAGGAGGAATACCGTTTCCATCTCTCATATTGATAGAGGGGGATCACGGAACGGGAAAAAGCGTATTAGCATTGCAGTTTGCTTATGGCGCTCTAAAAGCTGGTCTTAAAACTTACATTTGCTCAACTGAGACATTGGTAAAAGGGTATTTAGCTCAAGCCAAGAAGCTCAGCTACGATTTGTATGACTTCTTCATAAAAGGCAAGCTTAAGATAATACCCATACACATGGAAGGAATAGCCTGGGCTAAGGAGCTTGCTAAATACCTTTTAACAGCTCTTAGCAAGTACATGGTTGTCACGAAAAGCGAATATGATGTCTTCGTCATAGACACCTTTTCAGTGTTAGCCGTTTACTCAGACATGAGCGCCATACTCAACTTCCTGACAGAGGTTAAGACGATAACCGGCGAGGGTAAGCTCGTGATAATGACTCTACATCCTAAAGGGGTGCCTGAAGACGCATCTCTAAGGCTTAAAAGCATGTGTGACGGATACTTTAAGCTCTCCTTAAGAGATGTCGGAGGAAAATCCGTTAAGGTAATGGAGGTAGTAAAGCTTAGAGGAGCACCAAGCACGCTTGACGCCACAATAGTCTTCGACGTTGAACCAGCATTTGGAATAAAGATCATACCAATAGGCTTAGCAAAAGCATAGCTTTCTCTTCGGCGGATAGTCGCCAAGGCGCGGTGGGGCTACAAGTAAAGCTCTCAATTTAGTAAAGACCTTGGACCCTTAAATCTCTTAGCAGTCGCTTTCTTGCACCAACTTTTCAGCAAAGGCAGCCTCTTAATTCACCCCAGAGGTGTAATGAATGGGTTCTCGCAAGAAGGGCGTTGTGGGCATCGAAAGCGCCATCGTCTTAATAGCCTTCGTAATAGTCGCTGCTGCCTTAGCCTTTGTAGTCTTAAACATGGGCTTCTTCACCACACAGAGAAGCAAACAGGTGATAAGCTCAGGCCTTGGAGAAGCTTCAAGCGCCCTAGAAATTGATGGCAGTATCGTAGCCCACGTAGATACGAGCGCCAAAAACATAACATACATTGTAATA
>QMQV01000033.1 GCA_003649085.1 Thermoproteota archaeon
CATAAAGAGAATTGAAAGCCCTATAATACCGTCGAAGTGGAGCCAGGGATGCCCTAGACATAGAGAATCTCATAAAGAGAATTGAAAGAGAGGCTACTAACAACCTTACTAGCGAAACTAGTAAAAGAATCTCATAAAGAGAATTGAAAGACGTTTTGAGTATTGAAACTTTTATCGTACCTTTACGTGTGAATCTCATAAAGAGAATTGAAAGTCCCTTTTCCAATAATTGCTCTACATCATATCTTTTGACGATGCGCTTGAATCTCATAAAGAGAATTGAAAGGCTAATGCAAACAACGTCGCGTAAAGTATTGATTCCCAAAGCTTTTGAATCTCATAAAGAGAATTGAAAGCTTTAAGTTTTTCAACTCTTTCAATGAGACCATAGCATTCTGAATCTCATAAAGAGAATTGAAAGGTAATGACTAGTGCATAACTAGTATATAAAACCTATAAGACGAATCTCATAAAGAGAATTGAAAGTTTAAACCGTCGCCTATAGCCTCTTTCCATCTGCTTTTTGAATCTCATAAAGAGAATTGAAAGTACCCTCCTTAACCATGAGCAGGAACTTGTGGAGGACATGAATCTCATAAAGAGAATTGAAAGTAACGTATTCAGTCGAAGCCCTCAACGAAGATACAGTCAACGTAAGAATCTCATAAAGAGAATTGAAAGAAGTCCACGTTTTCATATATTTTATCTAGTGGGCAGGAATCTCATAAAGAGAATTGAAAGTTTTTAATCGCCTTCCTCCCATCGCATCTGCTCCAAAACAATCTCATAAAGAGAATTGAAAGATATACATTAAGACCCAAAGCTTAAGCTTCTTAGGGAATCTCATAAAGAGAATTGAAAGCAATGCCAACGAGCTTTTATTAAACGTAGTAAAAGACCCTAGAATCTCATAAAGAGAATTGAAAGTCGTGGACTTTCCTAAGCGTTTTTGCCCCGTGATAATAGGAGCTATGAATCTCATAAAGAGAATTGAAAGATGTACTTTCTCAGCGTGACTAATGCGTCGCTGAATAGCCCTGTGAATCTCATAAAGAGAATTGAAAGTCACTTATTGTCACAACGCCATCGCTCACGCTTCCGCTACGAATCTCATAAAGAGAATTGAAAGGACATCTTTGCGGTAAACAAGCGTAAGAACATGTTAATAGCGAATCTCATAAAGAGAATTGAAAGGAGATCGTCAAAGAGCTAATTGTGAAGCTAATGCTAGATGTGAATCTCATAAAGAGAATTGAAAGATCTCCTTGTCGCTAAGACTAGCACTATGATTAAGCCGAGAAGGAATCTCATAAAGAGAATTGAAAGGCTTGAAGATGTTGAAAGAGAAATCACAAGGCTTGAGGAGTGAATCTCATAAAGAGAATTGAAAGTCGCTTGTGGTAAGGTGGCTTGTGGTATGTGGTAAGTGCTGTTGGAATCTCATAAAGAGAATTGAAAGTGAAAAGCTGAGAATGCAATTTGAAACTGCTGTAGAAAGAGGAATCTCATAAAGAGAATTGAAAGTTTACGCAACGCCATAGAGAGCGCAATGAAAAGAAGGAGGAGAATCTCATAAAGAGAATTGAAAGGCGAAAACGATATGTTCGGGGCTATCTGATGCGGGAACTTGGAATCTCATAAAGAGAATTGAAAGTAATCTAACTGTCCGCTTGCCGTCCCGTGTGGAATTTTGCTTGAATCTCATAAAGAGAATTGAAAGATCACCGCCTTCTTCCCCAAAGCTGGCAAATCCCTTAGAATCTCATAAAGAGAATTGAAAGCCCCTAAGCTTCTTAACAGCCCCCTCGATACCGCACTGCTGAATTTCATAAAGAGAATTGAAAGTAACCTCTTTTTGTAAAATAACCTTAACATCCGGTAGATAATGGCGGGAATCTCATAAAGAGAATTGAAAGATCCTGAGCTAAGGTATTTAGAAGAAACTTCGCAAGGTAAGGAATCTCATAAAGAGAATTGAAAGCTAATATTTAAAGCGACCTCACTCCCCTTCATGGCCCTCTAGCTCTGAATCTCATAAAGAGGATTGAAAGGCTCGTGAGAGGACCTTGTATATAGAGACTTTGGGCAGGGAATCTCTAAAAGAGAATTGAAAGAGAGATGTTCTATTGTGTTTTCATGTAGAGTGCTTGACTAGTTGTTGTCTGTAGCCACATTAACTTTCGTATATTTCGTATATAATGTGATGATGTGGCTGTTAAAGGTATTATTTAAGGTAGTAAAGCTTAAGGAGTGTCACGCTAGATTAACTCTAATTAGAGGCTGACGGAGGCAGGGATGAGTCTGCCTCGGTAGATCCCGCTGAAGCACAGAACAGTGAAGTGCGTAAGCGGGAAATGTGCCTGCCTCTTAACCATTTTTCTTATCACAAAATCTTAAGTATCTCTTCCTTCTTAACATAGAGGCTTTTTCCCTTTCTACTTGCTAAATGCACCTTATTTCGCCTACCTAAAGATTTGACTTCAACATTTAAGACACGCACTCCCAAGCGTCTAGCTCTATCTAGTGTTTCCTTGATTACAAACTCATCATATCCCGCAAACTCGCGGTCAAAGCTTACCGTACATTCATACACCCCCCTCGTCTTTAAGACATGTAAAACTATTGATATCAATAAAACTAAAGCTGCCTTTACATTACTCAACTTCCTCTTAAGTAAAAATGCTCTTGCACAAAGTTTAAGTTCACGGTTTACCAAAACTCTAAGCTTTTCATCATCAATGCATATGCCGATGAAACAGCGCTTACCCCAATCTTCTACTCTCCCACTCACATCTACAGCAACATTAACTCTACACGATTTAAGCATTAGATTCTATACTCCGTTCTTCATGGCCTAGTGCTTTATTTAAAAAGTGAGCGTAGTTAATCCTTATGAACTCTCAAAAGAGAGTCGAGACCATTACTTCGAATCTCTTAAAGAGAGTTGAAAACCTGAATAAAGGTTATCATAGTAGCTTTACTTGAAAACTTTCATTTCTTATCATCGTTCACAAAATAAGAACGAAAACATCGTAACTGTGATTTTTACATGCTTTCTTTCACACTATTTATAAACTCGAATAAATCTATTATAGGAAGGGGTTCTTCTTGAGAGGGAGAGAATTTACTGTCATAATAGAACAAGATGAAGACGGATACTACGTAGCAAGTGTAGTAGAATTACCTGGATGCTTTACACAAGCGAAGACAATTAATGAGTTGCTGCAGAGAATTGAAGATGCCATAAAACTATATTTGGAAGCTATTGGTAAAAGGGAGAAATTTCTGGTGAAATTCATAGGGCTTCAAAAGATAACGGTAACCGCATAGACATTATCTTCACTGACAATCTTCTTCAACAACTTGTAAAAACTCATCAATAGACAACCCTATTTGAAGGATAATTTTACGTAATAACCCTCGTCCTATCTCCTCATCTCCATGGATAGGCACAATCACTACTCTTTCTGTTTTATTCTGCTTGAGAATGATGTGTGAAGCTGTTTGTCTAATCTTCCTAAAACCTAATTTCCTTAACACCTTTAATAGTTTCCGCACTTTCAAAGGTCTCAAACGCCTTATCATATTCACCTCGCGACATTAGCTGTTCTTCTCTGTCTCTAATCAAATAATGGTTTATTAGAAGAGCATGTAAAAATCTTTCTAGAATCTCTTAGAGAGAGTTGAAATATTGCATTGATTAAAGATAATCTTGAATTTCGTAAGAGAAATATATCATGCAGAATTATGGTGGGATTGTGCATGTGCAGTGCAAGGCAACACTTATATTTGTCAAAACTAACTAAGAAAGATTCTGACTCACTTTGCTAATTTGGGATGGTGGAGGTTATTTCGTGAAGGCTGAGGATGTTAGTAAAAAATTTCCTGGCATAATAGATGTGTTAAGATACCATGTGGCAACTGGTCGCTATAGCTATGTTGACAGAATAGCTGCGGCTATGGACGCCAAAGTCGTTGAAAGTTCCATAAGGGAAGCATTAAGAGCAGTTACTTCTATCATTGGTACTACTCCACGGAAGGCTCAAGTGAGAGTCTTAGAATTTTCGAGAGAAGAAAAGCGTTATAAACCATCTGAAGAGACACTTACGATAACATTCGTTGAAGATGAGAAATTTCATAGTGCTGAGGAGGTTCCAGGAAGAGTATGGCTTCATGGGATTGTCGGCATTGATCCTGAGGGTAAAATAGGGGCCTTCTACACGCTTCCCATAATTCCTGATGAAAAAGAGTTAGCGGATTTTATTGATGCTGTAAAGCGGAGTATAGAAGTTGCACATACCGTGGCTTCTCTCGCTATGACTAAAAAGGTTAAAGAATAGGGGGTGATGTTGTGAGCGGAGCTGTTTGGTTAAGTCTTTCTTGGAGAGCTCGTGTGAATGTTGAAGCTCTAAACATGGCCGAAGCTGTGGGTAACTACATTAAGCATAGGAGAGTTCCTATAGCCGTCTACGAGGACGGTAAGTATACATTACGGTATGTTCCAGCTATAAGCGGGGAATCCATTGCTCATGCGTATCAGCAGTGGCTTGCTGAAGAGGCTTTAAAACTTGGCTTAAATGTCTGTGAAATGTGCAAGAAAGGGGAGCTCGTGAAACATGGTTCTCGAGCGATACTAGAGCTTGAAAAATTGCCTTTTGAAGTTGAGTCAGCTGATGCTGCCCATGAGCTTGAGAAGAGAATTACAGCAAACTGCGTCGTTGAAGATATCGGAGGTTTTCTCGTACCTACGCGTGTTCCCGTTAAGAGGACATCACGCTTTTATGTTGGCTACATGATTCCCGCTCTTGAGGATATCAAGGCTGCAACCCTTGACCCGCAGTTTCATGTTAGACATGCACCTAGCATGTTGGGTACGGAGTATCGTGAAGCAGCTCGTGAGTTAGGGGTAACTGAAAAGGGACAGGCAATTTACTATGTTGAGGTAGGTTCAGCAATATATACAGGTAGTTTTTCTTTGGACTTTACGAGTATAGGATATACTTCGATGGTGAAAGTAGAGGGAGTGTTTCCCAAAGAACGTCTACAACAAGAGCGTCTACAACGCGCTAAAGTTGCCATCAGAGCGCTTTACTACCTTGTTCAAGGACTATTTGGTGCTAAACGAACTAGGTTCCAGCCAGATTACGAATTACTATCCCTAGTAGCCGCAGTCAGTTGCGGGAATCCCTTTAACGTCTCACCAGGACACTCCAGGAACTTCATTGCTGAAACCTATAGTAGGGCTAAAGCCCTTGCAAGGATGACGGGAACTGAGGTTAAGCTATATGTCTATGCAAAGGAACCAGAAATTGCTATTCCTTCGGATGCGAAACCATACGAGAGTTTTGAAGAGTTGATAGCTAAGCTCACTGATGACGTGATAGCAGCACTTAAAGCCTAAAGGGGCTAAGTTTTTGCCCCTTATAGCTCTCCTTGTTGAAGGGGTTTTTCACTGGGGGTTTTCGGTTAGAGTAGTCTCCGAATCTGCCGCAGCAAATCCTTATCCAGTGCCTCCGCCAACTACTCTAGTAGGAGCCTTAGCATATGGATATGCGATCACGAAGGGGGTTGCTGAATGTTTTGAAGCAAAGGGCTACTATAGTACAGCAGCGAAAATTTTTGACCATGTACTGTGGGCTAGTTTCGGTTTTAAGAAGTTAAATGAGCAATGTTTTACACCGTGCACTGATATGATACGTATGTTCTCACTAATATACCAACGAGGAGAGCGCCATAAGTGGAAGTATTATTACGAGGGTATGTGGTTTGGCGTAAGAGGTCATGGCAAAGTCTACTATCCAAACGGAGGTTTCATGATTGTGTACCTACTAGATGATGGCATACAAAAGCTTTTCGAAAGCCATAATGCGCTAATTAAAGCTGCTTCAGCAATACCAAGAATCGGATCTCGAGAAAGTCTCGTTAGCATCGCCACTGTAAAAACATCATCTAAAATCGAGAAAATTTCAACGCCGTTCAAAACATCATTCTACTTCCCAACTAGACTGGTTAAGTACCTAGATGAAGATCATGTAATTTCAACATCACTTCCAATAATCACGAAGGAATTCTATGCTATCAAGAGATCTCCAGTACTTCCAGGGGCTCATGAAGATTACTTCGTGCCAGTGCAAAGCAGGGGGTTTTGGAGTCCGGGAGAAGTAACGATATATGAATTAGCGAGCGAGGCTTCTGGGCTTAGAATCATCTTCGATGGCGAGAGTCACGTGGATCTCGTGGTTCCCACAGATGTAGTTAATAGGGTCTTAAGGTGAATTTTTAGAATGAAACCCTTAACATTACATCTTCCTCCTGAAGATACATTCTTACATCTAGTCCTAAAAACAGCTATTACATTTATAGCAGGACATGCCGGCATAGATATTCACGTAGAGGGAACATATTGCGAGGTAAGTGCATATGACGATAGGATTTTAGTTAAAGGCTTTCATGAGCTTCATGAGCACCTCAAGGAGGGTGCTTATGGCATAGAACCTTGGCTTCCCGATGCTGACCGAAGAGATAGACTTGGAAATTTAGCGTCGGTTTTCAATCTCAATGTTAAAGATATCCGCGTAAGCAACATCATAGATAGGTATATTAACTATGTTAAGGAAAGAGCTACTAAAGAAGCTTTGATTAAGGAGCTTTCAGATGCACTAGGAAAATTTTATGACGATGGCTATCTTAACGACACAAAATTAGTTAACATCCCTATGCTAAATAGGTTATCTCCTGAGTACATGGAAGCTCTTCGAGTATTTGGAGGAGCTGGTTTAGCGTCAGTTCCTACATCTCTAGGTTTTAGAAGGCTGACATTAGGTTTGCATAGCACATGTCTGGGTTTAATGGGGTTATGGATAGCGCATACGTATAGCAATGGCGCTGTAGAATACTACATTTTTCCAAGCTTAGAAGCAGTTAAACACAAAGTTTCCGCAAAACTTCTCGAACAGATTACGAAACAGTCTAGTAATCTAATGATGAATTTAAAGGGACGACCTTTCACAAGTGCCAATGTTTTAGCGTTAGTAACAGCGTTATCGACAGCGGGGGCTCCGCCTATGGCAAGGAAATATCAAGCAGTTATCTTCATGCGTGGTGGAAGACGAGTTGAACTAATAGAAGGTTTCACTCCGTTATCAATTGATAAGCTTCATGAATTCGCAGACATCTTGCTTGAAATATGCTCGCAAAGGGATCTTGATACAGTCAACAAGTTAATTCGCATAGCTAGAATGGCTCTGTCAAAAGCTACAGGAAATATCACATTAGATGCGTCTCTTAAAATATGTCAAAACATAGTAAATGCAACACTAGGCGTCGTAAGGTTCTCTGACGCAGTTCATGTGCTAGCTAGATATAGTTATGCTCAAGAAAACCCTGATCTTGCACACAGAATTGGCCTAACGATCTCTGATGTGGATGCAATTTCGGAGGCTCTTCAAAGACTTGAGAGTAGGTATCAGGCTTCTCTTAGATTTAGTTGAGCGTACTATAGAGGAAAACGCCCCCCTAGTTAGTGTGGATTTGCCAACTGGCTACGGCAAATCTACAGCTAGCCTTGAGCTACTTTGGGAAATCTACTCAGGAAATCTAGATCATTATGCTGAGCGAGTAGTTCACGTAGTCCCAACACGCTGCTTAGTCGAGGAGTTTGTGGAAAGAGCAAGACAAAAGGGCATACCAGCATATGGTCAATGTATGTTTTTCACACCAGAGCTAAAGGATCCTTACTTTATACCACCGATAGTCTTTTCAACCATCGACTCCTACGCTCTCAACTTCTGTAAAATCCCCGTTGCCGAATTTGAAAGCCTTGCCCTAGGCAGGACTTTAGGACACTTTGATATCCCCCGTTATGCTACCTTTTCAGCGATCAACATTTTTGACGAATATCATCTACTAGTGCCTAACGATGCAAAGAGTCAAGACGAAAAATACTTTGCAAAAGCTTGGACAACTTTGATGGTAATTATAAAGGAACTATTAAGGGTCAAGGCGCCAGTTGTATTGGAAACAGCAACGCCAAGAACTGATGCATTAAATGAACTTAAAACTTATTTAGGGGTCATTCCCCGTGTTTTGAGCTACGACGCTGCCATAGATCAAGAGTACATTGATCAAGGTACAAAAATCATTGTCAACGATAAGGAATTTTCTGATCCACTTCTCAATAGAGAGTATCCGCTAAGTATCCATGCGACATCAGATTTTTGCAAAAAAGCTATAGAAATATGTATGAAGGTAGCTGGCACGTGTAATATCTTAATTGTTTGCAATACCATAGCACAGGCGGTATCTATCTACCGTGATCTTAGAGCTAGGGGCTTATCCACCATTTTGTTACATTCTCAATTTACGATCCAAGATCGTGAGCAAAAATTAAGGGTATTAAGGGACCAGTTAAGCAAAAATTATACAATTGCGATATGTACTCAAGTAATTGAGGTCGGCGTAAACCTAGACTTTGATTTCCTAATTACTGATGCAGCTCCGTTGGCTTCGTTAATACAACGAGTAGGTAGAATTGGAAGGGATGTGAGACGCGAAGGGGAGCAGTTTCCGATACACTTAATATATGATGTGAGCTATGAACAAAAGGACATTAAACTCTATTCTAATGTTTACCCTCTAGAGACGACTAAGCAAACAATACAACTTTTAGCGGACTTAAAGAATCAAGAGAAACGCATTTCATGGCGAATACCTGCTTCAAGAAAACTTGACAAAATAGTGCCTTATAACCTTCTAGCTGAAGAAATATACCGCAACCAGGAGTTTTATAATCAACAAGTAGCAGGAATCTTAAATGCCATATTATCTCCTTCAACTGATCCTTCTTATGCAATGCTTCAGATAACTAGACTTCACAGTTTAATAAGAGATTCGATGATAATGCCAGTATATGTTACACCAGATTATTCAGAGCTGAAGCCTAATGAGTTAATAGTACTCTATGCTGAACGATTAGTGCCAGCTAAGCCGTATTCCCTAGGACTTGAACTCCACGAAACTGGTTTAAAAATCTGTAACAGGGATGTCGTCAGAAAATCGCTTAAACTCATTGATGATAAATTCTTAGCAGCGTTTGAAGAAAGTGAAGGAGAGCAGATCTGCCTTTTAAGTGTTTCTGCGGAAGAACTTTATGAGTGTTTTTCAAGGTGCTTTCTCCGTAAGAATGGTAAAAGATACCTCTTTAGAGCTCTCATAGCTAATGAAAATGCATACAATAGTGAGGAGGGGCTTATGACGTGGCTTTAATAAGTTTTAAGGGAGAGCATCTAGTTGATCATTTAACTCTCACGGCCTCTCTTTTCGACAAAACATATGGAAGGTCTTATGCAAAGCTGTTGGCTAATAGATTCTCAATCCCAGAGGCTTACGAAGATGTGTATAAACTCCTCAAGTTGACATGCCTGCTTCATGACATTGGAAAAGCGCTTCAAGGCTATCAACTGCAAAAAGATCATACAAGCTTCCCTTTTCATGAGGTACCAAGTGCCTTTATCTTTAATACCATAGTAAAGCAACACTTTTACAAACATCTGAATTTGGTCACTCTTTGCAGCATTGCCATATTAGTACATCATCAAGCAATGAGAAACTTGAATACTCTTATTGAAAAACACGATGACATAATTGGCACGCTGTCAAAAAAACTTGGGCTACCGAAATCCATAGATATTGACAATGATTTAGAAGAACTCTCTCTAGCAATAAAACGTCATACGAAAATCGATGTGTATGCCGAGCAAGTTAAGGAGCTACTAGCAAAGCTCGAGATTCGCGACTTATCATTGTTGATTAACGGGCTTGTAGAACAATATTTACAAACAAAGATATCCGGGACGGAAATAAGCTTATGGGAGCCATTAATTGCTGCCCCCCTTCAGCTATGTGATAACTTAGCAGCAAGTCTGTTGAGACCAGAAGGCTCTCCTTTAAGTCGGAAGTTGGCCTATGAAGCGTTAAGGCTCTTATCCTCTAAAGCTGACCTGTTGTATCTTAAGAAAGAGGAATTGAAAAGTTACCAGCTAATATGAGGAAGAGGTTGAGAGCAGCAGACGCAGTTCTCACGCAATCGTAGGGGGCTATTACGTTGAAAGCAGCTTTTGGTGGTTATGGTGTTGTTTTTACTTTGATTATTTCTAGTTGTGTTGTGTTTTGGGCTTCTTTGGGTAAGGTTAGGTGAGTGGCTTGTTGTAGTCTTAGAATTTTAGCGTAGTGTTTAGGTTTCCGCATATGGTTCCTAGTATCCCTAGGTTTATTTCTATTGACATGTCTATCCGCGTTTTGACTAAGAGGTTTTTGAATTACTTGTTAAAGCTTGTTGATAGCTACGGTTGATATAGATACGCTTTGCTTAAACATGGTTTTACCCCACGTTGCTTCAGGGCTCTGAAAGCTGTGTGTCTTCTATTCTATGGATATGGTGTTTATGTTCATTTTCTCGGCTATTTTAGCTTGTTTTAGAGCGTGTTTTTGCTGATCCACATGCGCCCTTTTCTGACGTATTGTTGTTTGGCTTGGTTGATTAGCTGTTGGATTCTTTTGCTTGTCTTGATTGGTTTTCCTTCAGCTAGTGCTGAGATTGCTAGTGGGTTGTTTTTGTTTAGCATGGATTTTAGCTCGTCGTATGTGTATAGGAATATGTCTGTTTTCGGTGGCTTTAGCTCTGTGGCTGTTTTGAACCTTTCAAGTGAGTTTATGTTTTTGACGTGGTCGCTTACGATTAGCAGGTCTACGTCGCTCCACGCTCCTCCGCTGCGGCTCCACGACCCGAAGGCGATTGCCTAGCGTTGAGGTGCATTACGTGTTAGAGGCTTTAAAGGTTTAGTTTTTCGCTCTGCAGGTTTCGTGTTATGAAAGGTGTTGTTAATTGATGCGGGGCTATCTTAAAATGATATTTGAGAAGCGTTTCCATGATCTCGATTTAATCAAATTGCTATAGGACGAGCTAGCGTGAATAGAGGGCTACAAGTGAAGAATTTCAATAAAGGGAATTGAAAGAACTATATGGAGGACAACATAATGCCTTACTGAATGTTCCCTGTATGCGTGTCTTCTCAGGCTTCAAACCATTTTTAGGCGGCTGTGCGTTTTTCAGTTTAGCAGGAGCTTGATGGTGTAACTTCCTTCATAGCCACAAACGCTCTGCGCTTGAGGGGATGCTCAAAAACTTGAATATTTCTGTGCTTATGCTCTAAAAAATTACTTAAATAAAAGTTAGGCTACTCTAACAATATTAGAGTAGCCTAACTTTGATGGTGATGGGCTTGGCTGTCCTTGCTGGTGATAGTATGCTATACTCTGAAGGAGGGAAAGGCAGGATAATGCGAAAATCGAGTGCCGTAGTAATTGCGCTAATGTTTCTGCTGGCGCTATCTGCAGCAGCTGTTTCCGTTGATGCACATGTGCCTGATACGAGACCACCACCAAAGTTCGAGTTAAAGCCTATTGTGGTTTCAGATGCCGGGACAGAAGTAGAGATAACAATATATGATGTAGCGAATTACCACGCATCAAGGGTGAATAAAAAGCCACAGATATGCGTGTGTTTGGCCTGCGCATTTAGAGCAACGCAGTTGGGGATATCGAAAATATGGGGTGAGGAGATACCGGCAAGGGATGACTTAATAATAATTAGTAGGCTCCCAACTCCTGGCTCCAGGGATTGTTTCCAATACGTGACGGGAACAGGGCCGAATATAGAAACGAAAACGAAAGGTGAATTCAAAATAGTTTTACCTGATGGGACCGAAGTAACGGACATGAGTAACAAGAACTTGAAGAAGCTGTCAAAGGACATTACCCTAGATAATTTCAAGTTCACTATTTGCCGAAAATCCACTGGAGAGTGTTTTGAGGTCGTGGTGAAAGAGGGCGTGTTCCCAGAAGATTTCTTTGAGCTCCGGAAGAAAGTGAAGTTTGGCGTCCCTGAGGAAGCGACAAGTGAAGAGATAGCGCTTTTCAAGTCAAAGTGGGCAGATGTAAGGGATAAGTTCTTGACCTTACCGGATTGGGAGCTTTTCGAGGGTGTTGAAGCGCCGTTTCCGGTTGGCGGCGCGATGCTCTTTTCAGCGCTAGTAGTGGGGCTGGCTTTGCTAACGGGAGTATTAGCGCTAACAGGGAGAAAAGAGGGAGCTACCTCCTCACCACTTTAAATCTCAACGCGTTTTACCCCCTTTTTTAATAAGAGTAGTACTGCTACAGCAGCGGTCATTCTAAACTGGGTAGAAGAAAAACGATAGGCAATACCGCCTCTGGAGTATAGCCGTAGTCTAAAACTAAGGCGAACTCCCTCTTCTACTTTTTAGTTTATGTTAGGCCGAATGCTATGCTTATCAAGCCTGCCGTTAGTAAGGCTGTCCTAACGCTCGTATTTTCAATAACTGCTACTAAGTTTTGCTGGAGGCCGGTTAGGTCTGAAGGATTTTCAAGCTTAGGATGTCTAAGCGTTAAAACAGCCCATAAAACGATAAGTATGATGCCGAAAACAATCGGAGCCAACTTCAATAAGCCAAGCATCTCACAACAGAACAACAACATCCATAAGCTATAAGTGTTATGTATTCCGCTTAGTGGTCTGATTGGATAAAGGTTGAAGGAGTTCTGAGGAATTAGGAAATTAGCCTTTGACTACGGCTAAGAAAACTCAGATGCTCTTCATTTACAGCTTTCAATGTCTCTCGCTCGTTTATCTCAAACTCTCATTAAAGGTCTCGTGTTAAATTTCCTCCAACTCTTACTAAGGTCAGCAGTTTAACGGCTAGCGAAATAAAAAGGGGCTTTTTTTAGCTGTTAGTAGCTTTTTCTTATTTTCTCTGGGGGATCGTCTATGAACTTCCACAGCCCTTCGCCGGGCTTTACTAAGACTATGTTTAGGGCATCTAGTGTTTTGTCGCTTAAGAGGACTTCTTTCTCACCTGGCGTTATTGCTAGTGCCACGTCTACTGGACCTACGCTTCTGTCTTCAGTTAAAGCCCAAGCTTTAACTGCTCCTTTCGTAAGCCTGTAGACTTTAAACTTCTTACCGCCTGCTCCCCTATACTCTTCGATTTCCGTCTCAGCTGGCAGCTTTGGGTATAGCTTGAGCTTTTTAGCTACAGACGTTGGCACTATGATTTCAGGCTCGTCGCTTTCAAAGCCTGCGTTAGCTATGGCTTTGACCTCTACTTCTTCTTTAAAGCTCTTAAGCTTGATGTCGAGCGTAACAACCATTTAGGCTTTAATCCTCCTCGATTTTGAGGCTACTACTCTGCCGACTCGCCTTGTCTTAACCCTAACTACCCTACCTACCTTAGCCACTTAATCCACCTAGATGTAAGGATGCATGTTAGGTATTTTAGGTTTATAGGCGGTTTTCCCGAGGCTTCTCCATGCTCAGTTTAGGTAAAAGCTTAAATTTCGTTTTTATTTTGCGTTTACCTGTGGAGATGAGGAGAATCTAGAAGCTGACTGCCGATGACGTATAGGAGGTGATCTGATCCTAATTTCTCCCTCGTTTTTTAGGAAAGACTTGAGACTCCCCGATGCTCTCCATGTTCTTAATGGAGCTGTTTAGCAGTTCTCTAAGCTTTTTATTGGCAGGGGTGTAAGTAGTTGGTAGGGGTGAAAGTTGCTTTTCTCTCCAGAGCCTAAGGAGCGTAGAGAAGATCTCTTTGATAGGGATGAGGAGCTTAGGAGTTTTCAGCGTTTTTTAGAGGTTGGTGGCCCTATTTGCCTTATTCTTGGGCTTAGGCGAACTGGCAAAAGCTCCTTGTTGAAGGTCGGCTTAAGGCTTTCTAACCTTCCTCACGTGGTTTTAGACTTGAGGGTTTTAGAAGAGAAGGCTAGGGTAAGTTATGGCGACTTCATACGCGTGCTTAATGAAGCCTTTAACAAGCTCCTCTCTGAGAGGAAGGCTTTAGCCAAGCACTTAATTGACTTTCTTAAGGTTGTTGATGGCGTTGAAGTCTCTGGTTTAAGAGTTTACTTTAAGTGGGGTAAACGCGAAAGGCTTAGTTTAGCTAGTTTCTTTGAGAGGGTTAATGACTTTGCTGAAAGCTGTGGCTTTAAAGTGGTTTTAGCTTTTGATGAGGCTCAAGAACTTGCTATGCTTAGAGGGGTACGGTTTGATGCCCTTCTAGCATATGCTTACGATAACTTGAGGAACTTGAAGATCGTTCTCACAGGCTCTAAAGTTGGCTTGCTTTATAAGTTTTTGAAGATTGAGGACCCATCTTCCCCGCTTTTTGGTAGGGCGTTGTGGAAGATTGAGCTTTCCTATTTTAACGAGGAGCTTTCAAAAGCTTTCTTGAAAACGGGGCTTGCGCAAGCTTCCATAGCTTATAGTGAAGACGAAGTCGAGGAAGTTGTTAAAGCTTTTAACGGTGTTCCAGGCTGGCTTAGCTCATATGGCTATTCAAGACTTCAAGGAATACCTCATAGAGACGCGTTAAAAGCTGAGAAAGAGAAGGCTTCCCTGTTATTAGCTCACGAACTCAACAACTTCCTAAAGCTTAGACCCGCTGCTAAAGACCGCTACGTGGAAATTATTAGAGCTCTAGCGCTGGGGGCTAAGAAGTGGTCTGAGATTAAAGGCTACGCCGAAGCCAAGCTTGGCGAGGCTATTCCTCCAAAGAACTTTACAGAGCTCTTAAACAAGTTGGTGGACTCCGGCTTTGTGGTTAAGGAGGACGGAGGATATCGCTTAGCAGACCCATTATTAGCTGAAGCTGCGAAGAAGATCAAGCTTTAAACTCGCTTTTCAATAAAGAGGAGATGTGGGGATGATTAGTGGGCACCTCTGTGACTTGATGATCGAAACGGGGCCCATGACCCTCTTCGCATCCCCTTAAGCTAATGTTCGTGAGCCCAATAAGCTCCTTTTCCAGCGAATCCCCCCTTCTTCCGATTGGGGGTTCTATCTTAATTTTCAAACCTCTAAACGGCTAAGGTAGTGA
>QMQV01000034.1 GCA_003649085.1 Thermoproteota archaeon
CTCCTATTCTTGCCATCAAGATCTATGCCGACACTTAGCGCTCTATTACGCAAATCCTGTTCTTCAAGGTTTTGGACGTAGCTTGACAAGCTTAAGATATAATCAGATAAATCGACATCCATGCCTAGCTTCGGCTTCTTAGATAGAGCTTGTTTCGCTCTATCAGCAAGTTCATCACGCCACGACATTCTTAACTTCCCTTCTCTCACGATTTACCTTAGCTATAAGCTCAGCATAACCCATAGCTTCTATCTGAGGGACTATTTCCTCATATAACCCCGATAATGCTATTACACCATCGTGAATTACATGTACTAGGCTTGGCTTCAAGTACTGTAGTATATGCCTATGATGAGTTATTACTAAAACCGCACACTTATTTTCCTCAACATACCTCTTTATGCTCGTACCCAATAACTTAAGCGAATCAACGTCCACTCCACTATCAGGCTCATCCAAAACCATTACCTTAGGTCTCATAGCAAAAACCTGTGCAAGCTCAGATCGCTTTCTTTCACCACCTGAAAAGCCTACGTTTAAATCTCGATGTAGGTATTTCTCAGGCTCTAGTCCAACCATCTTCAAGAAAGGGGTAGCGTATTTCTCCTCCGGTTCCTCTAAAGGATTCCAAGGCTTTACGTCCATACAAAGCCTAATAACATCTCTAAGCTTAATACCCCTTATAGCTGGAGGGTTTTGAAAAGCTACAGCGAGCCCAAGCCTAGCTCTTTCATTAATGGGCTTATATGTTATGTCAACATCATCTAACACTATTCTCCCGCAAACGACCTTGTATTGAGGAAAACCAGCTAGCGTTAAAGCTAACGTTGTTTTCCCAGAAGCATTTTGACCCATAATAGCATGAACCTCTCCTCTGCCTACTGATAAAGTGATTCCCCTCAAAACCCTCCTACCTTCTACTTCCACGTGTAGGTTTTCGATGGTTAGCATTGGTTTAGCCACGTCTTCCACCTTTACTTTTTCAAAGTTATCACAATACTCCTATTAGAAAAGCTTTTGTATGCATATTATTCTGCAAATAGCGAGGTATAGTAGTTGTCTTGGAGACGCATAATATATCCTCCAATAGCTCATAACTTCTACGTCCTCTTCTTACTCTTCACTTCATTTATCTTCTTAATGTTCTTAGCAGGTTTCATAACAATAGCTTTCGCGAGGTTAGGTCTCAATGTACACCTAATAAGTTTCTTAATCTTAAGTAGCCTAATAGGAAGCCTTGTCAACATCCCCTTGTTCAAGGTCAAATCGCTTCAGCCAATGCCTACAATTAGGTGCGTATACTTTTTCGGCATACCCTATCCCATACCTGTTGTAGAGCATAGAGAAGTGGAGTCGCTTGTCGCAATAAACGTTGGCGGAGCTATTATACCGTTAGTGCTCTCAGTATACCTCATAGTCTCAGTACCTATAGCCATAATACCAGCTTTGCTAGCGACCGGGGCTGTAACCTTAATAGTCTACGCTTTTGCTCGTCCTGTACCTGGTTTAGGTATCGCGACCCCGATGTTTATACCGCCGCTTTCAGCAGCTATGTTTGCCATGTTGTTTGGAGGATATTTTTTAGCTCCTGTTGTAGCCTATGTATCAGGCGTCTTAGGCACCCTAATAGGCGCAGACCTATTAAACCTCAAGGAGATACCTAAACTAGGAGCACCTATCGTAAGCATAGGCGGCGCCGGAACGTTTGATGGAATTTTCTTAACAGGGCTAATAGCTACCTTCCTAGTCGTTTGATCAGAAGGGACCTTTTTATGAAGCTAGCCTTACTTTCATCAGGTGGAAAAGACAGCTTACTGGCAGCTTATCGCGTAGTTAAAGAAGGTCATAAACTTGTGTGCTTCGTATCAATATTACCTGAGCGAAGCAATTCCTGGATGTTTCACGTGCCAAACGTGTCTTTGACAAAGCTTCACGCCGAAGCCATGGGGCTTCCGCACATCTTAGAAGTGTCTTCAGGAGTAAAGGAAAGAGAACTCGCTGATTTGGTGAGAGCTCTTGAAAAAGCTAGGGATATTTACGGGGCTGAAGGCGTGGTTTCAGGCGCTATAGCAAGTCGCTACCAAAAAGAACGTGTTGATAACATATGCTCAAACCTAGGGCTAATAAGCTGTGCCCCGCTATGGGGACAGGATCAACTAGCATTGCTAAACGAAGTCATAGAAAGCGGTTTTGAGGTAATATTCGTTGGCGTATACGCGATGGGCATGGACTCCTCATGGCTCGGACGTAAGCTAACATATGAAATGATTAAGAAACTTGTTCAGCTTAACAAGCTCTATGGCATAAGCTTATCAGGAGAAGGCGGCGAATATGAGACGCTGGTCTTAGACATGCCTCTCTTCAAGAAGAGAATGAGGATACTGCGCTCTGAAGTCAAGTGGTTTAAGAGCTGGGGCATACTTGAAGTAAAGGAAGCAATCTTAGAGGAGAAGTGTGTACTTCATTAGAATTTTCTGACCTCGGCGCCATTATGATATGTCACAACTTCAACGTAATCGGCTAACCCCGAAGTCTTAATCTTTCTAAGCAAAACATATTCTATCTGAAAGACGCCAGCCGGATTTGTCATATCGACTTTTATTTTTACGGGTTTTTCGTGCCCTCTGATAATTTCAACTTTCTTAATAGCTAAAGCCGAGTAAAGATGAATGTCCGCCTTTCCCACCTTATACGGTATCCTCGCTCTGCCTTCAGCCATATCAGTACCATCGGCTATCTTAGCTATTCCCGCTTCAACAGTTAAGCACTCCACTTCTTCGTCGTGAGAAAATATCCCATGAAGTATTTCACACTTAATTTTTTGCATCTTACTTATCGAATCGCCATATAGTTGAGGTAAAAGCCTATCAAGTATTTTCTCAGCTAGCACTACGCCGTGAACGTTATGCCCAACCCTATGTACGGCGTTGCCTATATCATGTAGATAAGCGCTAAACATCGTGACAAGCTTAGAGTCCTCAACATCGCCAACGCCATCCCTAATCAAGCTCGGAGAAATACCGCTATTGAAAAGCACTTTAAAAATCTCAAGCGCGCTACCCGCAACTATCTTTGAGTGAACTGGTCCATGGTCATTATACTTTAGCCTCGAAACAGCCATGATGTTTGACATGCTTAACAAAGACTGTACAACAGCGTCATTTTCAAGAAGAGCGAAACCTTCAGCTAACTTCTTACTCCTAATGTGGCGATATATGAGATTTGGCGTCACTAACGTCAATTAAACTAACCTCAAAATCCTTAACTTAGCTTAAAGTAGATAAAAGTAGTCTAGAAAAACTGCTGGCGGCGATTAAATGAAAATAGCAGCAGTAGGAGACGTGCACGCGCCTAAATACCTGCAGTTGTTCAAAGAAGCTCTCGAAAAAGCCCCACAAAACGTAGACTTATTCCTACTATGTGGGGACATGATCTTAAAAGGAGCTTATGAACATATAACCAGCGTGGTTAAACTTTTAAGATCAAAATATAGTTGCCCAATATACGCGTGCTTTGGGAATGAGGAATATGAAAGTGTTGAAACCCAAATAATTGAACTCACTAAAAATGATGTGGTGTGGTTAGACGATGAAATAGCTAAAATCGAAACTCAAACTGGCATTAACTTGTCAATAATAGGTACTAGAGGCTGCTTAGACAGACCTACTAGGTGGCAGCTTAAAAACATTCCAGGAATCGTAGAACTATATGAAAAACGCGTCAGAAAAGTGGATGAACTGTTGTCAAAAGCTCAAGGAAAAGTGCTTTTGCTATCGCACTATGCGCCAACTTACATCACGTTAGAAGGCGAAGACCCAAAAATATGGCCTGAACTCGGGTGTAAGAAAATGGAGGGGGTTCTTCAGAAACGCCAACCAGATTTCATAATACATGCACATGCTCATTGTTCAGTGAAAACAGAAGCCTTCCTCGGCTTTTCAAAAGTACTCAACGTATCCCTACCCGCTACTAAGAAGATAACGATCATCGAGCTCTTCGCTGAGCCTCAGAGAAAGCCTTCGAGGACAACGCCAACATTAGACCTCTTCATGAAGTAAGCAGCTCTAAGCGACAATAAGGTTTTAAGCCGTCATCGTCAAAGAAGGGGCTAGAGACAGTCGGTGGCTTCCGTGACAAAGTACATATTCATAACAGGGGGTGTCTTGAGCAGCGTAGGCAAAGGCATAGTCACGTCTTCCATAGGCAAAATGCTCCAAATACGGGGTTTTTCAGTAACAGCTATTAAAATAGACCCCTACGTCAATGTGGACGCAGGCACGATGAACCCGTTTATGCATGGCGAAGTCTTCGTAACCGAAGACGGAGGGGAAACAGACTTAGACTTGGGGCATTACGAGCGCTTCCTAGACGTAAACTTATCGAAGGAAAACAACATTACAACAGGGCAAGTATATGGAGCTGTAATTTCAAAGGAGAGAAGAGGCGATTATCTAGGAAGCTGCGTCCAAATAATACCTCATGTGACCGATGAAATCAAGGAGAGAATTAAAGCGGTGGCAAGAAAAAGCGGCGCAGACATAGTCTTAGTTGAAATAGGAGGAACTGTTGGCGACATCGAAAGCTTACCTTTCCTCGAAGCAGCAAGGCAAATGTATATAGAAGAAGGTGAGAAAAACGTCTTATTCGTACACGTATCCTTAGTCCCAATCTTAAAAGCTACGGGCGAGCAAAAAACAAAGCCTACACAGCACAGCGTCCAAGAGCTTAGGCGAATAGGTATTCAGCCAGGCATTATAGTAGCGAGATGCGAAACAATGCTTGAACCCGATGCCGCCAAAAAAATCGCCTTATTCTGCAACGTCCCACTTAAAGCCGTGTTCACATCTCCAGATGCTAAGACGATATATGATGTGCCGCTAATCTTAGATAAGCAGGGAATGGGAGACTACATATGCGAGAGGCTCGATTTAAAGCCCTCAAAGCCAGACTGGAGTTCGTGGGAACAGATAGTTGAATCCTTTAACAACGCGAATACTACCGTTAAAATAGCTATGTGCGGTAAATACACTAGGCTCACAGATTCTTACGTGAGCATAAAGTCAGCTTTGGAACACGCAGCAGCTTCTTTAAGAGCTAGGGTTGAGCTACGATGGTTTGAGACGACAGATTTCGAAAAAGATAGCGCAAAGCTTTCAAGTTTGTGGGAATGTGATGGTGTCATGATCTTGCCAGGCTTTGGGGCTAGAGGAGTAGAGGGAAAAATACTTGCTGTCCAATATGCTAGAGAACATGACATCCCGCTTCTAGGCATATGCTTTGGCTTCCAATTAGCAATCGTCGAGTTTGCTAGAAACGTTGTAGGGCTTGACGAGGCACACACAACTGAAGTTGAACCATCAACACCACATCCGGTAATCGATCTCTTACCAGAGCAGCGAAGCTTAAAGGAGCTTGGAGGGACGATGAGGTTAGGCGCTAGTAAGATAATATTAGAGCCAAACACCTTGGCTTTCAAGTTATACGGTAAGAGAGAGATTTATGAGAGGCACAGACATCGATATGAAGTAAACCCCAAATATTGGGATGTCCTTGAAAGCGCTGGTTTAAAGTTCTCAGGCTGGGATGAAGAGCATTTAAGAGTTGAGTTCGCTGAATTACCTGATAAGAAGTTCTTCTTAGGCTCTCAAGCACACCCAGAGTTTAAGTCGAGGCCTGGAAAGCCTTCACCACCATATAAGGGCTTTATAGAGGCTTGTGTAAAGTATGGTAAAAGCGCACGCTAAAACTACCTCTCCTGCTGTGATGGTGGAGACAAAATTATCCTTATCTCATTAATGTTACTGGCACAAACCTTCTTAACCCCGCGAACACCTGGCCTATAAAATGTCCTGACGAGGCCAGCTCGTTCTAAAATACGTATTTGTGCACTTGTATTCGCCTTGCTCTGTTTAACAAGCTCAGCGACTTGCCCTATGTCAGCTTCGCGATTTCTCAAGAAGTTTAAGATATTTAGCCTAGTAGGAGACGACAAAGCTACAGCAACTCTAATGATGTCCTTTCCTTGGACAACTAGGACTCCTTGGCTTTGACTACTTGAGCTCATTTATCCAATTCGCCTCCATTTCGGAGTAAGTTATGCTTAATCTCTCTATTTAAAACTTTTTTTCAACAATTATGTATAAACTTAATAGAGATAAAGTCTGCTTAATAGCATACTGAATTTCTCTAAAAACTTTTTACACCAATTCAAGAGGAAATGCGAGAAGGTTTTTAAGAAAGCTGCTTATTAAACCTTTTGATTAAGTTTATGATATTACACAATAACTTGATATTAGGCGTCGATACTCTACCAGGATCATCACCTCAGTCTCTTACTCAACCCAAGTTTTCGGCTGTCGTAGTCAATGATAAGGGAGAAGTTGTCGAAAGCTTTGACGAAGTCAATTTAAGAAAGTTGCTCAAGATAATCAAGTCATATGCTCCTAAGATAGTGGCTACAGATAATGTCTTTGAGCTAGCTCCGACAATAAAAAGCTTAGTAAAACTAGCCAGGCACATACCTCCCGACGTTAAGCTAGTTCAAGTCACGGGGGCGCCAGGATACGGTTTTCAACCATTAGAGACCCTAGCGGTTAACTATGGTTTCTCAACAGCTACAAAGCTTTCTCCAATAAAGTCAGCTGAGATATGTGCTAGGCTCGCTAGCTTAGGTGTGGGGTTCGAACTTCTATTTTTTGAAAATGAGACTAAGATAACGATATCTAAAGGGCATGGAAGTGCTGCTGGGGGGATGAGCCAAGCTAGATTTCAAAGGGGGGCACAAGTCACCGTCTTGAGGGCCACTAAGTTCGTTGAGAAGAAGCTTAAAGAAGCAGGTCTAGACTTTGACTTAGAGATCAAGAGGTCTCCTCACGGACTTGAAGGTAGCGTCTTCATAGTCTATGCTCCAAGGGAAAAACTTAGGGGGATAATAAGACCTGTAAAGCAGAGAGACCTAAAGATATCAATAACGCCAGTCTACAAAAGAGAAGTCGAGTATAAGCCTCTTAAGAGCCAGGCTTCCATGTCTAAACCCGAAGAGCGATATGTGATTGTAGGCATAGATCCAGGCATGGTTACTGGAATAGCCGTCATAACTCTTGACGGGGAGCCATTAGCGATTACGAGTGGTCGCGGGATAAGCAGAGGCTATATTTCTAGGTTTATAGCATCATATGGTCGTCCAGTAATTGTAGCATCAGATGTAAATCCTCCTCCAGACATTGTAACTAAGCTAAGTGTAGCACACGATGCTGTACTTTATGCTCCTCCAAAATCTCTTTCAACAGCTGAAAAACAGCAACTCGTTCATGAGCTAACGTCGAAGTGGAAAGACATAAGCGTAAAAGATACTCATCAAAGAGATGCACTAGCAGCAGCTCTAAAAGCCTATCAGGCCTATAAGAGCAAGCTCGATCAATGCGTAGCTCACGTTAAAGAGTTTGGAGCTAATATTTCCTCAATGGATTTGGTAAAAGCCTTGGTCATTAAGGGTAAGCCCATAAAAGAAGCCATAGAGTTAGCAGCACCTAAGCCTCCACAACCCCCACCTAAGCCTCTTGAAGTCAAGCCCGTAGAGCACAAGCCACTAAGTGAACGTGAAGTTAAGCTACAAGAAGCTTTAAAATCCCTTTCTGAAGAGAAGCGCTCGCTAGAAAATAAGGTATCTGAACTTCAGGTAAAAATACGTGAATTAGAAGATGAGATTGAGCGTTTAAGAAGAGAAGAAAGGCTTGAAATCAAGAAAGCACAGGAAGTCTTGTCACTATCTCAAGAAGTTGAAGTACTTAAACAAACAATAGTAGTTCAAAGAGCTGAAATAGAAACCTTGAAAAATAAACTTCAAAACTATGCTCAGTTGATAAAGCTCTTAGCTTCAGGACAAGCTAAGATCTTGAAGTTCATGAAGGCTATTACAAGAGATAGCCTAAATGAGCTTAGGAAAAGCTTCGAAGTTAAGAAGGGGGATATCATTTACGTCTCTTCCGGCCACCCATTAGATGAAAGAGTTGTTGAAGAGCTTGCTAAAGCCGAGGTAAAAGCGATTTTATCACCCTCTCCTGATGAAGCCTTAGTACGTGTTCTTGAACGAAAAGGAATACCCGTATTAGATGCTACACAATATGGCCTTGAGCTACTAGATCAAACACCCATAATAAGAGACTATACAAAGCTCGAGGAGGACATTAAGAAGCAGAGCGTGGAGATAAGAAAGAAGGCTCGAGAAGCCGCTATGAGCGATATGGCGAGAATATTAGATGAGTATCGAGCTCAAAGAGCTAAAGAATTTATGGCAAAGTAGCTAAAACAAGTCAACTTTCCTACTAACTACCTGTTCTGTAACCTTAGTTATGTTGTCGAGTTCCTCCTCTACTATATGCTCAATCTCTCCAATCAAGTTCCCAGACAATTGCTTACCTCGTTCTAAGACTACCTGCACATTAGCGAGTTGAGGTTCATTTATAGGCTTACCTATCTGGCTTAGAAGCTTCACATACGCTTCTCTAACATAATTAAGCTTAGCAACCTTCTCAGCAATGCTCCTAGCCACAACATTGTAGATTTTCCCAACGTGACTAACAGGATTTTTACCAGCGGTTGCTTCAAGTGACATGGGTCTAGACGGCGTTATTAAACCGTTAACCCTATTACCCCTGCCCGTTGCCCCGTCATCTCCATGTTCAGCAGATGTCCCAGTAACAGTTAAGTATACAATGCCCTTCTCAGGCATATCCGCTGTATTTACGAAGACCTCGATGTTCTTATTAGTAAGCTTAACTAAGTGGTCTAAAACCCGATTCTTGACCTCTTCTTTAACTGATAAGTAGTGATCAAGATCTGGAATTAGTTTAGAAATCATGGCAGCAGCTATGGTCAGCGTCACGTTATCTCCCTTTCTAACGCCCATCACTTTAACGTCCTCCCCCACTTCAGGGAGAATTTTCTTAAACTCTCTTGAGTTAAGCAGTTTTTCAGTTTCAAGCACTAAAGTCTCTAAGGTATCGAGAGGAGCATAGCTAACTCCAAATGAGGTATCATTAGCTCTAGGTATTTCAATGCGGTCTTCAAAAATACTAATTAAATCAGCTGACCCCCTACCAATCTTATAATCTACTACCACGTGATGCTCAATGTTAAGAAACCTAAAATTCGACTTAAGCCATTCCTTAGCAGATTTAAGTACTATAGGACCAATCGGTACGTTTTGGACACCATCCCTTGTCCTAACCTCAGTCGTAGCTCTACCTGATAATATAATGTAGATGGGAACTAAAACTTCTCCGCCACCAAAAACGGGGCTTGATTGCCCCCCAACTACCAACACCTTATCCACGTTGTGGTGCAAAATGCGCCCAAATCTTTCTAGGTATTCACGACATAGCTCAACACTTAAGCTTTCAGCTAAGCTATCTGCAATAAAATCGGGGTGGCCTACACCTTTCCTCTCAACGAATTCTATGTATTGTTCCTCAATAGGCTTTTGGTCTAACTGTTCAACAGCGATGTTTTTAACCAAAATAACCACTTCCGAAAGCTTTGAACGCTAAAGACGATATTAAAGTTACTATTTCCAAAATAAGGGTTTCGTACTTCTCAATAACCATTTCTGTTACGGATAGCTTGTCTTTATGTAAAGTATGTTATTTCCCCGGACAAGTATCTTACCGTATCTAGCTACGGTAGTCGTGCCGTCAATGGCTTCGACAGCGTCCGTCAATATCAAGTTCATGCAGTTATCGAATTTTTCAAGCGTTCCAATGTATTCATGCCCATCTTTAAGTTTAACTAGAATTTGGTTTTTAAGTGAACGTCCAAGAAGTCTTAGAGGCTCACTTCGCATTTAAGCCGCCTCTCAACATAACAGCTCTCTGCGTTAATTAATTAAGCTTTTGTGAGAAAGCCTTAACCTTATTAGCGAAGACCACGACATCCTTCACGCCATGTTCATTAACTACGCTAGTATTCACAAAGCCCGCCGACAAAGCGGTATTGAGGAAAAATTGCAGATCTTCCTTCGCTTTAATCAGAGTATAAACGAATAGCCCACCCTCCTTTAACACTCTAAAGACTTCACTAAACGCTTTAAACACATTTGATGTCAACTGTAAAACAGTTATTGCGAAAACCGCATCAAAAACTTCTCTTTTAAACGGTAAACTTTCAGCATCTGCTAAGATAACTTGTAAGCCCTTTTCTTTAGCCTGCGTGATCATCTTTTTAGAGACATCTACGCCGATAACCTCTTCAGAGAAGCCTTTAAGCCATTTAAAGAAAAGCCCTGTACCACAGCCCAGGTCAAGCACAAGCTTAAAGCTTGAATGAGGCTTAACCTTTGATGCTATTAACTCATATTTAGCCTTTTGCTCCTCCTCATAAAGCTCTTCATATCCAGAAGCTGTCGCATCATATTTCGCAACGACTTCGTGTTTCACAAGACAAATTTTAAAGCCTAAAAATAACATAAAAAGTTGCGGTTTACGCGCTTGACACATAGCTTAGAAGGCTACATATACCATAACTTATTAAATCCAAGCTTAGAAGAAGCCCATGATGCAGTTAAGGAATCCCTAACTAGAACACTTTTATTAACGCTTATTGGCTTATGCCAAGTTTCATACCAAGGAAGAGCTTCGTCAGAGCTAGATTGGGGAGATAGACTCATCGTAATAAAACCGGATGGATCAGTATTAATACATCAAAGCCAAGGATATGAGCCAGTAAACTGGCAGCCTCCAGGATCCATAATAAATACGCAGCTAAGCGAAGGCTACTTAGTTATCAAGGCCATAAGGAGAAAACCAGCTGAAGAGCTTATAATAAGGTTCACGAAAGTATACGCTTTGACATCTGCTAAGCTCTTCGACACCTCTAAAATTGAAATGCACCTTACTGAGGAAGAGCTAAGACAGGTGATTCTCGAAAATCCGCATTTAGTAGAAGAGGGGTTACGGCCAGTAGCTAAGGAGTGGGGGGACTTCTCAGGTTTCATAGATATATTTTGTCGTGATAAGAACGGCAACTTAGTGGTATTAGAGCTTAAAAATGAAGTGGCAGATCAACAAGCAGTTTCTCAACTATACCGATATGTTTCTTCAATTAAGAAAGTAAGCCCCTTAGTTAGGGGGATAATCGTAGCCCCAAGGATAACGAAGGAAGCTCGTAGGCTGTTGATGACCTTAGGCTTAGAGTTTAAGCAGGTAAACCTATCTAAGTGCAGAAGTTTACTGCAGAAAAGTAAAGACAGCCAAAGTAAGTTACTGTAGTAAACTCCTCCCTTAAGAAAAAATTTTAAAAACCTCTAAAGTGCTCCTTCTAGAATACGACGCAGCCAAAACAAACAATTTCAGGAGGTGAACTTTCGTGGCTGAAAGCGCCCAGCCAGCTCAAACCATGCCTAGAGATGTTGTTTTAGTTGGTAAGAAACCAATTATGAGCTATGCCACTGCAGCCCTAATGCAGCTAATGGATAGCGGCGCCATAACCATTAAGGCGAGAGGAAGGGCTATATCGCGTGCCGTGGATGTAGCCCAAGTCCTAGAAAACAGGCTAATGAAGGGGACAGTGAAGGTCACAGACATTAAGATCGGTACCGAAGCTCTCGGCAATCCGCCAAGAAATGTGTCGACAATTGAAATAAAGCTGGAGAAAACCAAGTGACTAGACAAGAAATCTAAGAAGGCTAGGACAAGTCAAAAATAAAAAGCTCCGACACACCTTCCCACACTTTCTTTGTTAAAACCCTTCTTTTTCTACACAATTTTGTCGGAGATCATCAACTAAACAACTTCATTCCGACATCTCCTAAAGAGCGGTCTTCTAGCTTCCTCCTTAACCATCCGACAGTAAATCCGACATATTTATTAGCTCCCGCTTGAAGTTATCTACATGAGACAGGTGTCGGTTGTGTCGGATAGTGATGTTAAGAAACCTAGCAATAGAGAAGAGCTCATAAAGTTGTTGAAGGAAGCCATGTTAAAGGAATTGAGAGAGCGGGCAGCTTTAAAGAAAGCTCCTCTGAGACCTACAATCTCCGGCACAGCTAGGGCGTTAAATATACACAGAGATACTCTATATTCTTGGCTTAAGGAATTTAATGTGGACTTTGCTGAAGTAGCAAAAACCGTGGAGATGCCTTCCGACATAAGCTTGTCGGAACCAAACGAACACGTGTATCTAATTGGAGAAGCTCTTGTCGGCGAGGGAAACGAAGTAGCCCATATAGATCTCATATTAGGGGATAAGAACGGCCCCGTAGGGGAAGCGTTTGCATCTGGGCTTGCACACATGTCAGCAGGTCACACGCCGCTATTAGCTGTCATAAGGCCTAACCTACCTCCAAAACCTCACACCCTCATTGTCCCTAAGGTAACCATTAAGAATATGGAGCAAGCGAACGCAATTTTCGGACCAGCACAGGCAGCGGTCGCAAAGGCAGTAGCAGATGCTGTAGAAGAGGGCATCTTACCAAGAGATAAGGTCGACGACTGGGTAATAATCTGTAGCGTTTTCATACATCCAGATGCTAAAGACTACCGAAAGATCTATCATTACAACTACGGCGCAACTAAGTTAGCTTTGAAAAGGGCTATGGCGAAGTATCCGTCATTAGAGAAAATCTTTTACGATAAGGATAGGGCTACGCATCCAATTATGGGCTATAGAGTACCAAGGCTGTGGAGACCACCGTACATACAAATAGCATTAGACATACCTAGCTTAGAGCAAACGAAGAGAATTATCATGCAAATACCTAAAAGCGACAGAATTATTCTCGAAGTGGGAACACCTTTAATCAAAAAGTATGGCACTAAGGTGATACGTGACTTAAGAGAAGTTGCTAAGGACATGTTTATGGTAGCTGATCTCAAGACTCTAGACGTGGGTAAAGTAGAGGTAGACTTAGCATACGAAGACACAGCAGACGCCGTAGTCGCGGCTGGTCTAGCTCCAACAGAAACCTTGGATGGCTTCATTTACGAAGCTAAGAGGCTTGGCATATACGCTGTGGTAGACATGCTTAACGTAGATGACCCTATTAAAAAGCTTAAATCACTCAAGGAATTCCCAGATGTCATAATAATACATAGAGGTATAGACCAGGAGACTGGCAGAACAATAGGTCTTGAGCTTATAGAAAAGCTACGGGAGACATTCAAGGATAAGCGCTTCTTAGTAGCTGTAGCTGGCGGCATTGTCCCTGAAACAGCTAAGGAAGCCCTTGAAAAGAAAGCCGATATCATAATAGTAGGTAGATACGTGACGCAGTCAAAGGACATTGAGCGAGCAGTAAGAGAATTCCTAACATTGACGCCTGAGATGCGCGAAGACATCGATCTCTTCAGAGTTCACGTCGAGTAACTTCTCTTATAAAGGCTCTCGCCATGGGAATCCATAGCTACAACGCAAGGACCAAACCTCTCAACCTCTAAAACCCAAACAGCTTCAGGTACTCCTAACTCAAGCCAAAAAACATCCAACACTTTTTTAATGGTACTTGCCGCCAAAACTCCTGCACCACCTGGATAAGCTAAGTAAGCTGCCCCAATCTCAATAAGCGCTTTCAAGGTATTTTCTCCCATACCTCCCTTGCCTATAATCAGCCTAGGCTTAAAGCGCCTAATGACATCGCCTTCAAAAATCTCCATTCTCATACTCGTTGTAGGGCCGGCAGATACGATATCCCACTTATCGTTACGCTTCACAGCCAATGGTCCACAATGGTATATTACCCCTCCATAGAGATCAAATGGAGGTTCTTCTCCTTTTCTCATCATCTCCACAAGCTTAGAGTGCGCTCTATCCCTCAAAGTAAAAACTACACCACTTACGTAAACCAAGTCACCTACCTTAAGCTTACGCACAAAGTTTTCATCAATAGGCGTGCTAACTTCATAAATCATTAACATCACCTCCTACATTAAGCGAACAGAACCTCTTCTATGTGCCCAGCATTGGAAAACAATAGCTATAGGGAAGCTAGCAGTATGACAGCCAGCCGTTTCAATAAACACGTCCAATGCAGTAACCTTCCCTCCAAGCCCCATAGTTCCAATTCCAAGAGAATTAATAGCTTCCAACAGCTCTACCTCAAGCTTAGCCACAAAGGGGTCTCTGCTCCGCTCACCTACTTTCCTCAATAACGCCTTTTTCGCCAGCTTAGTAGCCAAGTCTATTGTACCTCCAATGCCTATACCTAAGAAAATAGGCGGACAAGGTTTGCCACCAGCTTCAACAACAGCTTTTACAACCACTTCTTTAACACCTTCAACGCCAACCTCGGGATCCAATACTTTAGCTAAACTAACGTTTTCCGAACCAGCCCCTTTAACTAATAACGAGATTTTAAGCTCCTCACCTACTTCCCAGTAGATTATGGGGTTGCTGTGTGCGCAGTTATCTCCATAGCTAATCCTCGTTAAAGGATTGACGACATTCGGTCTAAGTAAGCCAAGCGAAGTAGCTTTTCTAACAGCTTGGCAAATGGCTTCTTCAACGTCCTTAATGAAGTGTTTTTTCTCAGCTGATATGAAGAACGTTAACAAGCCAGTATCTTGGCAAATAGGTCTTTTCAGCTCTCTTGCAAGCTTAACATTCTCAAGTAGCATTTTAAGCTGAAGCTTAGCGACATCGCTATCTTCAGCTTCATAAGCCCTCACCAACGCTTTCTCAACATCCTCAGGTAAATCGCTTTGCACATCGCATATCAAGTCAAAAATCACTGAAGCTAAGTTATTCAAGGAAACCTCCTCCGGTGACTTGATAAGCTTCAAGAATCAAGTGATATAAAAGGTCATCTAGGTGAGCTGCTTGGCAACAGTTTTTGATAAGCTTAAACGGCTTAGAAGCGAGGCAATGCAATGCTCACGATACATTTACTTCAGAAGCCTTTCGGCTGCTGAGGATACGCTTCGATCAATAAGAGCAAGGTAGAAAGCTTGGGTGAAGC
>QMQV01000035.1 GCA_003649085.1 Thermoproteota archaeon
AGATAAGCCCCGCGATATAGTTGAGCTTGAGCTTCTAACTGAAGACCATGTAAAGATAGCCGTCGAAGGCCCATATGCAAATGAAGTTCCGACATCTCCAAAAGAAAACGTATGCGTAGCTGCAATCAGAGCTGTTTTCTCAAAGCTAGGTGAGGTGAGCTTGGGTTTTAAGCTAAGGCTCATAAAGAATGTGCCTCCAGGAATGGGTCTTGGAAGCTCAGGCGCCTCATCGGCAGCTGCCGCGTACGCGGCTTATCAGCTCATCAAAGATAAAGCTACGTTAAGCGACAACGAGCTCATTGAGTGCGCTATGGAAGGGGAAAAGCTAGCTACAGGGTCAGCTCACGCAGACAACGTAGCTCCCTCCCTCTTAGGCGGCATTACCGTAATATTAAGCTATGACCCGTTAATGATTAAGAGATATTCGCCGCCAAGAGGGCTGTACTTTGCCATCGCTATGCCCAAACTCCCGTATAAGCCAAAGGAGAAGACAAAGTACGCTAGAGAGATCTTGCCAAAACAGGTGGATTTTAAACTTGTGGTAAAACAGCTTAGCGGACTAGCTCAAGTGTTGACTGGTTTAGCGTTTAAAGAGCTTAAGACGTTTGGAATGGGCATATGCAGTGACCACATAGTTGAGCCAGCTAGAGCCAAGCTAATACCGGGTTTCTACAAGGTAAAGGAGGCGGCCATGCGATGTGGAGCTTATGGAGCATCAATAAGCGGGGCCGGTCCATCAGTCTTCGCAGCATGTTCAAGAGCAATTGCTAGGAAGGTGGGAGAGGCTATGGTAAAAGCTTTCGAAGAGGAAGGCGTTGAGGCCTCCTTTCTCGTAGCGAAACCCAGTAAAGAGGGTGCTAAAGTTGAAGATGTGGCTTAAGTGCATATCGTGTGGCAAAGAGTATCCGCCAGAGGCTAAGATATACACATGTCCTTCATGCAATAGCCTGCTGGATGTAGTGTTAGACTACGCTGAGGTATCAAATAACGTCTCGTGGAGCCTCTTTAAGGCGCGAGCTTTCAAAGTATGGCGTTATAGAGAGTTTCTACCAATTGAAAAAGACGAGTGTATAGTCTCTTTAGGTGAAGGTGGCACACCGCTGTATAGATGTGATAAGCTGGCAAAATGGGTTGGTATCAAAGACCTCTACGTGAAGTATGAGGGAGCAAACCCAACAGGAAGCTTTAAGGATAGGGGCATGACAGTAGGTGTTTCAAAAGCTTTAGAGTTTAAGGCTAAAATTGTCGCATGCGCATCAACAGGCAACACGTCTGCGTCGCTTTCAGCGTATGCTGCTAAAGCTGGCTTAAAATGCCTAGTTTTATTACCAGCTGGTAAGGTGGCGCTTGGAAAACTTGCACAAGCGTTAATGCACGGTGCTGAAGTGGTAGCTATCAAAGGTAACTTTGACGATGCTTTAAAACTAGTGATAAAGCTATCAATGGAAAGGGATGTCTACTTATTAAATTCGGTTAACCCGTGGAGGCTTGAAGGGCAAAAGACGTTAGCTTATGAAGTTGTAGACCAGTTAGGCTTCGTACCAGAGTATGTCGCTGTACCGATGGGAAATTGCGGCAATATATCAGCCATCTATAAGGGGTTTAAGGAACTCTCAATAACTGGCTTAGCAGACGCCACGCCTAAGATGATAGGAGTGCAAGCTGAAGGAGCTGCGCCAGTCGTTGAGATGTTGGAAAAAGGTTTAAACACGTTAAGGCCGATTGAAAAGCCCGAAACTTTGGCGACAGCCATTAGAATAGGGAATCCAATAAACTGGCCAAAAGCCATCAACGCTATACGCGAATCTAAAGGCATCGCAATCAAGGTTTCTGATGCGGAAATAATAGAGGCTCAGAAAGCTATTGCTAGGCTTGAAGGATTGGGTGTAGAACCGGCAAGCGCAGCTTCAGTAGCTGGTTTAAAGAAGTTGGTTGAACATGATAAAATTCCGAGAGACGCCCAAGTGGTAGCGGTCTGTACGGGGCATTTACTTAAAGACCCTGAAGAGGTGGTAGAGGTCAGCGAGAAGTTTAAGGAAATAGAAGCTTCAATGGATGAGCTTGAGAAGATAGTATCAGCTAAGCTTTAATCGAAGGCTGTCTTAAAATCTTAAATGGCTTTAGAAGCCTCAAGAGTATGTCAGTTCTCGTAACCATACCTATAGGCTTGCCATTTTCCATTACGAGGAGCCTACCAATTCTCTCAGTTTCCATCTTCTCCATAGCATCTAAGATGTCAGCATTGGCATCAATAACAGCTGGTACTCTTGAGGCAGCATCCATAACGCTTAAGTTATACATCCCTTCCACGTAAAGCCTAGCGATATCGGAAGTCGTTATCAAGCCTAAAACCTCGCCATCTTTAACAATAGGCGCTGCTCGGATGCCTTCACGGTATAAAAGCTTTGCAGCTTCTCTAACGCTTAAATCGGGTGATACGGTTACAAGCTTACGTGAAGCGATGTTCTTAATGGGCTCTTTAGGGATACTAACCATAGTCACAACACCTATCAACAGCTCTCCATGAAGCTCATCCCTGCCAATAACCTTGCCCTCTATCATAAGTCTGCCAGCTGGTGTGGGACCCACGTAGATTATAGAGCCAGTTTCAATAGCTGAAATATTGCCAATAGCCTTCAATAAAACCAAGCATATCTCTTCATTAAAGACATCCTTAAACACGATATCGGTTACAATTAAATCAAGCTTAGAGCCCTCTGCATTATACACGGGCACAGCTCTAGTCTTCCTAGTAACCATGGGCGGCAATCCTAAAATTTCATAAGCTTTCCTAGCTGGCATATACCCTCCTTTAGGACCAGCAATAGCTTCTACAAGACCCATTGCCCTTAAAGCTGGCATTATATTCCTAACAGTGCCTTCATCTCTATTAATGAGCTCGCCAATCTCCTTGCTTTTTACCAAATCGCGCTTCTTTTCATAAAGTTGAATAAGCGCTGTTAAAATCTCTCTTTGAGTTGGATTTAAGCTTTCCATACGTTTCAAAATCTTACTTAACCTTGCTTAAAAAGATAACCTCTCCGTTTTCCTTTAAAATCGATAATTATAATCCAAGGTCGCTAAGAAGTTATCCTAAGGAGCTTAGCTAAGTTATCATATAGTATCTTGCGTTTGTCATCATCAGCTATATCCAATTTTAAAATCTTATCAAGTTCTCTGCCTTGTTCACCAAAAGGCATGTCAGAGCCAAACACGATTCTATTAGCGCCTAATGCCTTAATGCTTTCAAGTATCACATCTGACGAAGCTAACGAAGTGTCGAAGTAGACATCTTCAACATTTTTAAATCTATCGATAAACATCTTAGGAGAGCCTCCAAGTAAGCCCATGTGAGGGATGATCACTTTAACTCCTTCGGCTTTAGCAACAAAGTCGACAGTAAACTCAAAGTCCTCTTCCAGGATCACCGGTACATCTGCTTCTAAAACCTTGTCAACAAAGCTCTTAAATGAAGGGTCTATGAGTACTGACAAGTTTGACTGCATATGCGCTACTCCTCTGACCCAATGCCACTTAACTCCTCGAAACTCCTCAAAGCTTAGTGGAAGCTTTAAGTCGTCCATGACATAGAAAAACGGGATGAATACCTTAGCGACCCTGGACTGCGTTAGGACTAGGTCATTAACCCTACTATCATGAGCTGCCTCCGTCGGAAACGCGAAGACGACAGCTTTTTCAATACCATACTTCTGCATGCTATCTAAAATCTCGTCTCTCGTCAGTGCGTAGCCTAGGTGTACATGGCAGTCTATAATCTTCAAACTCTCTAACACCTAGTAGGAGGTCTTCAAAAAACTTATATACTAGCTTCTCGCCTAAGAATTTCCCTCGCTGGAGGAGTAGGGGTTGGATCGGAGGAGTCGAGTTTACTGAGCTTTTCAAGCTCCCCGAGCCAGCCCCGAAGCTAATGGTCTACTCGCCTTCTCGGAGGTGTCTAAATGGCTGAAAGGAGGACTTTAGTTTATCTCAAGTAACGAAGTTTTTTGGCAACCCGAATTAGAAAGGATAAGTCGAAGAGATCTTGAAAAAATCCAAGAGAAAAAATTAAGGGAAGTTTTCAGGAAAGCCTGGTTCTCGCCACTATTAAGAGAGAAGCTAAGACAAGCAGGTTTTTCCCCATACGATACCATAGAGTTGAAAAGCCTATCGAAGCTACCTTTTACAACAAAAGCAGATTTAATTCAATGCCATCCCTTTGGCTCACTAGCAGTACCCCTAAGCGAAGTCGTCAGAATACACACATCTTCTGGGACAACGCAGAAGCCCATAGCATCGTTCTACACGTTAAACGACCTTGAGGAATGGTCAAACCTCGTCGCTAGGAATTTAGCTGCCATAGGAGCTAGAAAAGGAGACATCTTCATAAATACGTCTTCTCAAGGCCTATTCACAGGTGGGCTAGGGTACATTCAAGGAGCTCAAAAACTTGGATTGACAGTCATACCTCTTGGATCAGCAAGTCCCGAGAAACAGCTTGAGTATATGAAGGACTTCGGCGTAACAGTTTTTCACGCAATACCCTCATTCGCCTTGAGGATAGCTGAAGTCGCCAAGCAGACAGGTATCTTAGATCAGCTAAGGTTAAGACTAGCGATTTTGGGCGCTGAACCATGGACTGAGGCAATGCGATCAAAGATAGAGGATTCGTTAGGTATTGAAGCCTTTAACAACTATGGCTTAGCTGAAGTCTGCGGCCCGGGCGTTGCTGTTGAGTGTAGAGCTAAGAGCGGTCTCCATGTGTGGGAAGATCATTTCATCGTAGAAGTAGTAGACCCTAAAACTGGAGAAAACCTCGACGTAGAAGAGGAAGGGGAGCTTGTCATAACGCCTTTGTCGAGAGAAGCGATGCCATTGATAAGGTATAGAACTGGCGACATAGCAAAGATACTTGATGTCAGAGGATGTGACTGTGGGCGCACACACATTAAAATTTCCTGGATTAAGGGCAGGATTGACGACATGATTAAGGTGAGGGGCATAGGTCTATATCCATCAGCTGTTGAGGAGGTTATTGCGACAAAGAAAGCGTGTACGGGGCATTACCTAATAGTCTTAAGAGGCCTTGATGAGCTGGTATTGCAAGTTGAGGTAGACGATGAAGTCTTGAAAAATGGCGAGGCGATGTTCAGGTTGAAGAACAAAATTGAAGAGGAGTTGAAGAGGACTACTATGCTCAGATTTGATGTGCAGCTTTTGCCAAGTGGTTCCCTGCCTAGAAGCGATGGAAAAGCTAAGAGAGTTGTTGATGAAAGGAGGTGGAGGACTTGAAGATCTTCGGCTTACCTATTGAAACCTTCATTGTAGTCTTCATAGTGCCTTTGCTGATAATAGCTGGGCTAACACTATGGGGGCTATTATACAAGGGAGGTGAAGAGAAGTGATCGGCTTAGCTGAAGCTGCCGTGCTAGCATACTTTGCTTTAATGTTAGTTATAGGTGCTTATGGCGCACAGAAAGTTAAAACAGTAGCAGATTTCGTGGCAGCTTCTCGTAAGCTCGGCTTCTGGATGTTCTGCCTCCTCATGGCGAGCTCGCTGATGAGCGGGATGACAGCACTTGGAGTTGCTGGCTTAGGCTACTTATCCGGCTACGCTAACTGGTGGGAGCAGCTTGCCGTACCATCAGCGCTAGCTGTGGCAATAATATTGTATGGCGTAAAGCTAAACCCCTTAGCTCATAAGTACAACTACTTAACGCTTCAAGACTACTTAGCTCATCGTTATAACGATAAAAGATACATACGCGGCATATCAGGCATGGTGTCAGCCTTTGTTTCAACAGTATACCTCATAGGGCAGTACGTTGCAATAGGGATAGTAGTCAAGGTGGTCTTAGGTTGGGAATATTGGCAAGGCTGTTTACTAGCGACGATCGTTGTAGTGCTATACGTATTGGCTGGTGGCTTAATATCCGTAGCTTGGACATCGTTTTTGCAAGGCCTGATACTGCTCTTCGGCATACTGCTATTGACTCCTCCTCTCATAAATTCAGTTGGTGGATGGGTTGCTTTAAATGAAAAGCTAGCTATGATAACAAGCGGACCTTTTGCTAAGTGGCTGACAATGCCTTGGGGCCCGTGGGAAGTGCCGTTAGTCTCGCCAATGTTTAACTTCACGTTATTTGGCTTAGCAGTATTGCTTGGATTAAGCGTTGCTCCTCACATAATCAACAACGTCATAGTCTTCAAAGAACCGAAATACGTTAAGTGGGCTCCATTGGCGGTCTTCTTAATAAGCTTACCAGTGCTTGTTTCAGTAAAGTTGATCGGCATGGCCGGTAGAGTTGCCGTCTGGGAAGGTTGGCTTAGCTTACCAGCTCATCCTGTTGTAGCAGGCTCTAAGTGGCAAGACATGATCCTTCCAATGCTCGCAAAGCAAGTTCTTCCATATTCCGTCTTCGTCTTTATCGCTGTCATCATATTAGCGGCTGTCATGTCTACAACAGATAGGCTGATGTTAACCGTAGCTACGAACATCGGCTACGACATATTCAAAAACATGCTTAAGCCGACAGCTAAAGACTATGTAGTTAACTGGATCAGTAGACTAACTGTAATAGTGTTAGGCGTTATCGTATATATCTTGGCACTTACCCCTCCTCCACTCATAGCATGGCTAATATGGACTGCTCTAGGTGTCATGTTTACTACGTGGTTCCCAGTGGTAGTAGCTGGGTTATACTGGAGAAGAGCTAATAGGCCTGGAGCCATCGCAGGTATGCTAGCTGGCTTCGTAGGCACGATAGTTGCTGGTTATGTAGCAGCAAAACCTCCAATAGGTCTAGGTATTCCACTTAAGCTATTTGGAGCGCCATTCTACTTCCCATTAGTAGGCTTCATAACCAGTCTCGTAGCCTTAATAATAGTTAGCTTACTAACAAGACCTGAGCCTGAACAAATACTAAATGAAACTATGACTGGAGTCAGAGCAAAAAGGACCACATAGCCCTTCACTAATCTTTTTGTTCACTTTTATTATGGGTTCTTGAGACAGTTAATCGTGACAAACTATCCAAGTTTTTCCGTCGATATGTGACTTAAAGAAAGGTTCTTGCAAATATAGTTAGTGAAGGTCAAATGCTTGTGATAGCTTAACGTACTTTTCCTTTCATGACCTCATAGACTATAACTTCTTCTTGATGAGGTTTTAAGTTTACATGAAACTCTATAATACCTACGCTTGTCTTAGTAAAGCGATGTGTTGCGTTAATAACTTCGCCTCCTTCGCAAACATGTTCTAATACTACGATGTTAGTGTCCTTCTCTCCAAGGTTCTTAAGCTTAAGCTCGTACGTCACTATCTTAGTTCCATTTATTACCTTACAACTGCATTGTCTTCTATTAAACATTATGTTCTGTGCTTCTTTGAGAGGTATCTTCATCAACTCTCCTTTCTCGGTAGAGTTGACGTAACAGACCTTGATTAGCTGTAGTACGCCGTTGTCTTCCTTAAACAGCTTTAGAGACCCCTTAGGCAATGTTATTCCAAGATTATTTTCAACGCTATTATTCAAAAGCAAAACTATTTGTACTGTATTTCCATACTCCTCCCAATCTGCTACGTATTCCTTAGAGTAGCTCACATTGTTAGCTGCATGCAGTAGTATTTGTTTTGTAAAGCTATGGGGTATTTCGATTTCTTCCTTAAGTTTATAAATTCCATGTATTGATCTTTCAAGATTTCCAAAGCTCTTAGACTGGTTAAGTATAGGATGTAGGTTATAATCCATCAGCGTGACTTTAGCGAGTTTATATTCCTTTCCAGCGTGGTTATTAACGACAGCCCATAGCTTAAAGTCCTTAACTTTATTTTCTTCTCCAAGGACGAGTACGTAGTTGGCGTACCAGCTTATGTTCTTTATTAAGTAGCTTATTTCAAGCTCGTGTTTTCCAGCAACTGTAGCATTAATTTTGCAAAGTATTGTGGGCTTAACTTCTAAGTAAGTGATGTTGCTCGGTATGATAAGCTTATCGAAGCTTTTCAATACAAGTATGTTCTCACCTATCTTTAAGATGAGCCCCTCACTTGGAGAATAGCTGATGAGCTGTCCTGTCACGTTGACCTTATCAATGACTACTGTTATTGAATTGCCAAGTACCTTTTCAAGCAAGTTTTCTAAATTAACGTCGTAACAGTAGCTTACTTCTATGATTTCTGCTCGCGCATCTGTTGAGTCCTCGATAACTATGTTTTCGAAATCTATGGTTTTCGGCAAATTTGTTATCTTCACTTCATTAACTCCTAAACTTACGATAACCTCTCTATACTCTTTCACAATTGCATATCCATCTCGGTAAATCGTTAGTTCGGGGGTCTTTACCTCCTTATGCGTTATGATTTTAGTTATTTCCTCTATTGGTGCTAAAGGCACTTGAGGGGTTATGAAGCGATATACGTTGTAAGCAGCATATGACCCGGCTAAAGCTATGACTACTATTAATGCTGTTAGTTTTAAAATGCCCTTAATTCTCAAATTTCTCACCTTAGACTTTACCTTTCGACATAGTTAAATACCTAGCTTATCTACTTTTGGCTTGTTTCCTAAAGCATTTAGCATTTCATAGAAAATGGGGGACCATATGGTAAAAGCAGACTTACTGTTATTGCATCCTCCAAATGTCTATGACTTTAGAAGCAGGTTCATCCACTTTGGACCGATAAGTGATGGTGTGCCGCCGACACCTATCTTCGAAATGTACCCCTTAGGCTTTGTGAGTTTGCTAACCTACTTATCAAAGAGAGGGTGGAAGATTAGGATATTTAACCTAGCTTTAAAAATGCTTAATGACCCAAAGTTTGACGTGGAGGGGTTTTTGAGGAAATTAAATGTTAAGCTAATTGGCTTAGATTTGCACTGGCTTATCCACTGTCATGGCTGTTTTGAAATTGCCAAGCTCATTAAAAAGTATCATCCTAACACGCCAATAGTCTTAGGGGGTCTGTCAGCTACATACTACTACCGTGAAATTATGGAAAATTATCCTCAAGTAGACTTCATAATTAGAGGCGATTCAGCTGAAAAGCCCTTAGACATGCTAATGGAAAGACTTGAGAAAAGAGCAAGTTTGGACTCTATACCCAATCTCGTTTGGAGAGATGGAGATAAAATAAAGGTTAACCCATTTACTTACGTCCCTAACACGCTAGATGATTACGTCTTAGACTATAGCTATGTAGTTAAGTCTGTTTTATCGAGCTTAGATCTCGAAGCTCATAAGCCATTTAAGCTATGGGAGGAATATCCGTGTACATCGGTTTTCGTTGTTAAAGGTTGCTTATTCAACTGTGCTGTTTGTGGAGGCGCTAGATGTGCATATGAGAGGTTTTACAATAGGCTTAAACCAGCTTTTAAAAAGCCTGAACAACTAGCTTACGAAATATCCTCTATAGCTGAGTATGTTAAGGGTCCAATATATGTCATAGGCGAACCTCGTCAAAAGAGCTTATCATATGCTGAGGAAGTCTTAAATGCCATCAAATCTACCAAAGTGGATAACCCCATTATCATAGAACTCTTTTACCCAGCTTCCAGTGGCTATTTAAGGAAAATACGTTCTTCAACTTCAAGGTTCGGTCTTCAAATATCGCCTGAGACACACGATGATGAGCTTAGGCTTTTTTATGGTAGAACCTATAGGAATAAAATGTTGGAGGCTTGTCTTGAAGAAGCTCTTAAGCTTGACATAACATCTTTTGACATCTTCTTTACAATAGGTATCCCTTTTCAAACACAGGAATCTATTGGAGACACCTTAAAGTTTATTGATCACCTTTTAAGCAAGTATGGGCCTAAACTCAACGTATTTATTTTGCCAGTAGCCCCGTATGTCGATCCTGGCAGTCCAGCTTTCGAAAATCCCGCTCGCTACGGTTATCGAATAATATATCGTTCTCTTGAAGAGCATAGGCGCGCTCTGGAGATGCCATGCTGGCTTCATTGGCTTAACTTCGAGTCTTTAAGTTTACCGAAAATAGCTTTCTCAAATGCTATATATGCTGCTGGAATCGAGCTTAACCTAATTAAACTTAAGTATGGTATTTTAAATGAAGACGAGGTTGATTTCCGCATACGTAAGATTTATGAAGCTAAAACTTTAGTTGATGAACTATCCAATAGGGTTCGCGAAGGCGTTTTTTACTCTAAAAAAGATATTGGATACCGCGAGGCTTTTCTTAACGAAATTACTGATGGAGAGCTTTTTTCAAAGCGAGATTTTCGCATAAATGCTGAGATTGGTCTTAAGAAGCTGTCTTCAATAAAACTGCTGTTTAAGGAGCTATGCCTTAGTTTCGGGCACAAATACTCGAAGTCTCTTTAATGCTTCGAGTCTCTCCTTTTCTTCGATTTTCGCGCTTTCCAAAGTTGCCATCAAGAACCTTATTGCTTCATCCATAGCAACTCTATCTACTGGATATGGTACGCCGTCCTTTCCTCCGAAGGCAAATGAGTATTTGACAGGATCTCTCCAACTCGGCTTTTCTCCATATACTATCTCTGAAATAAGCGCTAGCCCTCTTACTGTGGATGCTCCTATGCCTCTTATTCCTAAAAGTTCTTCGTAATTTCTTGGTTGAAACTCGTAAGCTCTTTTAAGAGCATCCCAGTTTATGTCCATGGGCATTGATAGGTAGCTTATACTCGGTTTTTCTCCTGTTAGAAGCGTTTGATGTTTAATGCTTTTTAACGCTTTGATGATTTTTTGAATTTTATCAGGTTTTTCTTTTACCAAGTCCACGGAAACTTTTCTAGCCCCCTCGCTTTCCCTAGCAGTCATATCTAAGACAACGTCTTTAACGACATCTCCGACTATAGCTGTATGGGGTTCATTCACGAAGCTTTGAACTTTTTCTGATAACCAGTGGTACCTCCTAGCAGTTTTATCCCGCGCATTCATTCCCTGCTGGATTACAGCCCAATCCCCTTCTTCAGTCACTACGATAACGTGATGATATAGTGGATAGCCTGCCTGTATGGCTACGTTGTCCACCTTTGCGCTCATTCTGCTAGCGTACTTCAGCTCAAGCAGCTTATCTTCACTCAATGAAAGCTTATCCGCTGCTACTTCCAGCTCTATTGGTGTTCTCTTCGAAGCCTTACCTTTTCCACCACATACTAAAACTCCTAAATCCCCTCGGCCTAAAGCCTCCTTAAGCGCGCTTGTAACAACAGTCGTCAAGCCCGAAGAATGCCAGTCAAACCCTAACACGTTTCCAAATGCTTGAAACCAAAATGGGTCAGCTAATCTCCTTAGTAGCTCTTTTGCACCGTGTTCTTCTATGATAATTGCTACGATGGCATAAGCTAACTTTTCCATTCTGTTAAATAGCCATCTAGGCACCCATCCTGTATGTAATGGTAGTTCAGCTATCCCGGTCTTCTTCATTCTCGCCTCCAAAGCTTATTTTGCTCTAAGGGTGATTTGAATTTGGCGACTTAGTTTATGAGCTCTGACGCCCAGAATTTCCTTAACCTCATTGAGGAGTGCAAACGTTTATGTTTAAAATCTAGTAAGTTATTTGAGGTTAAAGAGGGGTTAGTAGAGCTTAAGCATTATAGTTCATTGATAGTTATTGGAGACTTGCATGGCGATCTTGAGAGCTTAGAAATTATCTTAAGGTTATCAGATTTTAAGCGTTTAGTTGAAGAGCGTGGAGACGTATTATTGCTTTTTCTAGGAGATTATGGAGATAGAGGATTTCAGACGCCCGAAACAATATATGAAATCTTGAAATTGAAGACATCATATCCTGAAAACGTTATCACATTGAGAGGTAACCATGAAAGCCCTCCAGGGCTGCTAGCTCATCCTCACGATACGCCCTTCTTCTTGAAGAGAAGATACCCTGATAAGTGGCTTGAAATATACCAGTCCCTTATGGATCTTTACGATATGTTGCCTCACGCAGCCATAGTTGATGGATATGCGTTTTTTGTTCATGGAGGGGTCCCATACAATATTAAGTCAAAAGAGGATGTGGCAAACGCCAGAAAACTACATCCAAGCGAAAATATACTTGAGCAGCTGCTTTGGAATGACCCATCCGACGAAATATTGGATATAACTCCTTCACCCAGAGGGGCTGGATATCTTTTTGGCAAGAACATTACATTAAGGTTTACAAGACTTATCGGTGTTAAATACATAGTAAGAAGTCATGAGCCTTGTAATGGTATTTCACTAAGCCACGACGGCTTAGTGACGACCGTTTTCTCTAGAAAAGGTCCTCCATACTTCAATACTAAAGCTGCTTTCCTCAATATTAAGGAAGGCGATGCTCCATACAGCTACGCAGTTTACTTTTAGTGTCGGGATTATGCTATCGAAGTATTGAGTTTTTATAGGATTAAATCAATTAAAGGGGGCTTTTGTCTCCACTAACTCTATGCTGCCTAATGTGCTTAGCGTTTAGCCATATGCTATTCATAGCAATTGACGATAAGCCAGTAAATGGGCTTCTAATTATTCACCAAGGAGGTCAAGACTTTCACTTTAATGTAGTGAATGGGGCTGCGATGCTAAGCACTCTTGAGTCAAAATCAGGGACGATTGATAAACTAACGTTATTGATTGACGATGCTAAGATAACATTGAATAATGTTTCTGTAAGCGATAGTAAATTTACTTTCTTGAAACTTTACACCGTATATTTTGATATAAGGGATCTCTATGGTCAACCAATTAGCAATTTTCACCTCATCATTGAGTCTGCCAATTCATCTGCTAAGAAGGTACACTTATCCTTAAAGCCGCATAATAGTACGGACCACATAATCCTCCCAAGGGGCTACTACTTCTTTAAAGTGCTATGCCATGGAATTCCCATCTTTGAGGACGTTTTCAATCTAAAATCAAAATCCCTAATTAAGGTAAGCTGTCCAGTAAGCGACTTTAAGGTGAGAATTCTTGGTGCTGGAAGCCCCTTATCAGTGGGTATCAAAGGTAAGGTGAATTGCACGCTTGAAAAAGTTGGTCCTTTATTTACGGCCAAATCAATACCACACGGCGAATACCAGTTAATTTTAACGTTCAATGACTCTACCATAATCAAGACGGTTAAACATTACTTCCCAGAGGTAAAAGTTTTAGACCTTACTAGAAAGCTCAATATCTCAATATCTATTGATCCAGCATTGATGTTATCTCCATCTACGATAACTGTCAAAGTACTTGACGGATTAGGTATTCCGGTGAAAAATGCCATCGTTAAGGTCAAAACTCCAATCTATGAATTCAAGACATTAACGAATAGTAATGGTGTAGCAAAGGTTAATGTCTTCTTAGGAATGTGGCGAATCTTGCCTCTTGATGTATATGTAAGGCATGATGAGTTATCATACCATATCTCGAGGAAGATAGCCTTGTCCTCTACAAATCTTATCTTCGCTTCAATTAGCGTGCTCCTCATAGTATTCGCTCTTTTCACATTGATGAAGGAGAGGTCACTTAATGGCTCCTTACGTCAAGACATTAAAATATAGACTAATGTCCATCTTAATGTTAGCTTTACCTATTTTACCGATAATTATCACAATATCCTTAACGGCAGACCTCACATCTCCCTTACTACTTCCTAAATGCACGTTAATCATTAAAGAATACGATGGCCGTGAGATAATCTCTCATACAGGGAACATAACAGCTCCCTTCGCTATTGACTTAAGCTATTTGACACTTCATGTACGTTTTAGGCCATCGTTTATATCACTTCAGGTGAACGATAAGCTAGACTGGTATTGTTTAGATAAACTAATACTAGACTTACATGATTCTGAAAGTCGTGTATGTAAACGAGTTGTCATTTATTTATCGCATCAAAACCCTTCGAAAACATCAGGTATCACATCAGATGGTCATTCAATCAGCTTATCTCTACTTAACAACTTAACATTATCAGCTAAGCCAAGGCAAATAGGAGACATCGCCTTTTATCAGAGGTGTGTCAACATCACGGTCAACGGTCTCACGTTATTAAAATCCCTGAAGAGCAGGCTGGCTCCTTCCACGAAGTTAATTAAAGTTAGCTTCATAGGTTTCGATCAAAGTCCGATATTAAAACTCACCATTAAGCGCCACGTGGAAGCTAAATTCCTAATAAGAGGAGTCAATATACTAAATCTGGCTCCTATATGCATCACGTTAGATGGAAAACCCTATGTCTTTATCCAACTATACCAGGATTACGCACTAATAAAGAGGCTTAGTAAAGTGAACAACGCGGTAGCACTGCTCTCCTGCTCATATTTACCGATACGTTTCGAACAAAAGCTTTCAATTATATTTTTGAAATATTAATTCCGTTAAAGCGAGGCTTTTAAACCCACATAATCCTATAGGAGTCTAACTTGGCGAAAGCAGAGAAAGTACTTTTAATGAGTTTGCTCATTGTAACCTTTAATTACCTAATGGCTATTGCCTTACCTTTAACATTGTCCTCGCAATACTTCACTTATTATGAAACTAAAGTGTTAACTTATGATCTAACATTAAAGGATTCGCAATTTAAGAGCGTAACCCTTCACGAAGGCATTGGAAGCTTTAAGGGGTCAGCTAAAGTAGAAGGCAACAAAGTGTTCTTAGGTGTTTTTTCGCAAGCGCTAGCAGGATGGTGTTTGACATCTCAAATAGCTTCTTTCAAATGGATAATACCCTTAAATGGCCTGCTTGACAAGGTCGACATTAGCCTTAAAATTGAGCCAAAGCCGCTAATGGCGAGGTCGTGGGGAGAGTTTTCACATGTCGGTTATGCTAAGTTAGTAGCAACGTTAACTGTAGGTAATAAGCTATTGACACTTAACCGTGTCAATACTAGCATGACGTATACCTTCCATTTTGAAAAACCGTTAACTGATAAGGTGGAAGTGACGTTAGCTCTAATAGCTCAAGCGTATGCTTTTTCGAG
>QMQV01000036.1 GCA_003649085.1 Thermoproteota archaeon
GGAAACTCCACCCACCGCGTGGGAACGTGACGCCGCGAGGCGTAGGGGGAGACCCCTGCTCTTGGAGCAGAAACGACACGTCCACAGGCTAGATGACGATGAGGCGGCTGAGGCGGGGCATAAAGCCCTGCCGAGAAGGCTCCCGGCAACGGGAGCTGAGCTAACCCGTTGAGTAGGCCTGTGGGAGCGTTGAAACGGCCAACCCACGGGGTGCAAGGGCGAGTAGGGGCTGATGAGGCCCACGCGAAGCCCGGGTAGCCCGCTTAGCGGAATGCCGCCTAAAACAGAAGGTGGGTTACGGCCAACTCACCTACTCGCCGCTTACAACAGCTTCTATAAACTCTCTTTCTAGCTGATACACCTCTTCTCTACTCCTCGCCTGTTGATAAGCTTCTAGAGGCTCCTTGTTTAAGGATAGGAAGGTTTCACCCCACTTAAACTTCGATAATATGTTGAGAGCTTGGGACTTAAAGCCTAAGATGTAAAGTGCAGCTGCTAAAGCCTCTGCAGTACTAAGCTTGCCTGGTTCTGCGTAGTTTACTGGGTTTGCTGCTAAGAGGTATGGCAACCTCCTATCGTTGAACTTCGACAAGTCGAAGTACATGTCGTTAAGCTTTTCCCACGAGCAGTCAAGAGCGATTAAACCTCTTTTAATCGCTATCTCCGCGTCTTCTGGGCCTATGACTATCTTAGAGTAAGGGTGTAGTACTAGAGCCGCTTTAGGCACGCGTACTAAAGAGGAGGAGATCTTTGCTAAGTTCAACTTCTTAAGCTTTAAAGCAGTACATTTCCTTGGGTCACACTGCCTATAGTGTACGACGTAGAGCTTTACTTCTTCTAGCACGTTTTGATAGAGGCTAGATAAGCGTTTTTATAGTTTAGTTCACGTAGTCGTATGCGGATATTAGATGGTGAGAAGCCTCGTACATATAGGCATAGATGACACAGATTCACCAGCTTATGGCGGATGTACAACGTACGTAGCCGCTTTAGCAGTTGAAAAGCTAATTAAAGCAGGGTTTGAGTTTGCAGATTACCCAAACTTGATAAGGCTTAACCCTAACATACCTTGGAAATCCCGGGGCAATGGCGCTGTTGCGCTTAGACTATACGCCGATGACATTGATGAGCCCTTTAACATAGTTGTCAACGTATTGAAACAAGCTTATGTTAAGGAAGATCCGAGAAATCAGCCTGGTATTGTGGCTTTCAAAGGAGAGATACTTGATGAAGTCAAGTCATATTCTATGAGAGCGCTTTTCGACGTATTGTCAGTAGAAGACGCTCTTAAGGTTATTGAAAAACACGGTATGTTAAGCTACTGGGAAAGGGGTAAAAGAGGACTAATAGGGGCTTTAGCGGCTGTAGGCTTAACGCTTCAAGAAGACTACACATACGAACTGCTCGCGTATAGGGTTAAGGGGAACTATGGTAAGCCTAGGAGGATAAAGTTTGAAAGCGTTATCGAAATGGATAGGGTAACCAAGCCTTTAACCTTCAATAACGTAGATTATGGCTCAAGCCGCCTGTTAATTGCCCCTCACGGCCCTGACCCAGTTTTATATGGTGTTAGAGGAGAAACTCCTGAAGCGCTTCTTTTAGCAAAGGAACTTATTGAGGTTGAAGAGCCTATTGAAAGGTGGGTCATCTTTAGGACGAACCACGGAACTGACATGCACTTCATCAAGAAGTTTAAGGTTTCCGAACTTAAACCCTACTTATCAGCTATCGTAGAGGGGTACGTAGTCAAAAACCCTACGTCGATAGCTGGAGGACACGTGTTGTTTAAGTTAGCTGATGAAACCGGTGAAATCGATGTGGTAGCTTACGAGCCAACAGGTGATTTGCGTAGAGCTGTCAGGGAGCTAATTGAAGGAGACTACGTGGAGGTATATGGCGGAGTTAAGCAGCTTGAAAGCGGTGCTCTTACACTAAACTTAGAGAAGCTTATAGTCCTTAAGCTAGCTGAGAAGATTATGGTGTTAAACCCTAAATGCCCCAGGTGCGGTAAGCGCATGAAGTCAGAAGGCAAAGGGAAAGGCTTCCAATGTGAAAAGTGCAAGCTCAAGCTCAGAGAGGCCGAAAAAGAGGTCATTAAGTTAAGTAGGGCGCTTAACGAAATGGAAATATACGTAGCTTCGCCTAAAGCACATAGACACTTAACTAAACCTTTACAGAGGTATGGGCTAGAGAAAAAAGGCGAGCCATTTGAACTCATTGAGAAGTGGCACGAGCCTTAAGAAAAAGCGAGAAATTTTACAGGAGAGAATTATTTGTGAGGCTTAGATCTTGAAAGCAGAGGATTTTGGACCTGAAATAGGCATCGTAGCTAGCGGCTCAACAGCTGTATCAGCGCCCATTGTGTTAAATCAGAGAGTAGAGGACCTCGTCGAAGATGAGCAGTTAGCAGTTGTAAGTGACCCTGCTTTTTCCAACCGTCTGTTCTTTAGTGTCGTTAGGAAACTCACGCGATACGAGCCTTTCCTGAGAGAACGGGTAAGAAGTGTTTATGTGGATTATCCAGATGTTTTAGATAAGAGCCTAGTTATGCCTTTTTCAAATGCTCAGCTAAACATATACGGCATCTTAGACTTAGACAAGAAGCGTTTTAGAGAAAACACCATCGCGCCACATCCTGGGTCTAAGGTGTACTTAGTTGAGAGGGGGGCTCTACTAGAGGAGTTCTTTAGCACAGGAGTAAGCGCGTTAAACGTTGGAGAGCATAAATATAGTGGCTGGTCGATACCGCTAGATCACACGAAGCTAAACTGTCACATAGGAGTTTTTGGCGCAACGGGGACGGGTAAAAGTAGGCTGATACGGGCATTGGTAGATGAAATTGTCAGTAAAACTGACAGCTCGTTAATCGTATTTGATCACACAGGTGTAGATTACGCGCCCTTCTATCAAGGTAAGAGCATACCTTCAAGCTCTTTGACCATTTCCCCCGCGATAGTAGCTTCTGTTTTATGCGACTTAGCTAGGCTATCGTGGCAAACCTTCGGAGAATACCTAGAGATTTCTTGTGTAAAATATCATGACGAAGCTAAGGAAAAAGGTTGGTCTCGAGAGGGGTTTATGAGGCAGCTAGAGCAGACTATGAAGAGTTTAGGGGCAAGGCCTCAGACGATTGAGAAAGCGAAGATTTTTATTGAGAAATTTGTGCCTAGCACGTTCTTCAGCGACTTGAGCGCTAGGAGGATAACTCCAAGACAGCTTATTGAGAAGGCGCTTAGGGAGAAGCTCGTAGTGGTAGACTTAAGCGCTGATAGGGAACTTATTGTTAAGCAAGCTGTTGTGAGGGATGTTCTCGAAGAAGGATGGAAGCTGATAAAGGAGAGGCAAGCGCCGATAAACCTGGGAGTAGTAATAGATGAGGCACAGAACTACGCCCCTGAAGGATGGACTTTATGTGGAGAAGCTGTTGAAACAGTAGCTAGAGAGGGGAGGAAGTGGAGGTTTTTCATAGTATTGGCAAGCCAGAGGGTAGCTAGAGACATTAGAACTACTGTTAGAGCAAACTTAGGCACCGTGTTCTTCTCAAAGCTTCAAGCAACTGGAGATTTAAGGGAGATTGGAGGGTATATGGATTTAGCAGGGCTAACAGACGCGTCGCTTGCGCAGCTAGGAGAAAGAGAGTTTTTCGTAGCTGGGCTAATCAACCCGTTAAGAAGACCGCTCTTGCTTAAGGTTAAGGAGGTTACTTAATGGCTGAAGAGCAGATGCCTGAAGCTGAGGTTGAAGAGCTTTCAATACTAGCTTCGCCTCCAGCTTTAGTTTCTGTATTGAGGAAGACTAGGGAAAAAGCAAGGGATGAGCTTGCCCCCAAAATAGAGGAAGCTGCAAAGCTCGCTAGGGTCTTAAGGAGCAAACTTGAAGTAAGAGAGGTAGGGGGATTAGAAGCTAAGTTTAAGACCGTAGCTGTAGATTCCACCTACACTATTCCACATCTAGAGCTGATTGGTGGAAAACTGGCTGTTATAGTAACCGGCTACGTTGTAGCTCCGAGAGAAGCTGCCATTTTACCACATTACCCTATAGCTGACGTGGTCTTTAGCGATAAGGAAGTTGGCTTCGAAAATTTAGTTAGTAGGAAGTCGAAGGAAATGGAGCTTAAGATAGCTATAGGCTTGTTAAAAATGAAGAGAGAGGGTAAGGCTGACTTCGACTTATTAGCGCTTGACGGCAGAATACTTCCGCCGCCACACCCATACTTTACCGTACACAATGTGGCTAAGAAGTTCATAAAGTTAGCGAAGGAAACTAAGACAACAGTTATAGGTGTTGTGAAAAGAGCCCACACGAGATATCTATCTACTTTGGCAGGTAGGGAAATGCCTGTCAACGATAAAGTGGTCATGAGCTGGATACTAGGACCTGGAGAATACGTAAGTTTAGGAAAGCTCTTTAACATCATTCCAAACTACGTCAAATACTTAGTTGAAAACAAGGAAGAGAAGCGCTACGTAAAAACTTTAGAAAAACATCCTGAGCTTGGGGAAGTAGAGGTATTTTTCTATAAGTCAAAGATGCCTACGCTGTATAGACAAGCCACTAAAGTGGAATTATTAAACTACGGAGAGCTTAGCGTCGACGAGCTTATGGCCTACTTGATAAACAGCACGTCGCCAAACGGCGTCCCATTCTTTATAGATCAAGTCGATGAGTATGTCAGGTTTGAAGCTAGAGCATTAGGCATAATTCAGCAAATTATAGAGGCGGAGCTGGCTAAGCTGAGAGGAGTTGAGGGCTTCGTATTTTCAGGATATACCAATCCTCAAAAAGCCTACTTATTTAGGCCACCAGAAGTCTAAGATAGTAAAAGCTATTATGTCTCACTAGGTTCTTATTATACGCGCCGATGATGGGATAGCACTGGGAGAGCCGATGGTGTGAGGTAGGTCGGGAAAACTGAGGCGCAAAGATTATGTCAGAATCAAGAGAGCTCTTCATCGGCTAAGCCTCGACGGCTCTTCCCTCATCATCCACTAACCACAGGTGCCTTAAAAGGCCTTAAAGCTTTTTCTTAACTAGCTCTAAGTGGCCGCGCTTTTTGACACTTTTCCGCTAATAGCGTCTTTAAATGCTTGCTCAATAACATCACATGCTACGCTTGCTTAGTCGACGCTTACAACTTATGATTAATGGAGATCGCGTTTGAGTAAAAGGCCGTAGCTCGGCGATATTAAGCTGGGCTCAAAAGCCCTTAGCGAGCCATGTAAGTTAACTTTGGATTAGGATCTTTGAATCTTCCTTTACGACTTCTAGCCTCATCATGGGAAGCCTCACGTATCACTTATGACGGTGAATTGCTGCGAGCTCTCAAAGCCTCTTCGTCAGAGAATTCAACCTTGATCGCGTCGTCCATAAGCTTATCTTCTTCAATAACTTGAAAGCATTACCAAAGGTGTTGAAGAAGCTATTGGACTTATTGCTAGTGTTAAAAGACTTTACAGTAGACATCTAGTTGAGTTTGCAACAAGTAGTATGGTGAATTTAGCAAAGCTGTTGTGATGGTGCTGAAGCTATTAAAGAGCTATACGAGCTTCAGCACCATCACAACAGCTTTGCTACCATCGAGCAAAAAATTCTTCATGGTTTTGTGACTCTCTTATAACACTTCGTAACAGCTTTAAAGGAAGAAAATATTTCTGTTAAATATGAGGTCATTGTCATGCAGGTACCTTTAACAGAAGAAGAAGTTGTTGAAAAGCATGGAGGTAGAGAAGGGGTTTTTGTTAATGGAGAGGTAGATTGGCATAGGTGGTTTTTAAGCTTAAGCAGAGAGGAGAAGGACGCTTATAGGAGCTTCATAGTTAAGTCTAGTTTAGAGGATGTTCAAGAAAATAAAGTCTTGTGGATGTTTTACACATATGACTACTTAAGCTTAGAAAATTCACATGAAGAACTGCGGCGTATTCACCTTAGATATTACAACCTCCAGCAGTTTAGAGGGGTTACTAGTGGCATGGACGATGAGTTTACCGAGCTTTTTGACTTGGATATAGACGAGGCAGTCTATGAGATGTTCGAAGCTTACCGCAAGGTGGTAAAGAGTATTGTTGAGAGAAGAGGTCTATGATTTTACATAGGCGTTTTTCAATAATTGTCGAACCTGCTGAAGGCTACGACTTTCACTTAACAGCCAGGGCATATGCTTTACCAGGTGAATATGATGGTGTTAAAGCTAGAATACCCATTTTTGAGAAAAACAGCTTAGCTATTGCTGAAGTAACGTGCTTAAGCGACGGCAAGCTTAGCGTAACATGTTATTCCAACACGAATATTGAAAAGAGCTTTGTTGAGGAGAAAGTTAGGCACGTGCTAGCCTTTGACGAGGACTTATCCGAGTATCACGCGATAATAAGAGGAGACCCTGTGTTAAACGCCATATCCTCAAAGTTTAAGGGGTTGAGGATGAAAGGGGTTAGCAATTTATGGAATGCTATGCTAATAGCGTTTTGCCAACAAAACGCTAGTTTTAAACAAGGTTGGAGGATGTATAGGAATATCGTTTACAACATGGGCTTGAAAGTAGGCTTAGAGGGAGGCGTTAGTGTATTTGTCACGCCTTCGCCAGCCATGGTTGTTGAGCAGGGGTTAGCGAAGTTAAGGGAGCAAGGGTTGGGATATAGAGCTAATTATGTTCTTGAAGCTGCGAAGGTGTTTGTGGAGGAGGAAAGCTTTGAAGAGAAGCTCAGTGAGGTAGACGTTGAAGCGTACGCAGCTATTAAGAAGATTAGGGGACTTGGAGTTTATAGCGGTAGGTTAGCACTTTTACTTGCACAAAGAAGGTATTCTTTAACACCATTAGATAGGTGGACCATTAGGATATTAAGTGAGATCTACGCTAAGAAGAGGCTTTCATTAACAGAAGCTGAGGAAGAGGCTAAGAGGCTTTGGGGCAAGTGGAGTGGTTTATCGGTATACTTCATGACGATAGTGCTCGATGCTGAAGTTATATCAAAGGCGCTTCAGCGTATAGCTGAAGGAAGGGTTGAGCCTAGCTTATGCGGAGTTTTAACTCCAATGACTTTGTGGCAGTATTCATGGTGAAGAAGCTACTTAACTACTCGAGCTTTACCCCACCATCCTTCAAAAACTCTCTTAACAACTTCTACTGTTGATGGTGGAGCGCTAAAAATTATCACGTTTCTCTTAGCGTATTCCTCAAGGCCATGTCTTACTTCAAGCCTTAAATGCTGATCATCAACAATAATCCAGTGGACAATAGGAGATCCAGCTTTCTTAATCTCTAAATGTGGACTACGCTTTTTAAGTTCAAAAAGCCAAGGCACCCCATCTCTAAGCTTACTTAAGTTTACGCGCCCATCTAGTAAAAGCCTAAAACTTTTAACTCTTAAGACACAGCTTTCGAAAGCTTGCTTTACATCGGGGTCATTGTAAAATCCTGGGTACATACTGGTGCTCATAGAGACAGAGTTCTTAGCTACACCTAGTAAGCTGATTACGTAATGTTTAAATGATTCAGGTCCGCCCGAAACCATTAGGAAAGGAGTTTTAAGCTCTAGGCTCAAACACCACACCTAAATAAACTTTGGCTTTTCTTAATAGTAAGGTTAGCGTTATGTAATGTTTAATTAGCTCCATCGCGATAAATAGGGCTTTAGAGGTTATGTGATTGAACTATAGGTATGTACCAGCACTTCTATACATGGCGCTGATCTTCTACATATCCTCAATACTGCTGCCGAAGCCTATAGAGCAGGTCACGACGTTTTACTTTGATCCTGGAAAACACCTTGCGCATCTAGTTGAATACGCTATCTTATCAGCGTTGCTTTACGTAGCTTTAAGAAATGTTAACAAATCGTTTATAGTTAGCGCTTTCTACGGCCTCTCAGATGAAGTACATCAATACTTTGTACCTACTAGGTTCTTCGACCTCACGGACTTGACGTTTGACGTATTGGGAGCTTTATTAGGGGCTTTGTTTACAGCGTTACTATGTAAGAAGGTTGCGGAAAGAAGAGAGGCTAGCAAGTTAAGTGCAAGGCCGCAACAGCGCGTTTTCCTTCGTGAATAAGCTTATTATAGATCTTACAGGCCTCACTTGTCGGGGCTTTAATGAGCTCAATGCCTTTAGACTTTGCATACTGCTCAACTTCAGGCTTAACCTCCATTATCCCATACGCGCCAGTTCCTACAACGATTACTTCAGGGTTTTCAGCAAACACCTCCTTGATGTCATCTAAGTGAAGAGCGTGACCCTCTATTCTCCACCAATTTGGCTTGACCTTATTCCAAAAGACTATAACATCACTCGTATACTTCACACCGTTTACGACAACCTCGCCAAACCTATAGCTGTCGACTTTATAGCTCATAAAGCGCACCAGTTAAAAAAGAATAGTAAGGTGATATATTTTAGCTCAGCTTCTTAAACTAAGACAGGAAATTCTCCGTGAATTTCAAAGTATTGTCGCTTAATCAAGCTTTCAGTTACGCCAGGGTTTGGAGAGGACAACCAGCCTATTTCAAACCTCCAGCCAGATATTAAGAGAGAAGCTAGCGCAGGAAATATTGGGTGTCGAGCTCTATACAGCAAGGAGTATTTTTGCTTCAATGAGTATGCCGCGCCGATATACAATATGGGGCAATCAGATAGTTTTCTCAACTTGCTAATCTTAGCTAGCGCGTATTCCTCAAACTTAAGCCAGTTAAACTTGCTTAAAAGCTTCTTCACATTGTCTATAGCTTCCTCCACGGGTAAACCTCTTGATTGAACTCGTATGGCGTAAACTCCAGATCCTTGAAGTTCTTCTGGATTTACTTCATTAAGACTACGCCAAGAGAAGCTTTGAAAAACTTTATCACATGCGCAACTTATCGGCAAACATAACCCAGATAATTTCTCTGCTTGCGCTTAGCTTTAACTTCATGTATAATGCAGTTAAGCGTAAAATTAGAACTTAGACTTCTCACAAATATCGTAATAAAAACTTGTGCTTTCAGGGGGTGCTGTGAGGGAAGTTTGGTATTTTGCCTATGGAGTTAACTTAAACAAACCTTAGTTGAAAATGCTCGTCGGCTTCTGGAGAAAAGAGCGTAAAGCTATGCTTAAAGGCTTTAAGCTTATCTTCGCTAAAGGATGTGAAAGCCATATAACGGATAGAGCAAAAGCTGTTTCCAAGAGCTCATTTAAGACCTCACGATCTTCACAAACGGCTTAAGGTTTTATAATGAAAGAGACTCGTGTCCCCTTGATAGAGACGTGGATAGCGTAGCCCCAGCCAGCACAGCAGCTAACCCCGTTCTTAAAGCTTCTAAATAGGAGACTTTTCATGCCGGCTTGAAGGAAAGACTTAGCTAATTTCTTGAGGGAGCATACGCCAGAACATGAAGATGCGAAACTATCATCTTACACATGACGCATACCTCTCAGCCACAAGGCGTATTTATGTAAAAATCTTTTTCAAGTGATAAAGAGGCTAAGCTGTGAGAAAATGAGAAAGTTTGTGGGTAGGTTGCTTTGTCAGATTCCAGTACTAGATTTCTACTTCATAGCTTCAAATAAGATAAACACATATTTCCCGATGTTCTCTTACATGTCGAGGAAAAAGAAGGTATTGGCTCAACTTGAACATGTAGCATACCTTATTTTGGGATTTTACGCGTGTTTAATGCTTAACGCTAAACTTGCTTTTCTAATATATGCTTCCTGCGCCTTAATAGTTATGCCTCTTGAGGCTTACTTAGCGAAGAAGGTTAAGAAGTTTCCTACGTGGGAGTGGGCAAGTAAACATTCCTTTAAGACTGTGTTCTCCACCTTTTGCTTAATATTGGTAAACTTAACACTTTACTTCTCAATAGGCGTCCTCGTAGCTCATACATTGTATAAGGCTTAAGGGCGATGGGCTGATAGCTTCATGTGAAAACAAGTAGACTTGGGAGAGAAGCTTATAAGCGAAGCTGAAAACGTAGCTAAGCTCCTCTTTTAATCGTACATAGCATATGAAAAAACAAGCAACTCTTAAATTGCCCATCGAGTGAGGGCTTTCTGCCTTTAAAAGTCTATGTTTGATAACTTGAAGATGCTAGGTGTAGACATGTTTTTAAAGAACGCTTTCATGTCGTAATTCTTTGAAGAAGCTTTAAGAAGTAATTAAGCCGCTATGATAGGTTGAGATCAACTTGTACAACTTACTAGCGCTATTTGCCCTAGCCTTAGTATTGATATTCTTAACGCTACGTAGAGTAAATCTCGCAGTAGCGCTTGCATCCATTACGGTAGCTTATGGCATACTCACTTTAAGAGAACGAATTCTAGAAGTCACGTGCGCAGCTCTTAACGCTGACTTAGTGAGGCTTATATCAGCTTTTGTGCTCGCCTTCTTCTTAGCTGAGTTTCTACGGAGTGCTGGGGTAGCTGATAATATTGTTAAGGGCTTAAGCAGCATTGATGCGCGCCTCACATGTCTCGCTATACCAGCTATAATAGGCTTAATTCCCATACCCGGCGGGGCTTTGGTATCAGCAGTTATGTTGCGTGATCACTATAATAGCATGAAGTTTAGCCCAGAACAAGCTACCTTTATGAACTACTGGTTTAGACATATCTGGGTGCCTTCGTGGCCTCTTTTCCAGTCCATAATTTTAGCAGCAGCCGTACTTAGCTTAAAGGTTGTGGAGGTTGTTGAAGTAACGTATGTAGGTACGATAGCTGCTATATTGGGCGGGGTTTTAGTTGCAAGTCCTTGGCTAAAATCTAGTAGACAGCTGATATACGCTGGCAATAAACGTGCTTTACTTCACTTATGGCCTTTTATACTCGTAGCGTTGTTGGTGGTTTTATTAAAGCTAGGAGTTGTTGACGCGTTGTTGGTAGTTATCATAGCAGTTTTAATGATATATAAGCCGAGTAAGGAAGCTTTAATAAAGGCAGTTAAGTTTGCTTTGAACCCCACGATATTAGCTGCTGTCTTTGCCGTTATGGTGCTTAAAGAATATGTTGTAGCTAGTGGAGCAGCTCACAACTTCGCCTCACTAGCTTTATCACTTTCAATGCCAGCTGAAATGCTAGTCTTCATAGTGCCTTTTGCTGTAGGCTCCGTGTTGACTAATGAGTTTATATTTGTGGGCATAACTTTCCCCCTATTACTGCCTTTAATAACGAAGCAGACGCTTTTCTGGGCTTACTTAGGTGGTTACTTAGGAGTGCTGCTAAGCCCTGTTCACCTATGTCTAGTCTTAACAGCTCAACACTTTAACGCTAGCATAGGTAAGGTCTATAAGTACACCATACCAGCAGTAGCGCTTACGATAGCGTTAGCGTATGTAATTCGCCATCTCCTAGCAGCTTAAGCAAATAACCGTGATGTTTAGAAGCGCTTTGTTTTATGGGTAAAACGCTAAAAGACCCTGACTCTCAAAACTCTAGCTTAATAATCGGAATGGAGCTTGAAAATGGCCGTTGCGAAAAGCGAGTATTTTGATCTCATATCAATAGACTCCTCACGTCATTTCACAGAAGCTATTTTAAAAGTGTTAACTGACCTCCATAGCTCATTGCGTAAGCTTATTGAAATGTTCATTAGCTCATGGGCGTTCAAGTTTAAAGTGATATCCTATAAGAAGGTTAAGGCTGTTAAAAACTACTTGAGAGAGCGTGAGCCTTGGTTTACGCTAAGCTTGCTTAGGAGCTCTCGTAACTTAGGCTATAAGGGCTTAGTGATTTTATGCGAAGAAGAGGAGTTTGATGAAGCTGTCTTATTCGAAGAGTGCATACACTCTGTTTTGAGCTTTGTAGAACACCCTATTCAGAGAGCTGAGCTTTCTTATGAACAAGAGGTCGCGTCCATACTAGCTGAGTACGGAGTGGCTTCAAATAAGGTGTTTTCACTTTGGCTAAGCAGTTTCTCAAAGGTCCTTGAAGACAGTTTAACGCATTTTTACGTTTTTAACCTAATGGAGAAGTTATGTGAGAGATGCTCGTCTAAGCTTAGGGAGAGACTTGGTAGACTAGCGTTTAGAGTTGTTGAAGACCTCAATAGGCTACATGGGGAGAATGCTATCTTATACGCTGTTAACGTGGCGCCTTGGGCTGCTGTTGTTGAGAGATTTAGCAATTTTCAATTTGGCTTAGGCGCTTTAAAGCAAGAGGAGGTTGTAAAGTTGAAAAACCGTATTTACGAAGTATTTGAAAAAGCTAATTTAAGCAGCTTACATGGCTTGAGAGAGACCAGAGCGAGCATAATGCGTTTGCAACTCAACGCCTTAAAGAAGCTAAGCTTGCTTAACCGCCTTAGCGAAATTTCATTTTAAGTAGGAAAAGCTAACATCTTAAAATAGGGGTTTCTCTTACTTGATGAAAGCTATTAATCTATATGGGCTGACGTTACCTGAGATTAACGCTGGTGATGATCTCTCAGAGCTGATTGTAGAAGCTGCTAAGCGCTCTGGCATTGACTTAGAGAATGGAGATGTCGTGGTTATTGCTAGTAAAGTCGTATCTAAGGCTTTAGGCTTAGTAAGGGAGGTCGATGGCGTTAAGCCTGGTAAGAGAGCTGTTAAGATAGCTAAGAAAGCTGGCGTAGATGCGCGTATTGTCCAACTTATACTTGAAGAAAGCGATAAGCTTCTCTTCGCTATACCAGTTAAAAAGCTTGTAGAAAAAGGCGTTTTAGACATATCTAAGATGTCTAGAGATGTTGAAAGAGGGTATAGCGCTCTCAACCTATACCCTACGGTCTTAATCGTTGAAAGAGATAAGCAGCTTTGGTCTGAAGCTGGCATCGATCAGTCAAATCACCCAATGGGATGCTGTTCAATACCTCCTAGGAGCTTAGATGTCGTTGCTAAACAACTTGCTGAGAAGATAGCTGAGAAAACTGGTAAGAAAGTTGCTGTCGTAGTCTCTGATACTGAGCTCATGCCCTTTGGAAGCTTAGACTTTGCTAGAGGCTCATACGGTATTTTGCCTATATCGAGAAAGTTTGGAGAAAGCGATGCCTATGGAAAGCCTAAGTTCGGTGGCTTAGATCACGTAGCACACGAGGTTTGCTGCGCGGCAGCTTTGTTAATGGGGCAGTGCGCTGAAGGCATACCAGTTGTCATCATAAGGGGGCTTGAATATGAGTGGTTTGAAGGAGGCTTATCAGATTATACGTTAGCGAGCTTAGATAAGATGGGAGATGCTATCGCTGAGGTTTTCAAAGCTACAGCTAAGGTATTTGGACTTAAACACTTACTTAAGCTATTGTTGAGCATCATATCTTAACAGCGCAGAAAACAGGGTAAACTCCTACTTGCTTTCTTCACCTAAAACCTCGAGTATTTTAAGAGCTAGTTCTTTTAACACGTCAGCTTTTATGATGCCAATACCCTTGTTAATATCTCCGACAACAAGTAGCTTATCTCCAGGCTTAATGTTAAAGTGCTCTCTAGCTTCCTTTGGAATAACTATTTGGCCGCGTTCCCCCACGGTTACAATCCCGTATATGTGCTTACCTTTCATGATTTCAGTCATACAATTCACATTAAGCATACTTTTCCTATAAAAGCCTTCTTTAAGCATACGAAAACCAGCAACTTAATATAGCTAAGCTGCTTTGAGACAATTAAGCAGTTATCGACTTCTATGTCGATAAGCTGCTGTTTAAAGCCCTTTCTACGCGAGGGCTTATGGAGGTGAAGCATGTGAGCGTAAAGAAGTTTGTCCCAAAACCAGTTGAAAGAGGCGCTGAATACGAAGTAGACATAAAGGAAGTTAGCAAGCGCGGCGATGGAGTAGCGCGTATAAAAGGCTTCGTAGTCTTCGTGCCAAATACTAAAACTGGAGATCACGTTAAGATAAGGATATCCAAGGTAAGTAGACGCTTTGCAATAGCTGAAGTGGTATAAACTAAGCTAAATCTTAACAGCTGACTTAAGCCGTGAGCTTTTTTCGTATACAAAAATATTTAATTACCTGTATACAAAACGTATACATATGTCAACGGTTGTAACCGTACGAATTAGGAGAGAGGTTAAAGAGATTTTAGAGCGAGGCGGCGTCGACATAAGTAAAGTTGTCAAAGAGTTTTTGGAGGAACTTGCTTGGAAAATTAAAGTTGAGGAGACGTTAAATAAGTTAGATAAGCTTCTTGAGAAAATGCCTCCGACACCAAAAGGATATGCTGTTAAAAGCGTGAGGGAAGATCGTGATAGTCGCTGATTCATCAGCTTTAGTGAAATACATTTTAAGAGAAGAAGACTGGCATAAGGTTAGAGAGTATTTAAGAGGGGGTTGCGCGATTCTTGACCATGCGCTTAAAGAGATCGCAAACGCTTTGTGGAAACGAGTTATAGCAAATGAGATAAGTGAAAGTTTCGCACACGAAATCCTGGATTTCTTGCTTAAAGAAAGACCTTTTAAAATAGTAAGTCAAGAAGAGCTTTTACAAGAAGCTTTATCGATGGCTGTTAAGGAAAAGCTAACAGTCTACGATACGTTATTCATATCATTAGCAAAGAAAAATAAGCTACCATTATTGACATCAGATACTAAACAGGCAAAAGCAGCAAAAGAAGAGGGTGTTGAAGTGATCTTAGTCTAGGCTTTAAAAGTCTTCAAGGAAAACGTAAGACAATTTCATTAAAGATAAGCTTAATATGTCCTAGTAAACAAAAGCTCATTTAATACTGCTGTTCAAAAGGCGATGGTATTGGATAATGAAGCGAAAGAGCTGTTAAACACCCTTAAAAGA
>QMQV01000037.1 GCA_003649085.1 Thermoproteota archaeon
GTATTAATCTTTCGACAGGACCATCAACATGGTAGCTGTTTCTAAAGATGCCGCCGGAAGACGCGCATGTGCCAACTGCTACAACTACCTTGGGGTTAGGAGTTTGTTCATAAATTCTCCTAACTTCTGCTGATGTTTGCTTAGTTAAAGGTCCTGTGACGACAAGTATGTCTGCATGTCTTGGACTTCCTTCTAAAAGTATGCCGAAGCGTTCTACATCAAATTTTGGCGTTAAAGCGTTAATAATCTCGATGTCGCAGTTGTTACATGAGCCCGTGTTTATGTGCAAGATCCAAGGGGAGCGTTTTCTACACCATGTGGCAAGCTTGCTAAGCAGCTTTACCACCCCGAGCGGCGTTAACATAAGCAGGCAAAACTTGGGTTGTCCTAGTATGCTTATCCCCTATTTTAACCTTAACCTTGCTACGTAGCAATGTTCGCGACCAATGCACATAGTTCGCTATGATTCCTACACGATGGCTCTTGTGCAGCCTTTCTTATGCTCAACAGCTAATGATTACTACTGGTTATTAGTGTCACTACAATACAGTCACTGGATGATGTCTTTAGCTAGCTTAAGCAAGCTCGGGTAGCCATCTAGCGTTAGCTCAAAAATTATCCTTTAGTAGCTTGAGAGCATCACTTGAGAAATACACTCGGCAAAAGAACCTTACACAGAATGTATAATGGGATAAATAAGGAGGCTACTTGGCTTTCTCTATTGCTTCAGCAAGACTGATCTTGTATGGTCCCAACTTCCCTCCGTAATTAGCAGCCGCTATCTTCTTCACTCCACTCACCTTCGAGGCAGCTAAGGCAGCTAGCCCCATAGCTTTCTTAACTAGGTCTACATTTAAGCCGTTGAAGACGAGTTCGTAGACGCATTTCACGTCCTGAGGTACCTTACTGTCTTTAATCACGTCTCTAAGAGTAGGGCAGTATAGGTGGTTGGTAGAGGCAGCTAGCTTAGCGTATTTTAAAGAGCCCACTTTAGAGCCCGATCTCACTATGCCTCCTGGAAACGGAGCAATAACCCCTTTAACGCTATTTCTTACAGCAGATATGGCCTCTTCAGCAGCCCTGAGTCCACTTTCTTCGTCTTCAGCCAAGATTAAGATGTTCCCCCCAGCGACGGCTTTAACTACACCGAATGAGTCTTCAACAATGAACTCTCCCTCCATGACGGGTATTCTCCAAACATCTCGATTAAACATCCTATCCTTCTTCTCAAAGCCATCACCAAACTTAGATAGCGTCCTCCCCACGCGTATCCTTCGCTTAACCTCTGGTAGCGCATCAAAGGCCCTGGTAGTAGGACATGTTAGCACACACTGCCCCATCCTAGCTACGAGTTGCCCCTTAAGGTCTGGTAGGGACCTATGGTATATCTGAATCAGGACCCCCACTCTGTTGTCTGGCGTTTCTGTAGGGCTTACTACATTTTCTACAGCTGCTTCTGCAGGCGACATTATAATTGATGAGGCAAAACCAGTAGCTACTTGAGCTGCTGTTAAAGCCCATTTCTCATTTAAAGCAGTTATCAAAATCCTAGAGCAATACATTGGAAAAGCCTCAGCAAAAGTCTCCTCAACTTCAGCGTAATTTACCTTCAAGTATACCACCTTTACTGAGGCTTATGTGATAAAGTAATAACCCTTATCCTCCAGAATTCTTCTGATAAAAAGCTGAAGAAAGCCAGCTTACACGTTTTTTACAAAAGTGAAAAGGGGGGTTGAAGAGTTTACTGAACTACTTTACTACTTTCTTTAGCTGCGGTATGATCTCCGAATAGCCGACGGCCATTATGTGGCAGCCAGCAGCAGGCGTGCCTTTGAGGTGCTCGAGAAGCTTTGTGAAGAACTCTATGTTGATCTGATCGATTCTTTCTTTCTTCTTTTCCTTGTCTTTTATCTCCTTAGCCTCCTTTAGCTTGTTTAGGTAATCCTCTGGTACCTTAACCCCTGGAACGTTTTCATGGAAGAACTTAGCTTCAGCATAGCTTTTCGCTGGGAAGATCCCTATTAGTATTGGAATGTTCACTCCGACTTCCTTGACCTTGTTAAAGAAGCGGTCGATGACCTCGGTTGAGAAGACTACCTGTGTCTGAACGAATTCAGCCCCAGCCTTTACCTTGCGCTTAAGCTTATATACTTCCATGTCTAGGAAGGCGGATCCAGGGTTGGCAGCTACCCCCACGTGAAGCTTTGGCGGGTTTCTTATAGGGTTCCCTTGGAGATCCTTGCCCTCGTCCACAACCTTCCTAATCATGTAAGTTAACAAGGTGGCATCTAGGTCAAAAACTGGCTTAGCTCCTTTCGCATCCCCGAGGGATACATAGTCACCTGTTATGGCCAACACGTTCTTTATTCCCAGCACGCCAGCAGCTAATACATCTGAAAGTAGGGCTAGCCTATTCTTATCAGCGCATCTAAGCTGGCAGATGCACTCCATTCCGGTCTTTGTTTGAACAACATAAGCTGCTGTAAGGCTGTCTACATATCCAAAGCTCTGAGGATTGTCGGTTACGTTACAGGCTGTTACGTGCCCAAGTAGCTTCCTCGCAGCTTCTACCGTGCTCTCGATGTCTCCTTCCTTTCCAGGCTCAAGTTCTCCAGTAAATACAAACTTGCCTTCTGAAAGCTCTTTCATTAAGTTGCTAAAGATCCTTCCGCTAGACACCTTTCACACCCCCATTGCTTCTAAGGTGCTCTTAAGCTCCTTGAGTTTACTCATCAAATCTATTGGCGTGACCGATAATCTACGTGGCCTTATAGCTAAGCTCCAGTCTTTAGGTACTCTAATCTCAAGGAACTTGTCTAGCTCCCCTATCTTCTCCAGCCTCTTGAATATCTGGAGCCAGGCGCAATCCTTCTCTGGATCCACTTCGCACTTCCCATCTGGCGTCGTTCCTCCACATGGACCGTTCAATAGTCCTTTCGAACACTGAGTCAATGGGCATATCCCTCCAGTCTCAGCGAGCACGCAATCTCCACATCCCATGCACTTCTCTACGAAGTTTGATGGTCCTTCTCCGACAGAGCCCATGGCATTGTTAGCTGTGAAAATGGGTTTAACTATGTTCATCTCGTTGTCTAAGTAGCTTCTCACAGCCTGGGTTCCGTCTCCGCATGCCATCATGAGAATTGCGTCTGCTTCAGCTATCACTTTTTCATTAGCTTTTAGGAACTGTGAGCTCATAGGCAAGTAGCAGCAGAATACTCCGAATGGAAGCTTTATCTTTGCTAGTACTTCCTTACCATGCTTTGTGAGTTCATCAGCCATCCTATCTATGGCTTCAGGATCTCCTGTGCGGAAGATCGTTGCGCAGCCTCCGCATCCCATCAGAACTATCTTTCGCTTTCCTTCAAGGTACCTTAGAATCTCTTCAAGAGGTTTCTGCTTTTGACCCATCATAGGCGGTCACATCACTACCCTATTTGGACAGATTTTTAAGTTTTTATATTAGGCTACAAAACTTCTTTAACTAATGTCACGTCTCAGACTTAAAGAAATTTAAAAACTTAAAGAAATTTAAAGTTCTCTGACTTGCTGTGGTATTAACTTGCCCGTTTTGTCTTGTCTTTGGCAACTCTTCGTATAGAGTCTAGCAATGTGCTTGTCTCTGAAGATCTTTAGCTATACAAATGCCTTTTAAAGTAGCTGCTCTGCTCAGCTTTAAAGAGATGCGCTTAGACATAGAGGTTGTTGAAACACATTACTGGCTTCCAGGGCTTAACCCGGTTGAAGAAGTTGTTAAAGCTGTTAAAGACAAAGTTTCCGATGGCGATATTGTGTTTATATCAGAGAAGGCTATTTCAACAGCTTTAGGTCGTTTAGTAGATGAAAAGCATGTAAAGCCTTCTCGGGTTGCTAGGTTTTTCGTCAAGATATGGGTTAGAGGCTTATGGGTTCTCTTCTTCAGCAAGATATGCCATTTAAGAAGAGAGACTGTTGAGAAGTTAAGAAAATACCCTATTGAGCTTGGAGCAAGACACAAGATTGTGGCGTTGAAGTTTTCAGGCATATTAGCTTGCTTAAAGCATTTCTCTGAAGGGGGTATTGACGCAAGCAACCTGCCTTACAGCTACGTAGCTCTACCTTTAAACGATCCTAAAATCGCTGAGGAGATTTGTGAAAAACTTGGAGCTAAGGTGATAGTTGCCGTTGTCGATGGAGATTCTACGTTTAAGATTGGTAACGCGTTTTTCTCAACTAGGAAAAGTTACGTTAAGGGCATTCAAAGCTTTGGAGGTTTCCTAACTTATTTGATTTGTAGAGCTTTGAGAGCTGAAGAATACCCCACGTTAGTCGCTTTAGCTGGTGGAAACGTTGAGCTAAGCTGGCTTATGAGGCTAGCTCGAAAAGCTGTTAAAGAGATGAGGGGCTCGCTTGGAAGAACTGCATGGGATGTAGCTGAACACTTCGGCGTTGGCTTAGATCAAGTTACGTGGAAAATGCTCATGTCAATTAAGCATAAGCCGATAGCTATAGTTAAAGCTAGTAGCTCCTCGAAAAAGGGTTAGCTTTAGTAAAGTAGCTTTCTTCTTCACATGTTAGGAGGCTTTACGCTAATGAGCCACTTAGTTTTCATAAAGGAGGTCGAGCTGGATAACGCGATTTTGCTTTTAGGACTTGAAGGCTACGCGGATGCGGGTGGAGCTGCAAGCTTTACCTTAAGCTACTTGAGGAGAAAGCTTCAAGCTGAAAGCTTGGCGATGATCTCGCACGTAGCTATGCAAGATTACACAGCTTATAGACCTATAGCCTTAATTGAAGGAGGCTTAGTAAAGGCAGTACATCCACCTTTGAGCAAAATATACTATGCTAAAAGCAGTGATAGATGGGTGGTGTTAGTTCAAGGACCTGAACCTAGCTTTAGCTGGTTTCAATACATCAGGTATATTTTAGACTTAGCTTCGAGGGTTAAGGCCTCGAAGATTTTTACCTTCGGCGGCTTCGTAGACTGGGTTGAAGCCCCAAAGGTCTCAGCTGTTGTGAGTAAAGAGGAGCTTAAAAACATGGTGCTGGAAGCTGGTATAGGCTTAATAGATTATGAGGGGCCATGCAGCTTGTACACCGTGCTAATCTATGAGTGTGCAAGTAGGGGTATTGACGCTATAAGCTTATGGTATCACGTCCCATTCAAAGACTACGCAATCTTAAAGCACATAAACATGCTAGACTTCAGGTCGACTAAAATGCTCTTAGAGAAGCTTAAGGCTTTAACTGAAATTGACGTTGATTTAAGCGATGTTGATGATGATGTCAAGAGGCTTAATGAGACGCTAACAGCCTTATCAAAGAAAAGCGCTGAAGCGAGGAGGTTTAGGGCTGAGCGCAGAAAATACGGCCCAAGCTACATAATTTGAGACACGGGTTTTAGGAAGCTGCCTTTCACATCCCCTACTATAAGCTGATAGTATGTTCCTTTACATGAGGTTACCTCTTCTAGAACTCCATACGCTTCTACAGCTTCTCCTATACGCGCAGCTTCTGTAAAGCGACCTCTAAAAGAAGTTATGGTTACCTGTTTAACGCTGTAAACAGGTTTTTCAAGTTCAACTACGTAGCGGCATGGCGTGAAAATAGACTCTTCATCATCAATCACTTTACCGCGCACGTAGATTTCTCCAATCCTCCTATACCTCTTATCTCCATAGCTTTCCCCATACTCCTCAGGCTTCTTCAACAACCTGACAAAGTATTCACGTCCACCATAAACTCCTTCAAGTACTTTCCTATTTTCTAGAGCTTTAAAGAGCTCAAACGGTATGGGGTTTTCCTTAACCCTAATGCTGTAAAGCTTTTCAAGCAAAGGGTTTTCATACTCATGAGTTAAACCACTTTTCCTCATGGTTAAGAAGGTGTTGTAAGCTTTGAGACAACTCTCCTTGCCGTAGATCACCAAGTCTATGTCGGAGAACTCATCGTGCATATTTAGCAGTATTGAGCCTGAAATCCCTATGTTAAGCCAAGGTATGTTTGACATCTCCTTAACCTTCTTAGCGAAATCTAATGCTTGTCTCTCAACGTGGTCTAAAAACTTCCTTCTCTTAAGGCTTTGAAGCTTAGTTTCAGGAAGGTAGTGTTCCCTCACGTCACTTAGTGGGACTTCGACCATGACTCTATCGAAAACCTCGTCGAAAACAAGGTATTGTGGCTTAAGCTTCCCTAGGTAACTAAACCTTTTCTCAAGCTCATAGACTTTCTCATAGCCTACTCCATACCTAAGCTTCTCAGCTTTCTTAGAAGGTATGTACTTGACAAAAGCTATCACCTTATTAGGTGGGTGTACGTAGCCTTTAACGTCATAAATTTCCCCATCCCATGTCTCGATGAAATCTCCTTCTATAAAGACCTTAAACTTACGCGTCAAGCTTTCTTCAGCTCAAGAAAACTTCTTCTCATGATACTTGATCCTCAAGTTCAGTATACACGGCATTCCGCGATTGCCTCCAAGAGGTGTTTGCGGCGTCCCCAGGTTGTGCATGCACCTAGCCATTATGGCAGCCCCCGTAGCTAAGCCGTCTTCAACAAAGACCACCCTCTCCTCAAGCTTCCCCTTAATTAATCCTATTTGCTCGACAGCTCGCATTACACAATATGGCTTTAAACCGGTTATACCAGCTCTACCAGTTACTCCTATTGAAAACTTTTCATTTAATATCCCCTTTTCCTTGAAGATCTTTAAAATGGCGTAAACTATTCTGCCGATTAAGCAGTCCATGACAGCTGCAAAGTGGTCTAAGCCTTTCTCCTTGTAAATCTCTTCCCCAAGCTCAGATAGCTTGGGTAAGTCGCTGCCGTTTTCTCCAACATCAACTCCTACAAGTGTTATCCCAGAATCCCTGGCTGCCTTGGGGTTTACAGGTATTGTGCCGAAGTGCGTAACTTTCTCAGGGACCTCGACCACTTTCACTAACCCTAAAATCTCTTCAGCGTCTTTCTCAACTACATGCCAATCAACGTGTTTATATGACGGGGGTTTCTTCTCGTAAAGCTCAAGAGCGCTTTCAAAGCCGATACCTTTAGCCATCGCGTCGAAGATAGCTCCTCCAAGGCCAGTTATGCTACCTATGGTATCTGCATATGGAAGCTTATCGTTCACAACTCTCCCCTTAAGCGTTGTGCCGAAGTCAAAGCTTACGAGAGGGTGTCTATAGTCTACGCCAACCCACTTAGCAGCAGCTTTGATGCCAGCTGTTGAAAGCTCAGCTTCCATTTCATTAGCCATAACCTCTCCCTTAGACCTAGGAGGGATAATCCCTGTGATGGCTCCGACGAAGGGCACTTTATCGAGGTATGAAAATTCTCTAAGTTCGCGTGGCAAGCCGTTTTTCGTAGGAGAAGCTACCATCTTAGCTGGAGGAACGCCGGCTAAGAGGCATCCTTTTGCCAAAGCCTTGATCATCGAGTCCACCTCATCTGGTGTAGCTAAAGCTGATGTGACGCCTGTAGACCTCACGACAAAGTGTAGATCAGACTTTATGTCCATTTTAGCGCTTTTTAAAGCCTCTAAAACAGTATCCCTAACGTACTCGGCTACAGATTGCTCTGTCAGCTCAACACCCCATATCGTCTTGCCAAAGACAACTTCTCCTATCTTAGGCTTCCTAACTTTTCTAGTAAGCTTAACGATCTTCGTTACTAAAAACGTCTTGCCGCGTTTTAAGTCAGTTGAAGTTATGATACACTTAGTCGTCGTATTGCCCAGTTCAACAGATGCCACGTTGTATAGGATTGGCGGCTTATATTCCTCTGCTACTTGTTTAAAGCCGAGCATGTAGTCTATTCTCGGTCTACCAGCACCCTCCTTAAGCTCTACAAAGCTTTTGTACTCACTCTTAGCAATTCTAGGGTGATATCGCTTAGCTAACTCAGCCATCTCTTTAATTCACTAGCTTGACACAAGCTTCTTAAATGGATGGTATTCAACAGGCTGAATTTCCTTAAACTCCCACGTAATAGCTTCAGCTATCATAGCATCAGCTGTAGCGCAGACGGGGAAAACCAGTGAAGCGTTACCTATAGGCCCGTAAAGCACAAAGTTCGCCCCCATCATCACCTGCATCGCGTTAGTAGCTATGTCCACGTGCTTGTAGATATCCTTGCCGTCAGGTCTATCCTTCTTTAAGCTTAAAAGCCAAACCCACGATGAGACAGCGTTGTGAACGCCACTACCTGTTGGGTAACCAAATTTAGCTTTAACCACGTAAGTTGCCATCAGCGCTTGTCCAGCTGACGTGCCGATAGGTAGGACAGCTACGTCTATCAAGATTTTCTTAATGCCACAGTCTTTTGCTAAGTCTATTAGCCCTTTAGGAGCCATGCCAGCACCATTCGTTAACACGTCAATTCTATCTTTAACTCCTCCTCCCTTCGGGTTAAAGGCTAACACTATAGCAGCTTCAACACCAGCTTCTTTAACTCCTCTAAGCTCATCTTCTGTTGCCGAGACGTTTATTGAGTTGTAGACAATTCTATCTGCTAAGCCAACTTCTCTAGCATACTTAGCTCCGTGGACTCTAACCTTAGCTTCCGTTGAGTCAATTAACATGGGGGCATCCGTCACGCTGGCTACAAAGTCTAAGTACTTTACAACAGCTTCCTCGTATTCGCTGAAGACCTGCACCATGCATGGATTGCCAGTAATATCAGACATCTCGTCCTGCTTCTTAATCAAGTCCTCCGCGGCTGCTTTATCAAAGTCCCCTGTTTTGGGGTCTTTGACGATTTTATGCCCCTTATAGAAGATGGTTCCAGCTAAAACCGTTGGGTACTCTCCAGGTTGCCCACCAACTTTTACTCCAGCTATGTCGTAGACGACTTGCTCTTTAGAGAATTTAAACACTATTTTTACACCTCCTTAAAGCAAGTTGAGCACAAACTTAAGTATTATGGAGATCAGCAGGCCTACGAAAAGCCCGTAAATAAAGCCTATGTGCGTGCCAAACTTCAAGCCCTCTCTTTGAGTAACCTCTCCTAGTACAAAGCTAACCCTATCGTCGATTTCGTCCAGCTTAGCCATAATAGCCTTGAACTCATCTTGAGGCGTTACAACAGTTGGAGCTCTGAGCTCTTCTTCCATGACATCACGCTCCAAAGAAGAAGTGCAATATCGAAGCGAAGACCACTACTGAGAATATGAAGCCAAACATGAAGCCTCTCACAACACCTGAGTAAAAACCAGCTGCAAACCTATTTTCCCTACCTATCATCAATATCCTCGTCTTAATATCAGAGATCCTAGCCTCTATTGTAGCTAGTTCAGGCGTATAGGCTGTCGGCAAGGTCCTAACTCTCTTCTCCTCGCTCATCTAGGCTCACCCCATGGTAGTGAAGAACAGTAACAACGCGTAAACACCTAGAGACAAGGCTAAGCCTAAACTTAAGCCTAAAGCTCTAAAGGAGCCTACACCTGATATCAGTCTCCACGTTCTACCGATAAGCTGCACTCTATACCTCATGTCGTTTAGTAAAGCCTCTATTGAAAACATCACCGGCTGAGCTATGGACGCCAACGGTATCTTGAGGACCTCCTCAACTTTCTTCTCCTCAACCTCAACTTTAACAACCATCGGCGGCTCGGGGAAAGCTCCAGGATCATTTGCTACGAGCTCAGCTATCTTAGCTTTAATAGCCCCTACGTCCTCTACGTTTATCATGTCAATAAGCTGAACTTGTCTCCTAAACCTGTCGACGACTTCTTCGCTTAAGTGCTCAACATAGGGTATTGCACCTGGCGCATTCTTAATCCTCTTATCAGGTTGAATACCGTGTTCATAAAGCGCTTTCAGCGAGCCACCAGTTACATGCCCCGTAACCTCTGTACCGCATACTATCAAGTACCTGATATTCGGGTTTGAGATCACGTTAGCTATTACCTTTTCAATGCCTATGTTTTCTGTCTTAACGGGCCCTACTATAGCTACTCCAGGGGTTTCAGCTATGTCCTTGACTATAGTCTCGCTAGCTAGCGCAGCAACAGCAACGGGTCCTTTTGGATCGCCTACCTTAATCTCTCCCGCCACGATAGGCCAGCCGCTAGCGGGCTCAACTTTAGGCTTTTCTTCAGCCACTCGTTAAGCACCTCCAGCTAGCAAGCTGTAAAAAGCGAAGGTTATGGCGCCGAAAGCCAGTGAGCCGATGAGAAAGCCTAACGCCACGTTGCTCATAATCCCTGAGAGCCTATAGACGCCCTCCCTCCTAGGCCTACTCGAAATTAGAGGAGCTGACCTAGGCTCAAGAGATGATAAGAGCTCCCTTGACAGCAAATCCAATTCCTCAACTGCTTTGATAACTGGCTCTAAGTTGAGCTGAGCTACGTCAACTCGAGCTTCGCCAACTAATTTAAAGTCTTCATCTAATACGACGTTTAGCTCACGTGATATCAATATGGTCATTTGCTACCACCAACTCTAGGCGGAACACCCGTCCAAACAACAGATGCCGACTCCCTCTTACAAACTCTAAATACTTCAAAGACTCCATAAGCCCATATTATGACCCCTAAAATCACGATTAAGACAGCTTCAAACATAGAGCCCCACTGGTTAATCATAGCTAAGTAGCCAAGCCTAAAAACGCCAGCTAAAGTTATTGCCATGCCACTTGTGTTGATAGCTACCCTCAAAGTCCTTCCTTGCCTTTCAGCTGCTCCAAGGCTAACGTTGTATGGATGAAACATGCTGAGCGAAGTAGCCCAGTAGATGGGGATAGCGAAGCCAGCTGCAAATAGCGCGACAGCCATATCGCTGAAGACTTCTGTCCCCAATACTAGCGGAGCATGCCCCAGCTTAGCAATGCCCTCCATGAGCCCCATTAACGCTAAGGAAGCAGCTGCCGCCAGCTCTGTTGCGAAGCGCCTTAGATGAGGTATGTTAAGTATCTTGAACTTATCTACGAAGTGTCCAAATATGAAGCCAGTAGCTGCTCCCATAGCTAAGCCTAGAGCTGGCGTATACTTTAAGCCAACTAAAGCTGATATTACGCCGATACTTGCAGCTAAGTTGCCTATAGATGGTACTCCAGTTCCAAGACCATACGAGGCAATCCTCCTGACGGCATCAGCACCCCATATTATGGCGGGTAGTGCTAATACGGCGGCTATAGCGGGGATCCCAGAATATACGCCAACTAAGCTAACTGGTACCGCTACTAAGGCTATTTTCTTAGGGTCTATCGACACCTTAGGTGGAGGATTGGCTGGGCTGTGAACCATATAATCACCTCACAACGCTATTAAGGAGACTAAGACTCCGAAGACTAAGGTGACTATGAAGCACGTGATCGCGGCTTTAGGCAAGTCCTTGAACTTCGGGTCCCACCAACCCTCAATAACTCCCTTAATCATGTAGGCTGTTATGTTAGCATTTATGAAGAAAAGTCCAAGCGATACAAGCACAGCTAAAGCTATTGGTATGATAACTTGATGTGGCGCTATGCCAACTAAGGGTGAGAAGATTTCGAGTATGTTTATCTGCTCCTTGCCTAAAACCATCTTAAAGGTAGCTAGCTTAAACACCGTCAAGAACGTTATGCTACCTCCAACTCCAGCTATGAAAGCTCCTACCATGCCGTCTAAGAAGCATGCCGTCGGCACTCCATGACCAACGGTGCCAGGAGTAACGTATTGCTTTACATCTTCCTTAGTTATTGGGTCTTTATCTCTCATAGCTAACGCTGGGGGGATGCCCTTTCCCAACACTATTAACACGTTTGCGATTAGCATGACTACGCTCATCATGATTGCTGAGCTTATTCCGGCGTTTAAAATTATGATCCAGCCAGGCTGGTTATAGAGAGCTGCAGCCATCAAAAGCCCGGTAATTCCCGAGCCTGCTAACATCATCTCAGTACCTGTAGCTAAGCCCGTTGCGGTCGCCATAGCAGCTGGCGCCCCTCCAATTGGCAAGAGTATTGTGCCAACCGAAATCAATACACCTGCGACAGCTATTATCAAAGCAGCTAGGATTAGGATGAGTGGATCTATCAATTCAAACCCTCCTATGAATATGGACCAAACTTCTTCCTAGACCATACCTCAATATACCTGTTTAGGAAGAATAGTATAGCTAATACTAAAGCTCCGATAACTATGTTAATAGCCACGTTGGCAAATAAGTTGCCAGTAAGTAGCCTAAAGTTGTCTAGTAGCAAGATTAAGCCATAGGTAAATCCTGTCATAACGCCTCCAAGCTTTGCACAGAACCATACGATGTCCATGCTGTTTCTAACACCTAGCTCAGCGTATACAGTTATGTAGCCATAGTGTTTCATCGGGACTCCTTCGCCGAAAGGAACGTGTTGAAACTCTCTTTCAGCTCCATAGTGTAGGTCTCCTGTTGAAGAGCCTATAGCGCCAGCTGTTATACCAAGCATTAAGCTGAGAGCAGGGATAACTACTGGATAGCCTATGAAGCCCTTGATCTCAGGCACGAGCGGCATGACAATTGAAGTATAGAATATGTAGGATAACGCGGTTATAGCGGTCACAGCCATAAAGCCGTGAGCAGCTATCAACGGTAAGTGTACTAGTAGCACGTCCATGTAAAGCGGATGACCATATGTGCTCGCGCTCGCTATTCTAGATGTATGTGCGTTAAAGGCACAGGTTACGTGAAAAACTTCTGTTAAGCCAGTTGCTAAGGGCAAAGCTATTAGCGGGTGTAGGTGAAAGCCCTGCCAAAATACTACGAAAAGCCCTCCAGCTGTCCCTCCTAGGAATGCATATAGCGCGGGCTCTCCTGATATTGCCTTATTGAAAAACCTATGTACAACTCCCATCTGTGGAGCAAGCTGAACCTGTGAATTAGGGTTGCTTTGTGAACCTATTTCAGATTCGAGATCTTCAAACCATCCAGCTATAAAAGCTAGCGCAACTATAATCGCGAGGAGAGCTAAAAGCAATAGCTGCCATGGCGCCAATTAACAACCCTCAGCTCATGTTTTGGGGAAAACTACTGCCTCTGCGTGTAATATAAATCTTATTAGGTAGGTAAAACTTGGTTACCAAGTTAAATTTAGAAGCTACATTTTCTTAACAGGTTATGTGACTTAATATTAAGAAGTTTTAGGTGAGGTTCTGCTTGACGTTCAGTTTCATAGCTACTACGACGACAGGCTTTGAGGATATAGCTGCATGGGAAGTTGAAAAGCTTATAGGGGCTAAAGCTCGACAACTCCACGGCAAAATACTCTTCGAAGCTTCAATAAACCAGGTTGTTGAGCTTAACATATGGTCTAGGACGCTGCACCGCATAATCCTCTTACTGTGTAGAGATCGCGTTGAGACGCTTGAAGACGTATATAGGGTGACGGCGTCGATAGACTTCACTGACTACATTGAGCGGGGGCAAAGCTTCGCCGTCAGAGCTGAGAGAATTGGTGAGCACCCCTTTACTAGCATAGACGTAGCTGCTAAAGCTGGTCAAGCTGTTATAGATAGCTTCATGTCTAAGACAGGGCATAGGCTTAAAGTAAACTTAGATAAGCCTGATGTCGAAATCTTCTGCCAACTTAAAAACAGCGACTTCTACATAGGCTTAAACACAACAGGAGAATCTCTACATAGGAGAAACTACAGGGTCTTTGATCATCCAGCTGCTTTAAAGACGACGATCGCATCAGCGATGATATATTGGAGCGATTGGAGTTGTGAAGAGCCTATATTAGACCCTATGTGCGGTGGCGGCACGATACCTATTGAAGCTGCGCTGATAGCTAGAAACATTGCTCCAGGGCTTTTTAGGAGAGAGTTTGCCTTTGGCAAGCTGTTCTTCATAGATAGGCAGTACTACGAGGAAGCTGTTGAGAAAGCTAGGTCTTCGTCCAATAGAAACTCGTATAGGATATATGGTTCGGACATCTCGCCTAAGTTTATTGAAGGAGCTTGGAGAAACGCTGCTTCAGCTGGTGTTGAAGACACTGTAAAATTTCGCTGCGTAGATGCTACTAAGCTTGACAGAGTTGAGGACTTAGAAGTCAAGTACGTGGTAGTTAACCCTCCATATGGCATTAGGTCTTTAAGAGATAAAGTTGTTGAGAGGCTCTACGTGAACTTCTTGTCAGCTTTGAAGAGGAAAAGCCGTGGGCTTCTTGTGGCGATAACGGCTAGCGATGAAGAGTTTAAGCGAGCATTAGATGTCAATGGCTTAGAAGTATTAGGTGTTAAACGCGTTTTTCATGGAGCTCTTCTAACA
>QMQV01000038.1 GCA_003649085.1 Thermoproteota archaeon
AAATAGAGGTCTTAAGGCAGCTAGGAATAAATCCACGACTTTTTGAGCAGTTTAAACTTCTCTATGCTACGTTGTTATCAGTTCCTAATAGGCAAGTCGCGCTTCTCTTATCAGCTTTACCTAAACCTGTTATTGTTCAAAAAGTGCTACAGCAGGAAGCCAGTAGCTTAATATTGGTAGCTTCGCTTGCAAGGCTTAAGCAAAACATCATTAACGTAGTTAGAGGCCTCGAAATTCCAACACTTACGCTTCCTTCGTCGCTACCAGAGGATTTGGATCAAGCTTTAAGCCAAGTAGCTTCGCGCATTCAAGAGCTCGAGGATAAACTATCTTCAGCTAAAAAACAGCTTGAAGAGATTAAATCCAAACACGGAAGCTTCGTGCTTAAGCTAAAGGGCGTAATGTACGATGTCTTAAACGTGTTATCGGTTAGACAGAGCGCAGAGCTGTCTGAGAAATGGGTTAAGCTTGAAGGCTATGTTCCAGCATCTGAAGTGCCGAAGATGGTTGAAGAGCTTAAGAACTTCCTAAATAATAAGGTCATAGTTTTCAGCAAAGAGGAGCATTCTTCAAGTGAGGTGCCAGTTCTCTTCAGGTACCCTGCCTTAATTAAGCCATTTGAGATGATAACGGTTCTCTTCGGCTATCCATCGTACACGGAGATTAACCCCACACCAATACTTGCGATAACGTTCCCACTGATATTCGGCATGATGTTTGGCGACTTAGGCCACGGAGCTGTACTACTGATTGCTGGGCTAATAGTATATAAGAAGATGGCGGATATCACGCTTAAGTCACTGGGCTTGATTTTTTCAATGTGCGGGGTCTTTGCCATGCTCTTTGGCATAATGTTTGGCGAAGTCTTCGGGCTACATCCATTTGAACCGCTGTTATTTAGCCCAATACACAGCGTAATGGACATGATAAAGCTATCAATACTTGTCGGTGTGGTTCACATAACTAGTGGCTTAATACTGAAGATGATTAACGAATACCACAAGAGAAATTACTTAGATCTCGCGTTAGTTGAAGTTCCAAAGCTGGCAATGTACATGGCTGGCGTTTACCTTGTCTTTGCCTATGGGATAGACTTAGACGCTTGGTTCAAAGGACCCATTGTAGCCCTACTAATCCCGGTGTTTGTGTTAATGTTTGGAAAAGCGATAGCATCTACTGTCTTACATAAAGGTGAGCATAAGCTAATATCGCTCATAAGCGAATACGGCTTTGAGTCCTTTGATATGTTGATAAGGTTCTTGTCAAATACCGTATCCTATGCGCGAATATTCGCCCTATTGATTGCTCACTGGGCCTTGACGATGGTGTTTTACATTATAGGGGGCTTAGCTTCAGGTATACCAGGCGGAATAGTACTATACGCAATAATAGTTGTGCTGGGCAACATAATCGTAATAGCGCTAGAAGGTATCATAGCTTTTGCCCAAAACCTGAGGTTACACTTCTACGAGTGGTTTAGCAAATTCTATGAAAACGGAGGGATACCATTCTCGCCCTTCAAAACTTCAGTATCTCTATCAAGCTCCTAGCCTACAACGTCATGTTTTCCTGAATGACTTGCGGAGAAAGCCCTTTTTCAACTCCTTGTGAAGCAGCTATGAGGTTTCTAACCTCGATCTCCTTTAACTTGAGATACGCCATTATGGTGCCGAAGTGAAATCTAGGCTCTATGAAAGCTTTATTAGCTAATAAAACCTCTTCCCGCCTAACTTTTTTCTCAGCCTCTCGTATTGCCTCTTCTGGAGGTTTATTAACATCGAAAAATTTTCTATATCGTGTACTCGCCAGTTTTTCAACGATTTTATCAGCCTTGACTTCCATTAACAATGCCTCGACTTCCTTGTCTTTGAGCTCGTAAAATTTTTGAAGAAGTAACTCTCTAATCACTTGGACATCAATATTCCAAACGCTCCCTCTGAGAATAGTCATTAAGTTGTAGATGTCAGTTTCAAAGCCCAGGAACCTTAAGGCCTTATTTTTATCAAGCTTGTCAAGCTTGTCGTAAGCTTTCCAAAGCCTTAGGTAAAATTGTTTATCGATGGCAGCGTCTATAACTGCTACCAAACCAAACTTTTTAAATAGCTCGTAGGCGTAAGAACCGGCTTCTTCGATTTCCTCAATTTCAGAAAATATGCTTAAAGCTTTTTCAACATTTTCCGCTTCTAATGCTCTAAGCGTCAAATTCCATGCTCTGGGGCTTAGCTTCTCAACGTTGAAGAGCCTTGATCTCGCTTCCTCAGCTGATATCTTAGATATCTTACTCTTTAAGACTATCTTTAAGTTATCGTAGAGAAACCTCCTAGTCAAAACTTCAAGAAATGTCTTAGCCTTACTAGGAGCATGTTTTAGAGCGTCAGCTACATCTCGCGCGTAGCTTTTCATAAAGGCTTCTTCAAGCTTATCTGCCGTAATAGGTGGTGTTAACTCAGAGAGCTCTACCGCATACCTAGTGTCTCGAAGCCTTGAAACAAGTTCGTCTAAGCTACCTGCTTCGCTTAAAGACAGAAACAAGCTCTTAGGAATTAATACCCCCTTTCTAGCCGAAACTTGAGTTATCACATAGGCATACTGTCTCGCCTTACTCAACTCTTACTCCCCACCTTTAATGACCACGGATACAACATAGTCAGCAGCTTTTTCAACTCTATCGCCAACTACCTTTTGAAGCTTCTCAACTTCCTTAGCATGCTCCTTTAAAATTTCCTCGCGCTTAGCTTTTGCCTCTTCAATAGCCTCCCTAATCAACCTCTCTCCTTCTTTCTTGGCGAGCTCCTCAGCTTTGACTTCAAGTTCATATGCGAACTCTTCAGCTTTCCTTACGATCTCCTCAGCTCTAGCCTTAGCTTCCTCTTCAACAGCCTTCGCAACCTCTTCAATTTTTCTGAGCTTTTCAGCTATGTCGCGTGCCGACAAGGTAAAGCCCCCTTTTAGGCTCAAACTAATCTCAAAATATCTCTTTAAGGCTTTCTCGCAGCAGTAATATAGCCTGTATGCCCTATCATTAAGGTTTGAGGTCTAGTTTCACCACTCCTAACCTTATACTCCCTGACGATAGCTTCAATTACGCTCACGTCTACAAAACCAGCTTTCTCCATAGCCTCTACAAGCTTTTCAACTTGATTAATAGTTGGGTTAAAGCAAACCATAAATCCTCCATGTCTAAGAGCACGATGAGCGTGTTCGGCTACAAGCCAGGGCGTGGGCATGTCCAACATAACGCAATCCACATCGCTTTCATCAATACCAGCTGTTATGTCCTTGAGCTTTAACTCAACATATCCATCTAATCCAAGTTTCTTAATGTTCTTAGCTGCTTGTTTCAAGAACTCCTCTCTAATCTCATAGCTATAGACCCTGCCATCCGGTCTGACGTGGTAAGCTAAGAAGCTCGTCAAAGCACCACTGCCGGTCCCTGCCTCTACTACTCGGCATCCTGGGCCTACATTTCCAAGCATTAGCATAAGCGCCATATCCTTCGGATAAATAATCTGCGTCTTTCTAACGATCTTATATATATGGTCAATTAATGAAGGCTTAACTGCTAAAAAAGAGACTCCCATACTAGTTTTTATCTCACAGCCATACTCCATACCGATTAAGGAGCTTATGTCTACGACCCCCTTATGTGTGTGAAAAACCTTGCCCTCCTCTACCTTAACTAGCCACTTCCTCCTCTTATCCAAGTAGAGCATTACGTGATCTCCATGCGAAATCTTCTCGCTCAAGACTTTCCACGCTCTAAAGACATCAGGCAAAAGAGCACTTTTATACCTTAGCTGCAATGTGTTAAGAAAAGGAGGTATAGAATATTATTAGAGGTTAGGAAAAAGAGCTTAATACCCAACAAACACTACTTCGCTTGGCTTACCTCTCTTAAAGAATTTTTCAGGTATTTCATAAACTTTCTTAAACTCCCCATGTTCTCCTGGCCTTATCTCAACTTTCTTTTCAAAGCCAAGTTTAGTAAGTAGGTCGCCGATTTTACTCATCACCGAAGAATACCTAGAAGCGTAAACGATCCCTCCTTTGCCATTCTCCCATAGCACGAAACCCTCCGTAGCGCCTTTATGCATAAAGGCCAACTTAACGTCCTTGCCTATAACCATGAACGCTGCTGTGTTATTGCCTTCCACCTTGTCAAATAAGATGTCAAGCGCTTTATCAACTCCATAGGCATTAACTAGCATATCAAAGTAATGTGCTAAGACCTCTGAACCGCAAATCTTTCCTTTCTCCTCCGTAGCTAGCCTATGTTCAGAACTAAGCTCGCTTCTAATTTCAGATAAGTTTGTCACGTTACCGGCGTGAGATGATATAACCTTGACATTAGGATTACATGAGACTATGTACGGCTGAAGATACTCAAAGTACTTAAGCGTGTCCCACCAATACTCGTCATACACGCCTCTCACATGGCCGATGTAAATGTTTGAGTAAAGCTGTGTCAACTCGCCAAACTCTTCTTCCAGCTTAACAGCTATGTTAACGCACGGAGATCCTATAGCCCTAGCTTGCCTCAGAAGCCACTTATCACCCCAGTAAATTAAGAGCCCTGCACCGGATTTCCCAATGGATAAGCCGTGAGGCTCAATGGACTGATCCTCTTCAATAGCCCATAAACCTCTAACAGCACTTTTGAAATCTATATCTTCGTAGGCAACGTAGCCGAAAATCCCGCACATGTTCATCAACCAGGTCTAAAAACTGATTTGTAGTTTTGTGCAACGCTTATAATTAAGCTTTAACGTCTTTGCTGCAAAGTTAAACTGTCCAAGACTCCATCTTGTAAGCCATGTCCCAAAACATGTACTCAAATCTACTAGCTGTCTTGAATATCTTGGAAAGCTTATCGTAGCTAAAAGCCTCGATGTAAAGTTCTTCCACAAGCTGTTTAAGCATTTCAACTAGCCTTAGGTAGTCATTAGATAGGTACACCTTAGCCCACTCAACATAAAGCCCAACGCGATTATCTTTCAACTTCTCCTCATGGTGCTGAGCAATTTCGGCGTAGCTCCAAAAACATGGAAGCGTGGCTATAAGCCCCTCTAACACGCTGTTTAATGCACACGTTGATATTAAGAAGCTAGTATAAGAAAGGTTTGTTGGAGCAACTTCAGCCTTAACAGCTTCTTCAAGTGTAAGCCCAAGCTTAGCTAAAAGCTTCTTATAGCTTTCAAGCTCAGTCGTAGCATCTAAGTAAGCTATCTCCAAAACCTTTTGGGCTACCTTAAAGTCGTCTGCTTTAGCTGCCATAATGCTATAGCACTTAGCCATGGCAACTAAGTAGTTATAATCTTGAATAGCGTAGAACTTGAACTTTTCAAGGGGCAAAGAACCAGAGTACAGCTCAACTACGAAGGGATGTTCCTTAATCTTACGCCAAATAGCATCAGAATCAGCTCTTAACCTCTCGACAACCCCCAAACATTAAACCTCCTAGAATAGCTAGACAAACTATAATAGTGAAAAGCTATTTAACTTCTCCTTAACGCTTTTCCAAAAGCCTTGTAGAAGTTAGCTTCGATGGACAAAGCCAACTCTTCAACAGAAATAGCTTTATGCTCGGCTAATAACCTAATCGCATCAGCTATCATATCAGGTGAAAGCCTCCTACCTCTATACACGTAGGGACCATCGCTTTCAGACAATAAACACTTAACATCAGCTTCGACAACAGCCTCTAAGTGCTTAGGCTGAATTGATATAGACGGGTTTACAGTAACGTAAAACCCCGCTTCTTCGATTTCTTCAAGTAAATCTAGAGGACCGGTATACCAATGCAGTAAGGCTATGTTAACTTCATACTTTAGAAGTAAGTCAAAGACCTCTTTCCAAGCATCTAAGGCATGGGCGTTAACGACCAAGTCGTATTCCCTGGCCATATTTAAGAAAAACTTAAAAAACTCAAGCTGCTTACCATAGCTTTCAACGTAAAATCTCTTATCAAGGCCTATCTCACCTAAGCATCTAATGTCATCTCTATCTCTTAAGAGAAGCTTAAACTCCTCTAAGACTGTCGCGTCAGAGCTTCCAACTTGCCAGGGATGAACTCCTACGCACGGAATCACATTTGAAAACTTTTCAGCTAATTCGAGTGTCTTAAGAGAAGACTCGTAGTCGTCAGATACAGCTACGATGACGTAGTCCTTAAACTTCTCAACTTCGTCCAAGCTAAATTCGTGAAGGTGGCAGTGGGCATCGTATATCTTCATCAAGAGCCTAGACGTGAAAAAAGTAGCTAATAAACTCTCTCATACGTCTATAAGCTAACATATTATCGACAGTAGACGAAAACAGCAAAGCTGAGCTTGTAAAATCCATGGCAGGCGTCCGTCGCTTAGCGAAAAGCCTAATTACTTTAAACCACATTATTCATAATGGGGTTTGGCTTGAAATCAAAGGAATCAGCGCTAGTCCTCCCTTTTGAAGAGCTTCGCAAAGATGACGTTGCTCTGGTTGGAGGCAAATGCGCAAACCTAGGCGAGATGATATCAGCAGGCATACCAGTACCGCCAGGTTTTGCGATAACAGCGACGGCGTACAAGCTTTTTATAGAGAGAACAGGGCTCAAAGACAAAATATTCAGCTTGCTAAAAAACCTAGATATTAATAACCTACAACGACTACACGAGGCTTCAAACGCTATAAGGAAGATGATTGAAGAAGCCCCCATGCCGCCAGAACTTGAAGGAGCAATAAGGCAAGCATATCGCCAACTAGCAGAAAAAGTAGGGGTCAAAGAACCAGAAGTAGCTGTTAGAAGCAGTGCTACAGCAGAAGACCTGCCTGGAGCAAGCTTTGCGGGGCAACAGGAATCATATCTCTTTGTGAAAGGAGAAGAGGACCTGTTAAAGTACGTGAAGAAGTGCTTCAGCTCATTATTTACAGCTAGAGCCATAACCTATAGAGAGGAAAAAGGCTTCAAACACGATAAGGTCTACTTAAGCGTAGCTGTACAAAAAATGGTTAACAGCAAAGCGGCAGGCGTAATGTTCACAATAAACCCGGTGACAGGAGACCCTAATACCCTAATAATAGAGGCGGCTTGGGGTGTAGGGGAAACAGTTGTAGGAGGGAAAGTGACGCCAGACGAATATGCGGTAGACAAAAACCAGCTTAAGATACTTGACAAGAAGATAGCGACTAAGAAGATCATGGCAATACGCTCTAAGAAAGGGGCATTAGCAGAGGAAGTGGAAGTTCCTAAAGAGCTACAAGACAAGCAGGTGTTAACTGACGAACAGATCATACAATTGGCAAGACATGGAATAGCGATAGAACGGCACTATCAGCATCCACAAGATATCGAATGGGCACTAGACAGCGAGACAAACCAGCTGTATATAGTTCAATCGAGGCCAGAGACCGTTTGGAGCTTGAAAAAACTGGAAGAAAAACCAGCTGCGGCTAAGCCAGTGACAGTAGAGAGGAAGATCATTGTAAGAGGGTTACCTGCATCACCAGGCTATGCTATAGGTATAGCGCACGTCATAACAGATGTGTCGAAAATAGCTGAGTTCAAAGATGGAGAAGTGCTTGTAACTATCATGACGTCACCAGACTGGGTACCTGCTATGAGGAAGGCAAAGGCTATAATAACCGACAGTGGAGGTATGACGTCACATGCAGCTATAGTGAGCAGAGAATTAGGAATACCATGCATTGTGGGGACTCAAACAGCTACTAAGAAGATTAAGACAGGGCAGACAATAACGATAGACGCAACACAAGGAATAGTTTACGAAGGGGAAATACCACTAGAAAAGCCAGCTGAAGTCAGGGTAACGCCAAAAGCAGAAGCAGCCATAGCCCCAGAACAGCTAGTAGAGCTATACCCACCAACAGCTACCAAGATCTACATGAACCTAGGAGAGCCGGAAGCTATACACAAATACATACATTTACCATTTGACGGAATAGGCTTAATGAGGGTTGAGTTCATCATAGCAGACTGGGTAGGGGAACATCCGCTGTATCTCATTGAAATAGGACAACCAGACAAATTCGTCGATAAGTTAGCAGAAGGAATAGCAATCGTAGCTAGAGCAATATACCCCAAGCCAGTTGTGGTGAGATTTAGCGACTTTAAAACTAACGAGTATAGAAAATTGAAAGGAGGAGAAAAATATGAGCCTCCTGACGAAGCCAATCCCATGTTAGGATGGAGAGGGGTTTCAAGATATATTTCACCACAATATGAGCCTGCCTTTAGACTTGAGTGTAAGGCGATTAAGAAGGTTAGAGATGAATGGGCTTTAAAGAATGTGTGGGTTATGCTGCCCTTTGCTAGGACGACGTGGGAAGTTAAGAAGGCGCTTAAAATCATGGAAGAAGAGGGGCTTGAACGCGGAGCTGATATGAAGATTTGGCTAATGGCTGAGGTACCGTCAGTCATAGTCCTTGCAGATGAATTTGCAAAGCTCTGCGACGGCTTTAGCATCGGAAGCAACGACTTAACCCAGCTAACTTTAGGCACTGACAGAGATTCACCGGTGTTGCCTGCCATCGACCCACGATACTTTGATGAACGTGATCCAGCTGTACTGCGTAGCATTGCTCACTTAATTAGAGTCGCACATGAAAATGGCGTAACCGTAAGCATTTGTGGTCAAGGTCCCAGCGTGTTCAGCGATCTCACCGAGTTTTTAGTTCGCTGCGGCATTGATAGCGTTAGCGTTAATCCTGATGCTGTTGTTCGTACGCGCAGACTTGTTGCTAGTGTCGAGCGTAAAGTTATGTTAGAGCGCCTCGCTAGGCTTGATAAATCTGGAGATGACGTGTTAAACAGGCTTTTCAAGTCATAGCTTCCCTAATTTTATTGCGAAGTTCTCCTCTCCTTACGTTACGTTATTATACTTAAAACACGCTTTCATGTAGTTTAAGTGAGGATATCCTCATAAAAAGCCAAACCTAACGTTGTGCCATTGAGTTATTCTTAAATCGGTATTTCCTTCTAATTCAGTTTAATTATCTAATAAGTGAAGTTTTCTTACAAAAAATTGATAAATTCATGTTAAGTTATGTTTAGATAATAAGTAGAAAAAGCGCTCTCAGCAATTCTTATTAGATTGAAAGTTGATACTCCAGACTGTATGGGCAAAGGTGCAGCTATAGTACTTTCTCTGATATTTCTCTCAACCTTTTCACTAATCCTACTATACTATCAGTCCGCTACTTCAGCTGAAATATGTCTAGATTCACTAAACATAGGGACTACTGACATCGTTAGTGCCTTACTATCCCGTCAGCTAAGTATTGACATATACCTCAAGATATATGGAAAAGGTTTGATCTCGGTTCCTGTTAAAGACCTTCTTCTTAAGGTGTACTTAGAAGATATATATCTTGGAACCGTAGAATCTATCGGAGGTTTCTCAATACCTTCTAGTGGAAATGTGGAGACCGTTCATTTATTGGCAACATTAGATTTATCTCACATATCTTTAAGTAAAATACAGACCCTTGTTAGCACTATTCAGGAGTATAATCGAGAGGTAAAGATAAGATTAACAGGATATGCTGATGTTATTTTCATGATTTTCACACTTTCTATTCCTTTGTCTATTGAGCAATATTACATTATTGGTACTCAAAAACCAGTAATTGAAGTGACATGGAATGCTACATCCGCTTTACCTGGCGATTCTGTAGCTTTTACAGCGTACGTTGAAAACGCATATAGAGGACACGAACTCTCTGGAACTCTGACCTTGATTGTGAAGGAGGATCTGCCATTTGTAGCAGACAAGGAGGCACAACGTTATACTATTGATGTGTCCTTACAGCCACGCATGCAGACCTCCATAATTAAAACGTTCGATGTGTACTACACAGATAATCTTAGAGGTTTCTTTATAGAAGCGCTTTGGAACGGTGAAAAAGTCTATACGATGCCCTCGTCATATCCCCCTAGATTAGAGGTTTATCAACCTCAACTTAAAATCCTGGATGCTTATTGGGTTTCAGACTCGATGAAAGTTTATTCTGTTAAAGAGGGTGACTTAGTTCATGCTAATGTGTTAGTGTCAGCTTATGGTGATTTCTCTGACATTGTAATATTTGAGGTTAAATCAGACAAGATAATGCTTCCTGATGAAACGGTGATTTCGAAAAGTTACTCAGTTTCTTTATCATCTGGAGAAACTAAGCTACTAAGCTTGTCCTTTATTGCACAAAGAGATCCATTTTCAAGAGGATATTACATGAAAGTTTCTTGGAAAACAGACTCTTGGACTATGGAAACTTCATACCCTCCAAGATTATCTGTCGTAACTGAAGCGACTCCTTCTCCGCCAACTGAGGGTTACTTGTCTGTGGTGGATTATTACTGGACCAGTTATAGTCCATACGGAACACAAGTATATGAAGTTTCAGACAAGACTCCGATCTATGCTCATCTCATCATCAAGGCTGTAGGAGGTCCTTACACAGGTGTTGTAAAGCTTGAAGTTCGTCAGGATAACATAGCGCTTCCCGATATCACTGTAGCTTCAATATCTAAAACTCTCCAGCTATCTGAAAATGAGCAATATGATTTATGCATTTCTTTTACGGCAGAACACCACTTTTACTCAAGAGGGTATTTCATGCGAGCCACATGGAATAATACTACTTGGGAAATGCCTAATAGCTATCCCCCAAGGCTTTCGGTTCATTCTTAAATGGTCCACGTAATTGCCAACTGGGGCTTAGGGTTATTGAAATTGTAGGGGAAAAGGAGGGTAAAGGAAAAATATGAGAAAGTTAAGACTTTGAAAATTTTTCTCGAGGAATCATCCAAAGTTAAGTAAACGTCTAATTTTCATCAACATACACACTTAATGTGTTTAAGATATCATATTAATAACAAGACCTTTATCATTTCACATCCAGAGTAGAGTTTAGGTTTAGCTACTCAATTAAGCACTCAACTTAAGCAATCTGGCTATAAATCGAATTGGGTTATGAATATTACTATAAGCTCCTTTGACGGGTTTATGGGCTTAGGCTTTTATGCTTCTTCCTCAAGTTTCTTTTTCTTAGAGGTGATCTTATGGAGATAAAAGAGTTTGAAGAACGTGTTATTAACAGAGTTTTAGAAGTTGAAAGAAAACTCGCTGAAGAAGCTTTGAAAGTCGTCTTAAACTTCATTAAAGAGAAAGGCGTAGCTCATCATGGCGGCGTCATATGTCCTGAAATGATCATGGCTGAAGAAAAGCGTCCTTTGATTAGGCGCATGATACCAGTGGTCTTGACTGCTATGTGTAGAGAGGGGCTTCTAAAGCTTAATCCAGAGCTTACGCTAGAGTGCGGCGGAATCATACATTACGAGGTGCTATTGGGCACAACGTAGCTTTTCTCAGTGAAAATTATGCTAAACCTTCTAAGCCTCCAAGTAAAACAATTAATTACTTTTTCACAGGCAAACGGATTTTTCAAATCTCTATGATGCTTTGCTACAAATAAGTGAGTAGGCCCTGATGATAATTAATGACTGAGAAAGCGAGGTAGACTAACAACCTTTATTTGTAAATAAGTTTGTCCTGTTCAAATTGCCATGTATAACCAGGAGATCTTTAATTCAGGAGCACATCTGTTTTTGAGGGTTTTAAGGCATATATGGGATCTTGGTTTTCAAATGGCTAAAAGCATTGCTATGCTTTTACAGCAATACGGCATCAAGTCTGGCAACCTATTAGATTTAGGATGTGGTATTGGGCGAGTCGCTATACCATTAGCTAAGATGGGATATAACGTAATAGGCGTAGATCGCACAAAGTTGTTTATTGACGAAGCCAACTTACAAGCTAAGAAATTTAAAGTTGAAGACAATGTTAAGTTCATAAACTGTGATTATAACCAGCTTCTTGAGAAGCTTAGAGGCTTAAGTTTTGATGGCGTTATAAGCGTTTGGACTTCAATAGGCTTTGGATCTGAGGAAGATGATGTTAACGCTTTGAAGCAAGCACTGAACCTTTCAAATGACAATGCAATATTGATACTCGAGGTTGAGAACAAGCTTAGATACGCTGGTCCTCCTAAAAAGTGGGTTGAACGTTATGATGATCTGATAGTTTATCGAGAGGGTTTTTTAGGAGAGGATTCCAGATGGAGATCTAAATGGACTTTCTATTCTTCTGAAGGGACTTTTCTAGGCGAATACGGTGATGATGTGAGATTTTATAGTTCAGAAGAGCTCGTAAGAATTGTCGAGAAAGCTGGCTGGTCAGCAATCACGTTGTTTTCGGACATATTTTCGCTTAAGCCGTTTAACCCTGATTCCAATAACATAGTGTTAGTGGCTAAGAAGCTCTAGCTCCTTAATAACCATTGGTCTTAACAGTGAGAAACGTTCAGCATAGCGTACACCTACCTTAGCTCCCCAAAATCTATTTTGCACTTCAACGTTAGATGCAATGTCTCTAAGCCATTCGATTTGAGACTTATGACGCCTTATTGCTTCAAGCTTAACGTCCATGACATCAGAGATGTCTAAGTAAATATTTCCAATACCAGCAAGTAACACATTTTTCACCGTGTGTGGCTTTCCTTCGACTTCGGCGTTTGGTAAACCTGCTATATGGACAGCTTTTCTAACGAGCCAATACGTTGTCACATGGTCTGGGTGATACTCTCTGGGATGATGTGTTATGACGATCTTCGGCCTAAATAAGCGGATGGCATAAGCTATCCTAAGCGCCGCTTCCCAGCTATTTTCAAGTTTAGAATCTTCAAAGCCAAGCATCATAAGTTTGGCTTTGAGGATCTTAGCAGCTTCCTCAGCTTCGCGCTTTCTTTCCTCAACTAAAACGTCTCTGGGCTTATGTGCGCTACCGAGCTCTCCTTTTGTCACAATGACAATAGCGCTGCCAGGGCTCTTAGCTAAGGCTCCACCAGCCATAATTTCGGCATCATCAGGATGTGCGCCCACAACCATCAAGGTCATATGATGCTACACCTCTCAAACACTTTAATAAGACAATTTTCATCTTATTAGCTGCCTTATCCCATGTGAAATGGCATGCGAGCTCACGCACCTTTGGGCTATTGCCGTTGCCATCATGTATTAGTTCAAGTATGGCTTTAGCCCAAAGTTCGGGTTTAAGATCCACATACACTACTGCATCGTTCCAAAGTCTCTTAAAGACATCAAGCCTGCTCGTTATAGCTAGCAAGCCACAAGCTAAAGCTTCAAGTAGTGATTGGCAGAAAGTCTCTCCTTTAGAGGGACATAAAAATATCTTAGCCTTGTTCAGCAACTGAGGTACATGTTCGTAGTCCACCCAGCCATAATAATACACACCCTTAAGATGTCGAAGCAACTTAGAGTTTTGGCTTCCTCCATCCCCCACAATACCAAGCTTTGCATCGGGTTTTTCTTTTAACACAATAGACCACGCCCTTAACAACACGTCAATTCCCTTTTCCCAAGAAATTCTCCCAACGTATATGCAGTCAAGCTCTTTTTTTAAGCTCATAGGCTTAAATAAGGATGGATCTATACCGCTTTCAATAACATGAACTTTGTCAGCAAGCTTTCTTGCATATCTTAGCAGTTTTTCTTTAACGGACTGGCTTGGCACAACTATAGCTGTGGCATGAGAGGATATCTTCATTGTAAGATGTGAAAGCACCTTTTGCAAACCACTGAACTCCCACAATCCTTGAAAAGTACAAATCCAAGGCTTCTTAGCTAACGTTCGCAAAGCAAAACCAGCCAATACGCCTCTAAGATTTTCATCACTATACGCAACATCAATGCACCTTCTAGAGCTTAAAGCCGTGAAAATGACTAGAAGCGCAAAGCAAGCTTCTCTAAGCGTCTTAGGCAAATTAGGTGGGAGTTTAACAGCTAATACGCGAGCTTTAGGAAGTTTACGTAGGTGCTTCAGCAGAGTCTTGTTGCTGATAGTCTTAACATCCGATAAGATGAGTATGTTGACATCGGGCATCCTACTAAAAATTTCTATAAAGCGTATTATTCCTCCCGTCAGAACATCGCTTTGAATAACGTGTATTAATCGTATCGCTCCCCCACGTGGGGGAGCTTTACAGCCACTACTATCTGAATCTGAGTCCTCCACACCCCTACCTCCTAATCGGAGGGGTCGCCTTTTCTTTTCTTCTCATAATATAAAAGCGTTATCTTTTGTTAAATATACAAG
>QMQV01000039.1 GCA_003649085.1 Thermoproteota archaeon
ATACGATCTTTTCAGCTAATTGCACGTGGTTATTTGGCTCTACAAGCAAGCCGTCGTAGTCGTCGGTTATTATCTCTTCAAGGCCACCGCATCTTGAAGCTACTACCGGTTTTTGCATGGACATTGCTTCCAAAGCTGTTATGCAAAAGCTTTCTCCATAGAGACTTGGCAATGCTACAAGCGCAGATTCGTCATAAAGTTTTTTCTTGGTTAACTCATTTACTAAGTCATAGAAGAAGACTTTATCTCTGATACCCAGCCTCTCAATTAATGTTACTAACAATGGAGTCATGTAGCCACGTCCGACAATCTCTAGCTTAGCATCTTTAACTTCTTTGCAAACTATTTTAAACGCTCTTACCAGCACGTGCGCTCCTTTTCTAAACACAAGCCTGCCTACAAAGAGAATTTTCATGCTATCTTCGCTTAAAGAACTTCTACTTGGCGAGTAAAAATCTGTGTCGACGCCATTCGGTATTATAACACGCGGTATATTATCAGCAAAGTTTGATATGAAGTTGTCAGCTGCTCTACTAACTGAAATGATTACTTGTGCCTTTGATATGTAAAGCTTGTATGGTAGGAGGAATGTGTTAGCTACTTTTTTCCATAGGTTTGAGATGTTGTAGCCTATGGTTATGCTATGGTTTGTTAAAACCCTTTTTATCCCCAGCTCCTCAGCTATTAAGAGGGACATAAGAGACAATGGCGTAAAGGCATGATGTGCATGTATTACGTCTGGACTAAACTTCTCAATAACCTTCTTGAGTTCATCATAATCGGGTAAGTTCAATGGCGTATCTATTGGGAATAGCGCTGGTATACATGTGAGAAACTTACTGTCTAAGCTTTCACATAGCTTGTTTTTCGCATTGTTAAGAGGTTTTGAGACTATAGCCACTTCTGCTCCTCGTTCTTTTAGTTTCTGAGCTAAATTGCGTACGTGGCTTTGAACTCCGCCTATAGTTAGAGGATGCCAGTCTATAGCTAAAAGAACTTTCAAAGTCTTTGGACCTCACTTAAATATGTGCTTAGTCTAATTAAATTGAATTACTTCGAGGGGGCTTCAAGGCTTATATAGCTTAAGTTCAGCTTATTATGTGATAAAGCTATGGTAGAGTTTAGCGAAGTTCTGCTTTACTCAAGCTTGCCCTATCCCTTGGTTAAGAGAGGCAAGGTTAAGGACGTATATGACTTAGGAGACAACAAGCTGCTTATGGTGTTTACTGATAGGATCTCGGCATTTGATGTTGTATTACCAAGTGGTATTCCACATAAAGGTGAAGTTTTAAACAAGTTGTCCTTGTTCTGGTTTGATAAAGTTAGAAGAATTGTTAAAAACCATGTCTTAGAAGTCGTGGATGGCCGTACTGTTGTTGTGAAAAAGACAAAGCCTATTAAGGTGGAGTTTATTGTTCGGGGCTATCTATATGGCTCGGCATGGGAAAATTACAAACAAGGTAAGCCTATTTCAGGAATATTTCTTCCACCTGGGCTTAGGAAGGCAGAGGTCTTGCCTGAACCGATATTAACACCTACAACGAAATCTGATGTTGGACACGATGTTGAAATGTCGTGGGAGGAGGTCCTAAAGGTTGTGGAGAAAGATTTGGCAGAGCAAATTAAGGAAGCGTGTTTGAAGATCTATGAAATCGGGTCTAAGAGGGCTGAAGAGCGTGGAATCATAATCGCTGATACTAAGATAGAGTTTGGACTTTATGAAGATGAGCTCATGGTAATAGATGAGCTGCTAACGCCTGATTCCTCTCGTTTCTGGCCTAAAGACAGCTATGAAGTGGGGAAAGATCAGGTTAGCTTAGATAAACAGTATGTTAGAGACTACTTGAACTCAATAAAGTGGGATAAAAAGCCGCCAGCGCCTACGTTGCCTGAAGAAGTTGTAGCTGAGACTTCAAGAAGGTATATTGAGATATATGAGCGGATTACTGGAGAGAGGTTCTTTAAGTAGCTGCGTAGCTAAGCTAACGTCTTACTTCTTCTCGAGCTCCCTGGCTATGAAACTTTCAATTTCAGACAGCCTCGGTAGTCCTGATCTCGCTCCAAACTTAGTCATTTTATGCGAAGCAAAGAAGTTACCTAGCTTTCCACAATCGCTTAAGCTCCTCCCTTTAATTAGCCCATAGAGAAAGCCTGCGTTAAAGGCATCACCAGCACCTGTTGGGTCTACGACCTCGCATTTATAGGGTTCAACATAATAGCGCTGATACCCATTAGTTACAAAACAGCCCTTTTCTCCTAACTTAACTGCAACTATGTCGACTCCAAGAGAAAGCATCGTGTTAACTCCTTCTTCAATGGAGGCTTTACCTGTAAGCATGCGTAGTTCTTCATGGTTTAGTAGGAGTATGTTGGTGTGGCGTATTAGAGGCTCTATGTGGGAGAGCCCCTTTTGAGCATATATAGCTCCAGGATCTAAGCTTACCTTAACGCTACTTGGTAAATGCTCTAGTAACGTTCTCTGAACATTAAGTGGGGCATCTCCAATAAATGAGGTTATGTGAAGTATTCTAGCCCTCGATGCGTACTCTAAGTTTATGTCGTTTACGTTTAAGTAGTCGTTTGCTCCTGGCATTACGTAGATAGTTCTATGCCCCTTATCGTCGAAAAAGCATAATGCTATGCCACTCTTAACCCCTCTTTCTACTACTATGTTGCTTACGTCAACGCCTTCTTTCTTTAAGTCACGTATAAGCTTACGACCTTCCCGATCATCCCCTACTTTGCCTATAAACCCTGTTTTGAGACCAGCTCTAGCAAGGCCAACTATCGTGTTTGCAGCTGATCCGCCAGATTCTTCGCGAATTTCTATAATGTAACTTTCATCATCTACGCCAGCTACTCTCTTTACCTTAAAGAGCTTATCTACGTTTAAAGCTCCAAATCCTATAACGTCAAAACTCTTTGATGAGCTCGCGCAACCATATCTTATACTCTCCAAGCTTACCCCCGTAGTTACCAGCAGATATTCTCAAAACACCTTTAACTTCACAAGCAGCTTTTATACCGTAACTCAAAGCTTGTTTGACAGCTTCAAGCGAAACTCCGTTAATCACGATCTCAGGAATGTATCTTACACCCTCAGGTACCTTAGACTCTGCTCTAAGCCTCTTCTTTAGAGAAGGGCAATATGGATGATTTGTTGTGGGACCAATCCACGGAAACTTAGTCTCCGGTTTTGAACCTGCTGAGCAAATGTTGAAAGGGGTGATAACTCCAGGAACTGAGCTAATAGCTTTTAAGATTTTCTTGCCAGCTCTTAAGACCGCTTTTTTACTAGAACACATGTACCATAGGTTTGCGCCCATAACCCCTATGGAATAGCCAATTTTCCTCTCGATTTGGAAATCGGGAACCATTACCGGTATGTTTATCATTTCTCTTCCATAGAGTTTTTCAACCCACTCATAGCCGTCGCCACAATGCCCTATTCTGTACATTGTATCGATGTGCCCGATGGGATTAAGACAGGCGTCAAAGACTCTAGTAAAAGGTTTTACTAGGATACCTTGCCTTATCCTGTATGAAAACTCTTTTTCGAATTTCGCTAAAATCTCATCAAGTGGTTTATTAGCTTCTAGTTGACACCAAAACTGTAATACTACGCCTGCTCTACCATCAGGTGTTTCTTTTGGAGAAAGCCATTTTTCAATACCTGCTTCTAATCTACCTATTACTGCTGAAGGAAGTGCTGTAGAGTTTAATGCGGCTTCTCTAAGGGTGGTTTTATCGTAAGCTGTTATGATCACCCTACAAAAAATCCCTTTAAAAGCTTCGGCATACGTGTCCTCAATGTATACCTCCTTGACCTCGATTAGCCTAACCCTCCTATGGCAACGCCTCTAACCTTTTTACGGAAACTTGAGCTTTCTAAGGATAGTTTTTCTTTGTTGTCTTGCGTTATGAGCTCAATCTTCACATACGAAGACTTTAATGCTTTAGCCAGTTTTCCTGTAAGACCTAATGTGATCGCCTCATCTATTAACGTAGTAATATCTTCTCCTTTGCTCAGAAGCTTACATAGCTTTTCTCTTCCATATTTCATAAACAACAGGGTTATTAGCGGTATTGAAGCAGCAGTTTCAGATAATATTGCTAGCTGTGCTTCTCTTATTGCATATTCGTTTCCATTAAATGAGACTGCTAATCCGCCGTTTTCTCTTACAAGTTTAAACGCCTCAACATCAGTTATGCTATCTCCAAAGTAAATAACGTCACTAATCTCACAGCCTTCTTTGGCTACTATCTCCTTTATTGCGTTTGCTTTCTCCTCACCTCCAACAACTTTGACTTCACTTAGCATCGTACTACAGCTCATTTTTGCAATATGTGACCAGAATATTTCGTTCAGCTTGTTAACAGCAAACCTCGAAGGTTGTGGGAGATCTTCAATTGACAAAGCCGTATTAGGTATTTCGATGTCCGGTAGTGTGAGAACCACATTTACGATATTAAGTAGTTGATGTCGCTCTTGTTCGCTTAATTCATATTTGTCGATGTCGACTTTGGTTGAATACGTGTTTTCAACTGGAAAACCTATTGCTTCGCAGAGAGCTTTTATGTAGTGTTCGTAGCTTGTGCTCACGATGTATGATGGAAGCAAGTTCTTTAAGAAGTTTAAAGATTCTATGGAGTCCTTCATGAGAGTTAAAGTTTTTCGCGAAAAGCTTCGCATTACATCATTTGATACGCCATAGGCTTTAAGGAATGGCAGTATTAAGCATAGTGTATTGCCAGCTTTATACCCTGGCTTCTTTATAATGTCAGCTAACACATCATCGTACCTGCTAAGTTTTCTAAAGAATATGTCTCCTTGAGGTATGTAGTGGCTTGTTAGCTCAAAGGCGTTGTCGTTTTTTGATACGGGACCTTCGCAGTCTGTTATGAAAACTTTCTTTTTAGAAGCCATGCTTAATAACCTCTAAGCTTTTTCATGTGCTGTATGCTTCTCTCGATGTGATCTTTTGATGCGATGTCTTTTCTAAACCATAGTGATCCTCCTTTTATGGCGTTTATTCCTTTATACGCGATTTCTCTGGCTTCTTCGATGTTGTCTGCTATGCCGACCGTACATATAGCTCTAGACTTTAATGGGTATATGCCGTCTTCGCGTTGTTCAACTGAAGCGGGGTAAATCTTTAACTGCCCATCATATACCTTAGCTAATTCTTCAGCTTCTTTAAGGTCTATTGGCTTACCAAGTTCTTCTTTGTTGACTAGGTTAGGATATGTTTCTGCGAAGTTGCCGTAGCTTGGCGGTACCTTGTACACGACAACACTAGCTTTTTTCTCTACATCAATTTTGTTTAAGCTCCCATCAATTATCTTGAGGCATATTTCAGCAAAGTCGTCTTTGAGGATTGGTAATATGTTTTGTATTTCGGGGTCTCCGGGACGGCTATTGATTTCCAAGATTTTTGGACCGTATTTCGTGTGTATGAAGGCTATGTAGAAGGGCATGCCCTTAAGTCCGTGTTCAGCATCTTGGCTTTTCCTCAACTCATTAAATATCCTCTCAGCCATTTCAACTTCTTTTTCTCTATCTTTAGGTGTGAGAAATGGGAGGTTGTCTTCCACGTCTTTATACGATCCCATACCGCCAGTGTTAGGTCCTTTATCTTCATCAAAGGCTCTTTTGTAATCCCTGGTATCAGGTAGTGGTATGAGGTGTTTTCCATCGCAGAAAGCTTGAAAACTTGATTCTTCGCCTTCGACTTTCTCCTCGACAATAACCTTTCCATACTTTAGATTTTCAAAGAAGTGTTTGAGCAGATCTTCTCTTGTGGTGAAGTGATCGCCCCAAACGCCCACTCCTTTACCAGCTGCTGGTTTATCTGGTTTAACAGCTACTTGGTTGTTTAGCTCATCAAGCCAGTTCACTAATTCTCGTTTAAGAGCATCTAAGTTTTCATATAGGCTTTGATCGAAAATCTTGAAACGAGGATTTGCTTCAGGGAGTATTTTCTGTAACAATAAGCGCTGCTCTGCCTTGCTACCTTCTAACGCATATCTCTTTGTGGGGCAGATTACAGGTACTCCCGTTTCCTTTTCAACGAGATCTCTTAAGCCTTCGATGATAGGTTTTTCAGGACCTACGACTACGAAGTTAAGCTTATCCCTCCTCTTATTTACAAACTTGCAAATTTCGTTAACATTTAAATCCGGGATAACGACATGTTCAACGGATTTCTTTATGTTAAATGGATTTCTCTGCTTGTCTACAACGTATATGTCAATTAAGTAGTTCGTGCTTTTAGATAGAGCATCAACCATAGCTGCTTCGCGAGCACCATATGAAACCACTAATACGCCAAGTTTTTCCATAGGGTTCGAACACCCCAGATGTTAAACGCGCTTTTAATGGAGAACGGTGACTTCATAGACTCTTCCTCTTTCTTCAAGACCTTTCTCAAATAGTTCTTTAGCCTCCTTAGCTATCCTCTTAGCTAATGGAGTTGGATAATCGCCTGTTACACAACCAAAACATAGGTTTTCTTTACCTAATCCAGTTGCTTTAGCGAAGTTCTCAAGAGATTGGTATCTTACCGTATCAGCTCCAATTATTTCAGCTATTTCCTCCTCATTTCTATCTACTCCTATGAGCTCATGATATGTTGCCATGTCTATTCCGTAGAAACATGGACCAGTTATCTTCGGGAATGTTATTAATAAATGGACTTTCCTTGCGCCCATGGCTTTGAGTTTCTTAACTATGATCTTTGTGGTATCTCCTCTAACAATGCTATCGTCGATGACTATGACCTTCTTATCCCTCACCTTAGGTCCTAAGATGTTTATTTTCTTATCCACAACTTCGTGTCTTTCACGTGATAATAGGATAAAGGCGCGCTCCATTATGTACCTATGTCTTCTAGAAGCACGCTCCCATGGGATACCTGTTTCCTCGTGAAAGCCAAAGGCGGCATCGTCACCTGTCTCAGGCATTGATATTATGATATCAGCGTCGTCTACAATGTCTGGGTTTTCTTTAGCTAAGTTTCTACCAAAGTCTTCTCTAACTTCGTATACGTATCTAGTTCCAAGCTTCGAATCTGGTCTTGAGAAGTAAGCGAACTCGAATGCACAGAAGGCTTTTTTACAGCTTGAAACTAGGCGAAGCCTTTCAAAGCCATTCTTATCGGCTAATATGAGCTCTCCTGGTTCAAGTTCGAATTCAAGAGATAAACTATTAATATCCAGTCCAACGCTTTCAGAGGAAAATGCTTTAACTAAACCAGTTTCAGATTGACCAGCACATAGAGGCCTTATACCGTAGGGGTCTTTAAACGCAAATAGCTTTCCATCATGGAAGAAGCCGGTTACTGAAAAAGCTCCCTCAACTACTTCCATGCATAGCTTAACAGCATCTATTAGATCACGTTCTTGTTTGTAAAAGTCATGTAAAAGTCTTGTCAAAAGCTCAGCATCGCTTCCACAGCTATAGCTGTAGCTTTCCATGAGCTGGTTAACGTTAACCAAATTACCGTTAAGAGATAACGCTAAAGCGATGTCATCTGATTTAATTAACATTGGCTGAATGTTTTTCTCAAGAGACTTTTTATCTACCGCTCCCGATGTGGCATATCTCACATTGCTTATCCCGACAAAACCTTCAAGCTTATTAATCCACGTACTTGCATCATCTGCTCTTATCGCAGGAACTAGGTGTAATCCCTTATGTACGTGGAAGTCACCATCGTATGTTACGAAGCCATAGGATTGATGTCCTCTATGGTTTTGGGCACGAGCACCCCAATATAGGAGGGGGAACACGTGTTGTCCTGTATAGGATATTGCGCCGAATATGCCACAGCCTATTTTAATTGCCCTCCTTTGCTCCTCTTAGGACTTGAAGACAGGTATATCAATTTTTTGCGACTGGCTTAAATCAAATTTACTTAACTATTTTAAATTCTCATGCCAGCGTCCGGGCCTTAGTTTTCGATTTTTAAAAGATCCGCTGTACGCTTGATGGTGATTTATGTTATTCTAGTGTAATAGAAATCGCCGTAAACGCTTTTAATGATAAGTTCATTTGAAGAATAGCTGCTTTTCTCTACGTGGCCTATGACTTGGGCTTCTATACCCCATTTTTCAACTACGTCAATAACTTCATCGACAACGCTTTTTGTGGCTATAATTTCAAACCCTACGCCCATGTTGAATACGCTGAACATTTCTTCCCAGCTAACCCTTCCTTCACGCTGTATGACTTTAAATATGGGCGGCGTTGGAGGTAAGGCATCTTTTACGTAGCGTAGGTTTGCGCCTATGCGAAGTATTTTTGTTAGCCCTCCTCCAGTAATGTGCACCATTCCCTTAACATCCCCCCATGCTTTGTCCAGAATTTCGGCTATGATAGGTGCATATATCCTGGTTGGTGAAGAAAGGGCTTCAGCCAATGTCATTTCAACTTCGTCTAAGTAGTCGGTTAGCCTGAATTTGCCATGGTAACCTCTCTTAGAGGGCTCGCTAATTTCAGGATATTTTAACTCATACTCTTTTGATAAGAGCACGTGACGTGCTAGTGTTATACCATTGCACATTAAGCCGCTATTATGCTTGTTCTCAAACTTAGCTTTTCCATCACTTCTAAGCCCTATAATGACATCTCCTTCGGTGATTTTTTCGCATGTTATAGCTTTATTCAAGTCTACTTTCGCAAAAACTGCTCCAACGACATCTAAGGTTCTGACTTGATCAGGTATGTCAGCTGTTTCTCCTCCAGCAAAGATAGGGCTTACTTTGAAGTTAAGGTGTGAAGTCAAGTTTTTAAGTAAGTTTAAAACCTCGTTAAATCCTTGGCTAAGTACCTGGAGAACTTCTGCTCGAGGTAGCTTAAACGTGTTTATCGCTATATAATCTGCGAAGAGTATTGGCTTAGCTCCTAATGTCATGACATCATCCACGTTCATCGCGACTACGTCCTGAGCTAGCTCCTTAAACCAACCGATCTCTCCAGTTTCCTTGTAGCATAAGTAGGGTATGATAGGTTTGCTGCCAGCGCCATCCAAGTGCAGTATTAAGCCCTTTACGTTTTCTGGATCTTTAAATGCTACAGTAAAAGCTTTGGGAAATAATGGTGTGAGCATTTGCTCAAATATCTTTACATCCCTTTTTTGGGCGTCTACTCCTAGCTCACGATAAATATGATTTGTCATTTAATGCCCTCTAGCTCTAAGCTCCTCAATATATCCTTAAAGCTCTGATAATCCATATAAGCTTAAGGTGAACTCGTTGCCTATCGTGTCTTTAATTATAGGTAGCGAACGTGACCGAGAGGTAGGAGATAAAGTCTTTGAACTTCTTAAAAGCTTTGGAGTTAACGTTGAATACAGAGTAATGTCTGCCCATAGGAACCCTAAAGAACTTGATGAATACGTGACGAAGACCAATGCTGAAGTTTTCATAGCGATAGCGGGGTTGTCAGCAGCTCTTCCTGGGGTTATAGCTTCTAAAACGTTAAAGCCTGTTATAGGGGTGCCAAGAGAAGTCAAGGTGGGTGGGCTCGATTCATTATTGTCTATAGCTCAAATGCCACCTGGTGTCCCAGTAGCTTGTGTTGGAATAGATAACGGAGAGAACGCTGCTTTGCTCGCGATATCGATTTTATCGTTAAGATACCCAGAGCTTGAGGATAAGCTTGCAGAGTATAGGAGAAGCAGGGCTGAAAAATCCATAAAAGTGATTAGCTGAGGAGGTATAAGCTCTTGAGCGCTGATGAGAGACTCGTATGCCCTCTTGAACATAGGTATGGTAGTATTGAAATGCGCACGATATTTTCTAATGAAAATATCTTAAGAAAGAGGCTTCAAGTTGAAGTGGCATTAGCTTATGGTTTAGCGGCTGCAGGTTTCATAAGCTTTGAAGAAGCTAAGAAGATAGAGGAGGCTTCAGCTAAGGTTAAGCTTGAAAGGATTGAAGAGCTTGAAAAGGTCTTAGGACATGACATAATGGCGTTAGCAACGAGCTTGGCCGAAGCTGCAGAAAGTTTTGGTAGAGGAGTTCACTTAGGTGCTACAAGCTATGATATCGTTGACACCGCGTGGGCTTTAATATTTAGGGATGCTCTTAAGATCGTTAAGAGCAAGCTTAAGTCGATATTAAGCATGCTAATGGAGTATTCCAAGAGATATGAAGATCTAATGATGGTTGGTAGGACGCATGGACAACATGCATTGCCAATAACTTTAGGCTTTAAGTTCGCTAACTATGTCTATGAACTTTCAAGAAGCCTAGAAAGGATTGTAGAGAGTGAAAAGCGGCTTATTAGGGGAAAACTTTCTGGTGCTGTTGGAACTATGGCGGCTTGGGGAAATAAAGGGCTTGTTGTTGAGGCAGAGGCATTAAAAAGGCTTGGCTTAAAACCGCACGTTATATCAACTCAAGTGGCTCCTAGAGATGGCTTTGCTGAAATCATTTCTGCGCTTGCTATTTTATCGAGTCAGCTTGATAGATTTGCTGTTGAAGTTAGGGAGCTCATGAGACCTGAAATCGACGAGTTAGCTGAGGGAGTTGGTGTACGCGTTGGGAGCAGTACGATGCCTCAGAAGAAGAACCCTGTTACCGCTGAGAAGATTTCAGGTTTAGCTAAGGTGTTGAGAGCACTGACTTTAACCTCTCTTGAAAATATACCACTTTGGCATGAGAGGGATCTAACAAATAGCAGTAGTGAGAGAATTTTGTTTTCTCATGTCATGCTCATTATCGATGAGCAGCTAGACTCCACCATAAGCTTACTTAAGAACTTGATTATTAAGCCTGAGAGCATGAGGAAAAACCTTGAAATTAGTGGAGGAGCCATTATGGCCGAAGCTATCATGGTTGCTTTAGTTAAGAAGGGGATGTTAAGACATGAGGCACATAAGCTCTTGAGGGAAATTGAGAGGAAAGCTGAGCTTAATGGTATTAGCTTTAAAGAGGCATTATTTGGTGATCCTGAAGCACAGAGATATTTAAGCAGAGAGGAGCTTGAAGAGTTGCTCAAGCCTGAAAAATACCTGGGCTTAAATAAGGAGCTCATTGAAAGGGCTCTTCAATACGCTAATGAAGTACTTAAGGTCATTGAGGCGTAACTTATGAAGTTTAAAGCTAAAGTAGAGGTTAAACTTAAGCCAGGTTTCTTTGACCCTGAAGGGGAATCTGCCAAGAGTGCATTAAGAGACTTAGGTTTTCCAGTTATAAAAGTAAGTGTAAACAAGGTATATGAAATTCTCTTAGATGCTAATACAGAAGAAGACGCTAAGATGCTTGTTAAGGAAATGTGTGAAAAGCTTCTGGCAAATCCAGTAAAGGACGTTTACTCCATTGAGGTGTTTAAAGATTGAATGTTCTTTATAACAAACTTGCCATTCCCTTCTTAGTCTATGAAGTTAATGTATTGACAGCCTCTGATGACGAGCTTTTAAAGATAAACTCTGACATGGGGTTAGGGCTAAGCATCGAAGAGTTAAAGGCGATTAAAAGATATTATGAAAAGCTTGGCAGGAACCCTACAGATGTCGAACTTCAGTCAATTGCCCAAGTATGGTCAGAACACTGCTTTCACAAGACTTTTAAAGGTATTGTGAAGTTACCTGATGGAAGCTATGTTGAGAACATCTTTAAGAAGTATATAGCTAAAGTCGTTGAAGAGCTTAAGCCCCCTTGGTGCATCTCAGTCTTCGAAGATAATGCTGGAATTGTGGAATTTGAAGATGGATATGGCATTGCTGTAAAAGTTGAAACACATAATCACCCATCTGCTATCGAACCATTCGGAGGAGCTGCTACAGGTGTAGGTGGCGTTATAAGGGATGTTCTAGGGGTATGGGCTAAGCCTATAGCTTGTCTTGATGTTTTATGTTTTGGACCCTTAAATACGCCTTATGAGAAACTTCCTCTAGGAGTTAAACACTCTAGATACCTTTTCAAAGGTGTTGTAGCAGGAGTAGGACACTACGGTAACAACGTTGGAATTCCTACCGTGTGTGGCGCCATATACTTTGATGAAGGATATTTAGGCAATGTTGTTGTCTACTGTGGGTGCGTAGGGGTTTTGCCCTTAAGTTGCTATGTTAAGAATGCTAAGCCTGGAGATTTTATAGTATTGGCAGGAGGCAGGACGGGCCGGGATGGTATTCACGGAGTAACGTTTGCTTCTGCTGAACTCAGTGAAGAATCTGAAAAGGTTTCAAGGCCAGCCGTTCAAATACCAAACCCTATTGAAGAAGAGAAGCTCATTAGAGCTATTATTAGAGTCAGGGATGAAAAGCTTGGTTCGGCTATAACAGATCTCGGTGGTGGAGGCATTTCATGCGCAGTTAACGAGACTGCTCATAGATTTGGCTGTGGGGCTGTCGTCGAGCTTTCCAGAGTTCCTTTAAAAGACCCCGAAATGCGCCCGTGGGAAATTTGGCTTTCTGAATCACAGGAGAGAATGCTCTTAATAGTGCCAGGCGAGAACTTGGAGAGGATTCTTGAGATTTTCGATGAAGAAGACGTAGAAGCCACGCCTATTGGGAGGCTTACAGAGGGTCATTTTGTGAAGGTGTATTACCATGGCTTTCTCATAGCTGACCTTGACCTTGACTTTCTATTTAATCCTCCAAAAGCAGTTAGGTACGCTGAGTATAGTGAGAATGAGGTTGAAGAGATATTTGATGCTCCTCATGATATTAACGATGTCCTCCTTAGGCTTTTATCGTCTCCAAATATTGCCAGTAAAGAAGCTGTCATTAGAACTTATGATCATGAAGTTAAGGGCATAACCGCGCTGAAACCTTTGCATGGCTTTAGGGGGGGACCAAATGACGCCGTAGTGTTAAAGCCTATTCCAAGCTCCTGGAAAGGGCTGGTAATAGCTTGTGGCATTAAGCCTAGTTATGGGAAGATAAGCCCCTATTGGATGGCAGCTTCATGTATTGATGAAGCTATTAGGAATAGTGTAGCAGTAGGGGGTAGAAGGTGGGCTTTACTTGACAACTTTACATGGGGGAATCCCGAAAGAGCCGATAGGATGGGAGCTTTGCTTAAAGCTGCAGAAGCATGCTATGATGTGGCTAAGGACTTTGAAGCTCCGTTCATATCAGGTAAAGATAGCTTATACAATGAATCCCCTCTTGGACCCGTTACTCCAACATTACTTATAACAGCTATTAGCATTGTACCTGATGTTAGGAAGGTTATATCTGTTGATTTAAAACAACCAGGCAACTCACTGTATGTTCTGGGCGTTACTAAGCGTGAGCTGGGAGGATCAGAATATCTGCGGCTATTAGGTGTTAATGGGGGTAAAGTACCTAGAGTGTACGTTAAAGATGCTAAGAGACTCTATGATAAGCTTATAGCTGCTATAGACGCGGGTTGTGTAGTAGCTTGCCATGATGTATCTGATGGAGGGTTAGCTGTAACATTAGCTGAGATGTGTTTAGCAAGCGGGTTTGGCGTTAGGGTAAACTTATCAAGGGTGTTAAGAGACGACGACGTTAACAGAGATGACGTAGTGCTATTTTCCGAATCGAATAGCCGTTTGATTGTTGAAGTGAAGAGAGATAGGATATCCGATTTTGAGGGAATCATGAGGGGATGTTGTTTTTCTCAAGTTGGAGAAGTTGTTGATGATGGGAAGCTAACAGTAATGGGACTTAAAGGAGATGTCATAGTAAAGCTAGATGTGGATGTCTTATGGGACGTATGGCGAAGTAGCTTAAAACTTTAAGGTGATATTTTTGAAACGGCAGGACATTAGAGCTTGTATATTACGAGTTGGTGGCACAAACTGCGATGAAGAAACTTTGCTCGCCTTCTTAGATCTAGGTGTGAAAGCCGAAGTTATCCACATGAACTACTTGCTACGTGGTAAGAGGAGGTTGTCTGATTACCATATACTTGTTTTTCCAGGAG
>QMQV01000040.1 GCA_003649085.1 Thermoproteota archaeon
CTAGTGAAGAAGATAAAATCCGCTGTGCTCCCACGTCGCGTTTCCTGAAGGAGAACAAAGTGGATATTCCAATTTTAGAAAGAGGGCTCTTTGTCGTGGGTCCATTAGCTACGATGTTGACTAGATATGAAATTAGGGATTTCCCAGCTATTGCCTTATTACCTTATGCCAACCCAGCAAGGCCAGACCCCCTCGCAGCTTCCGTTGCCGTTGACTACCTAAATAAGGTGTTTAACTTATCAATCGATGTAACTCAGTTAATAAAGGATGCGCAGAAAATTGAAGCCGAAATACAGGAAATAGCCCGTCGCCGTCAAGAAAGGGTTAAATCAGAGCATCGTGCTATGTACATTTAATCTCTTAATTATAACCTTTCCTTTCTTAATTGACTCTAGTATCGATTCTAAGTCCTTTTCAGCGCATATTTCATTATATACAGCTCCAACTTGCTCTATTTTATGCGCATCACTGCCAGCTACACCTGTCTTAGCTAATATTGTGGCCGCTTCTCTTGCCTTTTTATTAAACTTGCTAGCTGTTCTTGCGTTTAAGATTTCAAGAGCTGTTAACTTGTTAAGTGAAAAGCATAAGTCGCCTAGGCTATTCCTACGGTCATCGAATGGATGAGGGGCTATGGTCACGTATCCTTTATCGCTTACTTCATCTACTATTTCCGCGGCATTTCCACGTGTTGGCAAGTCATCATTGAAGCCTAGCACTATTAAATCTCCTTGAGGTGTAGATATCTCAACACCCGGGATGATTATGATATCTAAATGAGAAGCCATATTCATGGCTTTCCTTAGCGCAGCTGTCGTATTATGATCTGTTATAGCCACAACATCTAGGCCGATTTGCTTAAGCTTTGTCAGTAGCATAGATAGCGTTATAGTACTATCCATTGAGTGTACCGTGTGAACATGTAGGTCTGCCTTTAAAGCCATAATATCTCTACCCTATTTCCTCCTTTTTTCTTAGCCTTAGTAAGGTTCTTTCTGCATAAGCGGTACATTGGGTCTTGAAAGCTTGGTCTTGTGTAAACTCCTCTACGTAGCGATGTAGCGTTTCGAACGAATACTACGCTAATGCTTATTGTTACATAACTTTCCGTTTTTAAACCTTCTTCTTTAATTTTGAACCTAATATCTTCAAGCACATTTAATAATTCATCTTCATCAACATCTGGAAAGTCCAATAAGGCTTCTTCTGTCCCGCGTACTTTATCAGGACCTTTAACTACAACGCCAAAGAACCTCTAACCAGTTGTTCAATTAAATCCGTCAATAAGGCAGTGATCGGATTTGGACTATGCTCGTTCCACCCCATTAACTTAATTATTTGTTCAAAATTATCTAAATCCATTAACACTATAGCGCGTACCAAGAATTTCAGCCACACTATTCGGTATTTGCACGTAGTCTCTACAATATATGATGTTAGCTTTAATCGACTTATTCTTGCAAATATCAAGCATTTTTTGTGCGATGTCTACCGTTTCATCTATTGAAGCTATAATAACCTCCGTATATGCATTTAGGGTCTTACTTGCATACTCTTCAAATAACTGTATCATATGCTCTGCTGCTTCTTGGTAACTACACGAGTTTTCAAATTGAGATAATGGGAAGGTTTCATCTAATTCAATAGGGGTTAAGCCAAAAACGGGGTTGTAGAAGATTAGGTGTGCTTTTTGTTTTGCTACTTTCTTAATGAGCTTTTTAACAATCCTATCTTTATGATATGGTTTTTCATGTGGTTCTGGGAGAAGTACTGCTATATTGTATTGTGGTGGTTTTCTGTATCTGGTTAAAAACCTTTTTACATGTCTAGTGACTTCTGGTCTAATGAGCGAGGTTTTATCATATATAAAAATCCCCTTTTCCTTACCCTTTGTAACCGGGTCATGCTTCTCTAAGTAGTCCCTATGTTTTTCAAGTGCCTTAAATGCTTGGAAAAGCTTTGGATGTGCCCTACACCTTGTTTCAACATGCTCCCATAACCTTCCTTCAGCTATGCTTTGCTTTATGAGCCTTATTTCTTGAGCAATGACATATAAGTTATGTAAAGATAGAAATCTTTCCCTCTCTTCTTTACTCAGTTCTTTTAATTCATTAGCATTGATTTTTGAGCATATGGGGCAATTACACGGTAATTCACTTAAATTTTCTAATCTATAAGTCCAATGCGGAGTTATGTACCTCCCATCTCGTGCAAATAGCACATATGATGCGGAATCGAACAGGTCACAACCTAAAGCTACAGCAAGTGCTAGCATTGAGGGATGCCCTGCTCCAAATAGGTGTAGCGGTCTATTTGCTGGCATGTTTGCCTTAGCGGTTATTATCATATCGACTAAAGCCGCATATTCGTAGTTTTCCATTAGCTGGACGGGACTTCCTAATGCGTGAATGTGATAATCAAGCTTACTCATCTCCCTAGAAGCGTAAGCTATGAGGTCGCTGTGCAATCCTCCTTGTATCGGACCGACCCATAAAATACCCTTAGAATTATCTCTGATATTTAGACATGCTCTTGCTCTTTCAAGAGTCTCTTCAACAGTTTTTAATGCCTTCTCCCTATCTCTTGTAATTCCTGTAGGCACGTCAAGTATAACTGCTATATCGGAGGAGATTTCTTCTTGAAACTTTACGATCTCATTAGGATGCACATCGACGCTTCCATATAGCAGTAACTGGTATGCTCCAGAATCCGTCATTATCGGTCCATTAAAGTTTAACATTCTATGTATCTCATTACAACCTAAATCCTTAAAGTGCTTCTTTATAATGTATGCGTTGGTTACTATGGCATCAAATCCGAGTTCCTTGATCTCGCTAGGCTTAACTAATGATTTAAGCGGATTTATTACTGGTAAGACTGTAGGAGTTTGTATAGTGCCGCTTTTTGTATAAAGCTTACCTATTCTGCCACATACGTCTCGTTCAATGATTTCAAAAAATTCGTTACTCACACAAATCTTCACCATTTTTATAAGGCTTTTTCATCCAACTTTTTCAGCACTTTTCTCTAATAGGAATTGTTCAAAGACTCTTTTTACGCGATCCACCATCGGGCCTGTGCCTTCAACACCTTGAGGTGTAACTCTAATCCTGTCCATTACCATTATAACGCCAGCATCTTCGTAAATCTTAACCATATTGGGAAATACCCTTTCAAGCCTTTCAGCTAACCCTCTTAAATCAAATGGGGCTTCTTTCAAGGCGATTTCCGCTACCACATCCCCTCTAATTATTAACCTAATGAAACTTTCCCCGTCATCTCCTTTGGCATCAGCTAGGCATAGGTTAAGGTTACTTGGATCAAAGCCAATTAACTTACCTGAGAATTTCCTGCCTTGAACCGTTATAACTTCTATATTCCTGTCTAGGAATGAGTTAAGCTCACCTACAAATCTCTTTCCAGCTAAGCTCATAGATTCTCCCTTTTGTGCAATATTAATAGGACAAAAGATTTATTTTTATTCTCTCACGCTTTCTCCAAAGCGATGAGTATGTGGACTAAAGCTAAAGTTACGGGCATTGAGAGGTCTGAGATACAAGGCGTTTTGATAGCTAAGCTTGAAAGCGAAGAAGGTTTAAACATCTCACTTGAATACCCATCAAGTCTCTATACGGTAAATGTAGGTGAGGAATTAAATGTCTTTTTAGGTAAAAATGAGCCAAGAAACGTACCCGATGATGCCTTATTAATGTGTGGGCATATCTTTAAAATAATTAGAGAAGAGAAACTATGTACGTTATACATATCAGTCGGGGGTTATCAAGTTAGGTTCAACATACCTTCTTCACTTGAAAGCTGGTTCCACGATCTTAATTACATGGACTTAGTGTACATCGCCTTATCTCGTTCTTCTTAATACTATCAAAGCGTTAAACAGTTTCACTAAACATACTCACTCTCTTCTCGGAACCTTCCCCTTTAAATGGAGCATTAACATTCTAAAAAAATTTGCTAGTCACTTTAAATGAAAATGCTTTACTAAAAATATTTATTTAATAGTTTTTCTCATCGCTTGGTTGACCGACGATGTCTGAAAGAATATGTACTGAATGCGGTGGAAAGATAATTCAGACGTGTCATGGAGAGCTAACCTGTAGTCGTTGTGGTCTAGTCTATGAAAGTCTATCAATGCCCTCCATACGAACTAGCAAATTGTTTTTAGAAACTTCGCTCGAACCCCCTATACAAGTGATATTTTCTCCTCTTGGAAGTTACATTGGCAGAAAAGGAGAAAGCTTACTCAAAGATTCGCAGGGAAGGGTATTGCCGTTAAAAACTCAAATGCTGTTTAAGAGATTAAGGGCATTACAAGACATAGACCCCTATACCCGTCAAACAGCGCTACGGCATAAAGCTCTAAGAATTCTCAACAAAGTTGTGAACCTACTTAACATAGATCAGAGAATAAGAGATCAAGCAATTGATAAATATAAGACTTTTACTAAGAAGGAAGGTTTTTCACGTAACAATATACTAATTATAGCTGCTTGCCTCTTAATAGCCTCTAGAGAAGTCAAAGGAGTTAAGCCTCTAACGCTAAATGAAATATGTGAGGGCTTTAAGCTAGTTGGGCATGATATTCATCCGCGTGTATTATCAAAAACTGTCTTCAAGGTACTAAACGTGATAGGGGCTAAGCCTACTATCATGTCCCCTGAAGACTACGTCGATAAGGTAATTGACAAACTTTGCTCATCTAAGGAAATTGTGAATAGGATACAAGTAAACAGATTAACTGTTCATGAATACTTTAGCGAATTACGTGAGGAGGCTAAGAAACTGCTATGCTCACTTAATGAAAGGCGTAAAATGGGAAAAAACCCATACGCCTTGGCCGTTTCGTCAATATATGCCGCATCGCTGATCACATACAGTAAACGAGAGCTACAGATAAGCATACTAACCCAAAAGCTGCTATCCGAAATCGCCGATGTTGCTGAATATACTATAAGAGAGCATTATTACACACTTTTTAAAGACGAAGTGGAAAAGCTCATAAGCGCTACTAGTCCAATGTGATGAGAAGTTCCCGCATCAAACGTTTCTTAAAATGCTCTGTTTCTACAATTCCCAAGACTTTAGCCAATAACCCATGATCTCTGGTATAAGTTTCCACATCAATAACTTTAATAGTGACTTGAAGCTTTAATCCCCCATCATTGAATATTGTTACTTTGAGATAGCTGTTCAAAAGCATCTCCATAATCTTTTCTAAACCAAGACCCCTTCCCTCTAATGACCTTATCCTTCCCTTCAAGTACACGAACATTAAGTCACATAACTTCTCATCCAAAGCTTTTTCTTTAATTTTCACATAATTTTCAAGAGCTTTCTCAGAGGAAATAATAGAAAGAGCAATAAGCGCCAATAAGACCGCAGATGCGACGAGTAAGAAGCCTTTTTTCATCTCAACATTACTCTTCCTACTTTTCTTCAATGAGCTTCGCATACAAGCATAACCTACTACTTCTGAAGTCTCCGTATTTGCTCATATTCACGATGAGGTTTAATGCCTTACTATTGACTAGTTCATTGAACATCTTCTCATCACATAAAATCCCCTCAGTTATCTCCAGTAACTCTAAAGTCTCCAGCTCGCTATACTCCTCATGACTTAAGTTCGTAGTAGAATGTTGCATTAGGATGGTCAATGTAAGTGATAGGATTATGATTGCAACTAGAGCATCCCATATCATAAACCACATTCCGCTACGCTGCTTTAACAAGGATCTTCACCATCTCAATTAAATTAACGACTTGTTGCTCTAACATGCTAGACACGGTGTAAAACAATAGCATATACAAGATGATTAGGAAGAGCATAGCGTATGGTTCAACACTTCCACGCATACCATCTCCTCCATAGGAGGTAAGATGCTTTGATTTTGAAATACCCTCAGTTGTTCTCTAATTTCAAGCAACGTGCTTTTTATATCGCAGAAAAGCCTAAACGAAGCTGCTCCAAGCATCGAGGATATCAGTAGCCATGCAATTAAGGCAAACTTAAACTCAATACTCCTCATTTGTACTCACTCGTCTTTACTAATTATATAAGGTCAGTGTATGTGACTTAGAAGGCTTTATAAGGCTACGAAGTTTTTAGGAGGAGAATAGTTTTGGAAGACGACGTTTCAATACTACACCGAAAAATAAACTTGCTAGACTTTGCTATTAATACCATGCGCCGTAAAATACTCGAACTCCAAGACAGAGTCTTTGAACTAGAATATGCGGTCGCGTCTTTATCTAAAGCTCTTAACCAGTATGTAGACGGCATGGATGAAGCAAATAGCAGGAGAAACAAGCCATGACCTTCCTCTTGACTTCTGCACATAAAGTAGCTTATCATGCAATCAATGCGCCTTTTTCAGTAGACATGATTGATAAACCTTCTCTCAAACTGAAGTTGTTAGACTTGATCATGGCGGACGTGTCGTTTAAAGATCTCGCAGGGGTTGAGAGCCTTGTTTTTTTGCTAAAAGACGGCTATTGTTTAGTATACGACATTGAAAAGTTAAGGCTAGCTACTGATATTAAAGGGCTCATTGAAAGTTTTCTTAACGATGTACGCGAAAAATTGCCCAGTAAGAGGGCTATCTTGAGAGGTTGTTATAAAAATTGTCCACTACGTTCTTTACTTTCACATGTTAATGAAAGGTGTGCCCGAGCAGCAAACATGGAGTTACTGCGTTTACTCTATGAAGTCACCAAGATTGTATCGAAAAATTCTTCATGTAGCAAATGTGCATTAGCTTCGGATTTCACATCCAATCTTCGCAACTTGTTATCTAACGTCCTTAATACTCAAAGAACTGATTACTCCTTAAAGCTAATACTTAAGAGCCTTATGGAACACATAACAACGTTTGAAGTCATACGCGCATCCTTACAACATCTTTTACTCTACAGCCCCACATACTCCTATAGGTTAAGGAAAGGTCTCATGTGTGTCGCTATACACCAAGGTGACGAGCGCACACTTTATAGAACATTGAACATGCTAAACTTTAACCAACTATTAACAGTAAATGCGGCGCTGCTTTTCATAGCTAAAGAGGAACTTAACAAAAGTAGAGCTCCTCCAATTAAGCTTAAAATATTGCTTGATCGTCGTAAATCGATGGCTAGAGATTTCTTTTATAGTCAAGCTTCTGAGTATAACGAGGATCTGATAGATATCGTAGCATATAGGTCAGTAGGGTTACAAAGCGTTATGCCCCTCCTTCTTGATGAACAGGTTGAAGAGTTTTTCATAGATCGCGTTTTTCAGCCAATATACCTAACTCACAGGGACGTAGGGCCTTGTGATACAAATATAGTTGCTTCAAAGAGAACTCTTGAAGCTATATCCACCCATTTGAAAATAGACTCGGGCTATCAATTTAATAGATCTAACCCTACTTTAAGGGCAACGATTACAACGAGCGACTTTTTAATAAGGGTTAGTGCAGAAAGCCCTCCTTTAACGCTGGAAAGCGAGGCTTTTTCGATTAGAAAGCTTAGTTTAAAGCCGTTTTCAATCGTTAAGCTGATTAAGCTTAATACCATAACCGTTGAAGCAGCAGCTTATCTCATCTTCAACTTGCTTAGGAGAAGAAGTTTCACGATTTTTGGCGAAAGCGGCTCAGGTAAGACTACCTTAGCTATAGCACTTGACCTATTAACACCGCCTAAGTGGAGAAAGATATGTATCGAGTCTGAAATAGCGGAGAACGTTGATCAATCTACGTATTTTAATAAGCATCAGCTTAGAATAGTGTTACCAGCAGGCATAAGCTCGCGCTTAAGAGAGAGAGTGTTGACGAGTATTTTACATAAATCTCCAAGTTACGTTTTCATGGGGGAAGTGTTAGATTCCGTCGATGTATACTTTATCCTCTTAGCCGCGAATGCAGGTATAAAAAGCATACATACGTGTCATGCTGAGTCAATACACCAGCTGATTTCTAGGTGGTGTTTTCAGTATAAGAATGACATAAGAAGCTTGTTAAACCTAGACATCTTTATACTGATGCGAAAAACTTACGATAATAAGCGTATCCAAAGAAAGTTAGTATCAATATTTGAAGTAAGGCCGTATAGAGAGGTGCGGGATGTACAGAGAGATCCTAACTCCCTTTTCGTAGAGGTTTTTTCATTAGAAAGTGGGAAAGGACTTAAGAGGGAGCGTCCTTTCAACGAAATACCGTCCTTTATTAAAGCTAAGGAGCAAGAAGGCATAAGCTGGGTTGAACTAGTGGATGAGCTACGCTGCTATGAAGAGCTGTTATTAAGCTTGCTAGAAAGAGATGTTGAAGACCCAGTAGATGTCACGTTTACTTTTTATCAACTTTTTAACTATTTAGGGAAAAGCTAATGCGCATTAGCTTCTCAATTAATAAGCATAAAAACATCAGGTTTGCTAAGAAGGCCTTTAGATTTAAAATTAACAGAACTAAGGCTAAAGTCAAAATTGTTTGTCTCATCACGCCACTACTATTGGTTATGCTAATAGCAAAGATGGTACTACCATTGATAATAGTGCTCTCATTATATTTCGCTCTAAACTTACTTAAAAAACTCAATAAAGCAGTATATGATAAGTTAAAGTCAATAGAACATAGCCGGAATAGTTACTTAAGGTTGCTACATTACGCACTGGCAAAGGCAGCTTTTAAACACCCTGTGGTAGCTCTTTATGCAATTAGGGCTTATGAGAAGTTTAATGACAAGTTATCATTAAGGTTAATACGGAAAGCATTGTCAGGATATTGGTTATCAACGCATGATGTTTTAAAAAACATGTCTAACTTGAGGCATGACGGTGATGTTTTAGTATTATCCAACCAACCCCCTCTTGAGAAAGCTAAGTTGTGCTACTTAAACTTGTTATCGTTGACAGTAGAACACTTAGAAACTTTTGGTTCAGTAATTATAGCCTTGACGGCTATGTTACCAATACCTATTCTTATAGTGTCATTTTTCTACGACATTGCCTCTTCATGGTTTTTCATGTTACTGCCTCTACTCTACACATTTCTTCAGCTAATTCTTTTAATTCTCTTAAGAACATATGGTGGTTAGGTCATGTCGATTAGTGAATCGCTAAATAAGCAGGCGTCAATAATAGGCTTAGTTAATGCATCAATTTTCTTCATATGTTCCTACGAAATTATAGGAAATTGGTCATTAAGTAGTCTGCTTTCCCTTTTGTCATTTATAGTAATTATGACATTGTTACAGTTAGCTGAGAAGTGGAAAATAACCTATGAAATGCCGAAACTTAACGAAGAGGTTAAGCAGATAATTCACATATACGCCTCACGTAATGATATGTCTCCTGAACTCGCCTTAATAAAAGCCTATATTGATAGTAACAACAAAGCCTTAAGTGAAGTGTTTTTGTCCATAAGTCGCGGTTCATCAGTTAAGAGGTCATTACTTAAGCTTAATCACTTAAATAACTTTAACGAAATCATATTGAGATCTCTATTCCAGTTAGCTGAAGTAGATGTTAAGCTAGCTTCGCAATATGCGAAGAAGATAGCAGCTTTTCAAAAAGAGCTAGACAAACTAGCGTCGCGTTTACATGAAAAGGTCAGGCTAATATCATATCGCCTTAAAATGTTATCAGTAATTTCATCATCATGCCTAGCCTTAATAGCGTTTATTTCTCCGTTGATTAAATCGCTGGGAATATTGATAAGTAGCCCATCAAGTTTCTTGAGCGTAATTGTGAGTGGTAATACAGTAACTAATTATTTTGCCGACCCTCTATCTCCTTCTACGTTGATAGCCTTGCTCTTATCCATTAACCTTACTGCACTATCTTCGCGAATGCTTGATCCATCTCAAACGCTGATGAATTCCCTAAGGTCAGCATTAACATTCTCCCTCACTTTTGCTCTCCTGCATTTCATCATCCTAATTGCTACGTAAAGTTGGGTTTATATACTTCTTACAGTGAAGTGGGGGCTAACTTGAGGATCATTAAGAAGTTGAAAATTGTAATCACTTCTCTAGTTAGATGTAAGCTTGGTTCTCCGTTAGTCGAAGAAGGATTATTGTTAGGGCTAGCTGTAATAACGTTGTCTGTGATAATGTCGATGATTGCTGGTTTACTGGCTGGTGTTGAAAAAGCCTTTAACACAAGTTTCGCTAGCTTTAACGCAATGGCTCAACAAGTCCAAGATGCCTGGGAGAAGGTGCTTAAGTTCTTTGGCTTCGGCTAAGCCTTTTTTGAAAAAAGAGGAGAAAAACCCTATTACCAACCTTTTAGCACCATCCATAATCTTAGCGACGATAATATTTCTTGCATTCGGTTCAACACTTATTCAAATCTTCAATAATTTAACGCATGCTTTCTCTCAGATCGTAGCAATAGGCGAAAAAAGCACTGTCTCATTAACTTATGGTTTGCTTCTTCTTACCATAGTTGCAGCCTTAATCTTCATGTCTATACGCATTTTACAGAGCATAAGCTTATCAAAGTTCAAAATCGTTAAATTAGCAGATAAAGATACTGCGGTGTTATCAGACGGTAAGAAGTACTATGGATTTAAAGCTTTCCTTGTGACGTCCCCTTCAAAATCTTCACAGAATTCAAGTACAAGCTTAAGTTCTAACAATATAAACAACTTCCTTAAGGCGTTGCAGAGAAAAGGCGTGCCAATAACATACGTTGCTCTTACGGTACCAATTAGCGAAAACTATACTCACCAACAAATGATAAACAGCCTCTTATTAGCCACTTGGTCAAAAGATAACCACGAGGAAGAAGCTGTCAATAAAGTTAAGCTTTTCGCCGAGCAGGTAGAAGCTATAGCCTATGCCACATTATCAGGCTTAATACTTAAGCGGCTTAAAGGATCCTCGCTTTTGAAGATCTCATACATGCCAGTATCAATCCTACCAACATCACGAGAGCTATTCCATGAAATTAGGCAAGTTGCCTTAGGCTTAGATTTTGGCGAATTAATCAGCTTTGACGTACCAGCCCCTTCAGCGTCAAGAGAGGCACCTTATGATCTATTTTCTCCCCCCAAGGGTCTTGATCCACTAGGTGTATCAATAGGATGGTATATAGGAGGAGGAAGAACTTCGGCGGTCAAAATACCCTTAAGTGACTTTGATAAACATGTTGTCATTGTAGGTGCGACGGGTTCAGGAAAGTCTACGACTGCTATAACGCTTTCAATTTTGCTAAGAAAGCTCGGGATAGATGTCTTAATACTAGATTGGCACGGAGAACATAGAGAATCTGTCTTAAAGAATGGAGGTGTTGTTTATACTCCTGGAGGGTCTCTATATCCAATCGCAATAAATCCCTTAGACGCCTCTCCCTCAGTTAACATTAATGAACATATTGAAACCATAACGAACATGTTCACAGAAATCTTCTCGTTTACACCGGCTCAAAGCTTCATGTTTAGAGAAGCTCTAAAAAATGCGTATGCTTCATCCTTTGAGAGACCGCCAACAATATCAGATTTAGTTCAACACATAGGCTTGATGCCGATAAGGTCAAGCTGGGATCATGAAACTAAGATGGCCCTCCTAAGAAGACTCAAAATACTAACTGAAGGAACGGCAGGCGAAGCTATGAATAAGCAATCCTCTATACCAATAACCCACTTATTGAGCGGCTTCGTATCTATAGAACTATCGCATATAAACGATCTAACAGCTAGACAAATCTTGGCATCATTTATACTCAGGTCGCTATATGTCATTAGATCTAAGAATCCCCCAAGTAGATTACAGCACGTAACGGTAATAGAGGAAGCTAAGAACTTAATGCCAAGCAATGCGCAAATAAGCGGTCAAGTAGTTATTGAACATTTAATTAACGAGATGAGAAAGTTCGGAGAGTGCATAGTAATTGTAACACAATCCCCTGCTACAATTTCAAAAGACATTATACGTAATGCTGGCATAAAAATAATACACGCGCTTAGAAGCGGTGAAGACATAAGAGTGATACGCGACTCCTTAAGCCTTACTGAAGAACAACTACAAATACTACCTAAGCTTCAAGTGGGAGAAGCCATAGTATCTTATCCAAGTTCTCCAACGCCAACTATCGTCAAGATAAGGTCATTAAAAGATTTGTGAAATCGGATTAAAGCTTGTACCACCTAAAGTAAAATCCTTTTCCTAAAATCTTCATCTTCTTCAATAACCTTAAGCCAATTAACGCTGCCTGGCTTAAACTTATCGTTTTTCCCACTTAAGGCCTCTAAAACAAGCTTAGAAGCTTCATCTTCATTAAGGCCCGTCACATCCACTTCTTTGACGATCTTCTCACCATATTTTTCAACGGCCCTAATTAGGCACACATCTAGTAGTTCAGCTTCTACGTTTTCCTTAATCTTCTTCTCCACCCACCTTTTCTTAACAAGCCTGTCAAAAAGTTCCTTAGGATTTAACCTTAACACTATGACGCATTTTAAAAGTTTCTTAGGAACAATATCTGCGAAATGCCCATCAAGAAGCAATTCTCTTCCCTGCTTGCTAACCTGTTCGATAAGCTTAAGAAGTTCTTCTCGAAGCTTATCTTCATCAATTACGAAGGTCTGCCTATTTTCATCTCTCTCAACAACTAGTCCTTTCTCGATAGCGAACTCGCTGATGTCAACATGGACCATATCCAGTTGCTGAGAGAGCCTTCTAGCTATAGAAGTCTTACCAACGCCAGGAGTTCCGGTTAATAAGATAACATTACGGTCTTTCAACACTAATCTCACAAAAAGATAGTAAGAAAGAAGGTCAAAAATTAAAAGTTTTCAGAAGCTTAGTCGCTTTCGCTCTTCTCTCCTTCTTCAGAAGGCTTTTCAGGCGTCTTCGTCTTCGTCTCGAGCTTTGATGCGGCGATAACGTCGTCTATCCTCAAGATCATTGCAGCAACTTCAGTTGCTGACTTAATTGCTTGAACCTTAACTGCTAATGGCTCTACAATGCCCTCTTCTAAGGTATTTGTCACCTTCCCCTTGAATATATTTAAGCCAACCCACGTCTCGCCGTGCTCAAGCCTTGCGCGCATTTCCACTAAGATGTCAATTGGGTCTAAACCTGCGTTTTCAGCTAAGGTTCTTGGTATACTTTCCAATGCATCAGCAAAAGCCTCAATTGCAAGCTGCTCTCTGCCACCGACGCTTGCACCGTATTCTCTTAAGTATTTTGCCGCAAGTATTTCTGCTGCTCCACCGCCTGCAACCATCCTACCATCTTCGACGACATCCGAGACAACGCATAAGGCATCATGTAACGTCCTTTCAGCTTCGTCAACGACCCTTTCAAGACCGCCACGTATTAGTATGCTGACAGCTTTGGGGTTCTTGCACCCTTCAACAAAGACCATCTTTTCGTCAGCTATCTTCCTTTCTTCAACAAGCTGCGCTTCTCCTAAATCATTGGAGGTCAAGTCTTCGAGGTTGGTTACGATTCTACCTCCAGTAGCCCTAGCCAACTTCTCCATATCAGACTTCTTAACTCTCCTTGCTGCCATTATACCTTCTTTAGCTAAGAAGTGTTGAGCCATGTCGTCAATTCCTTTCTGGCAAAAGACAACGTTTGCCCCCACAGACTTTATCTTATTCACCATGTTCTTTAACATTCGCTCCTCCTCTTCGAGAAAAGCTTTCATTTGTGCAGGATCATGAATTCTGATCTCAGCATCGATCTCAGTTTTCTCGACTTCCAATGGACAATCTAGTAAGGCTATCTTAGCATTTTCAACACGCTTAGGCATCCCTGGATGCACAACTTCTTTGTCTACGACAACGCCAAAGATTAGCTGCGTA
>QMQV01000041.1 GCA_003649085.1 Thermoproteota archaeon
AGATGTTAACACGTTAAAACCCTCTTTGACATATTTCATTCTCCCGCCAAGCCCTACGTTAGCGCATTTTCCGCCTCTCGGTATGATCCAAGCAAAGCCTCCTGGAGCTACTTTAGCTGAAAAGTAGATTTTAACCGCCTGTTCATTTACATTGACGTTGAACATCCTTTGATTGACACATAGAGCCCAGTCATTTAGTGTATAGCCGCTTTCTAAGTTAGCTGCTTTAGCTACACTCGATGGATAGCCATCAGCAGCTATTATGAAGTCTAGGTTTTCTACGTTGTCATTAAACTTTGCTTTGAGCGTTGGATGTTTTGTTAGGCTTTGAAAACGGGACCTTTCGAAGAGTTTTCCCCCTTCATCTACTCCCATTTGAACTAAGTTCTTGAGAAAAAGCGACTTGTCCATTACATAGCCTTGAAAACCGAAACTCGTCCAAAATCTTTCATTGAGATACACTTCCATTTCCTTAATTTCACATAACCACACCTTTAAGCTTGACATTAAGTTGAAAGCTCCATACAACGGAGCTTTATCAGGTATTAAGTCTTCAATCTCGCATGGTTTTGGAACGAGTTCGCCGCAGACAACGCGCTCGCCTACTTGATGTTGTTCGTGTAAAGCTACTTTAAAGCCAGCTTTAGCTAAGAGGTAAAACATATACGAACCTGCGGGCCCTGCGCCTACGACGCCTATCAACGAGGCTGCACCTTAACGTAAGGATAGGTTAAGAAGAGCTTAGAGCTTGTCTTAAGCTTTCCTCGGAAATAGCTTGCTGAGCTTCTCTTCAGGCAAAGGTTTCGTCAATAGGCTCACTGCGAAGTATAATATCGCACAGCCCGTGAATGTCGCCCAAACCCAGTTACCCCAACCCCATTGGTTTATCGTGTACACATAGTAACCTCCAAGTACTACCATTATCATGCCGTAAGCCATACAAGATATTGCCCCCCATTTTGTAGCCCTCTTCCAGTACATAGATACTGCTATGACGAAGAAGAAGATGCTTCCCAAGCCGACAGCTGCACCAGCCATGAGGTAAGCTAGTAGCGCTGGCGGTTTAACAAGTGCCCAGTAAAGCGGTATTAACACGAATATCGCAATTAATATCCTTGTGAGAAGGAGAAGCGTTGTAGGCGAGGTCTGCGGCCTATATGTTTGGATAAGATCCCTAGTTATGTTGCCAGCCATTATCATCACCGTGGCGGCTAAAGTCGATAAGGCTGCCGAGAAGACGGCTACCATGTATAGCGTAGCTAAAGGCACGCCGCCAGCTACCATAGCCATGAAGGGAGCCGCGCCGTCAGCTTTCACAAACGGTATTTTAAGCAGCGTTGGACCCCAATAAGCTCGTGCAGCTAAGCCTGTTATTAGGTTAGCCCATGGACAGGCAGCCGCTATGGTTATCACAAGCATCATTATGGCAAACTCCCTGCGCGTTATCCTCCTCATGCCTAAGAAGCGCGCTACGTTGTGTGGGAAGCCTATAGCCATTGTGAAGAATAGTAATGCTGTGGCTGAGACCCCTATGAAGTCGGCGGCAAATTGGGCTTTAGGTATCTTGGATAAAGCTGGGTTTATGAGGCTCGTTAAAGCAGGTGATTGTGCGGCTAGCTTAGCATTTAGCTCAGCTGGACCTCCTATAAAGGCTAAAGCTACAAAGCCTAAAGCATAGCTCCCTAATGCTAGCAGGAAACCTTGGAAAGCTAAAGCCCATTGTGTCCCAGTATACCCTCCAATTGCTAAGTAGACCAACACTACAATAGCACTTAATAAAATGCATATCTCCCACGGATAGCCAGTTACAGCATACCATACGGTAGCTCCAGCCTTGAACTGGCCAACAGCGTATACAATTAGCAAAGTGACCATTATTAAGCCAGCCATGGATTGAGCTAGCTTGCTGTCAAACCTTATCCTTACGACCTCTGGCACCGTAGCTGCGCCGAATTTTGAAGAATACATCCTCATTTTAAGTCCAGTCAGCAAAGCAGCTGGAGCTAAGCCTACAAGAGTCCATACCCCTGCAAGCCACATTCCAGGCCATCCGAACATGTAGGTTATGCCCATTAAGCCCAGTAAAGCCCAGCCACTCATCCACGTGGCACAAAGAGCTAACCCGGTCACTACGGGGCCGATATCCCTATGGCCTACTAAGAAGCTTTCAAAGGTTTCCCTTCTCTTCCTAGTTGCCATGCCTATGGCAGCTGAAGCCATCAAGAATAGAGCTAGACCAGCTGAAGCCGCGATTAGGTATTCTGGTGTAGGCTTCGGTATTGGGGGATATTCGCTCAATGCTCTTCATCCTCCTCAGGCCAATACTTAGAGACTCTAAGGTAGGTGCCTAAGACTACGATGGCTAAGCTAGCTGCCACTACGGCAGCGAGGGCGAGCCATGAGCTCATGAAAACACCTCTCTAAAAGCTAGGCTTTTGGCTACAAGTCTGCCAGCTTCAGTTAATTGAAGTGGGAGCCCTTTGCAGTTTATAGACCCTGACTTAATTAAGCCGACTTTTCTCAGCACGTTTAGGTTCCACTTGACTGTAGACTCTGGAAGTTTTAGCTCGCGACATAGGTACTTGACATGCCAAGAGTAAGTTTTGCCTAAGGTCTCTGTATCTAGGAGTTTCCTCAAAATCCTCTTTTGTATCTTAGACAGCTTTTCCGAAGCCAGGAGGATTAGGGTTTCTTCCAGGGTTGGGGAGGGCTCTTTTAAAATTAGGTGCGGTTCACGGGGTTTAGTTAATGAAAAGGCTTACACCTTTCATTTATAGCCCTCCGTCGAGCTTTATACTTCACATTAACCTCGTATTTAAGTGTAGTGGATAAGCAGAGTTGCCCAGTACTAGCGCCTTCCTCGAGACGTTAAGTGGCTTGCCTCAACAGCTTTTGTAGTTTTGAAGGTGTGAGCACAGACTCCGTAGGATATCCAGTCGACGTGAGGAAGTCTATGAAATCTTGATCATTCGTTAGGAAAAACATCTTTTCTTCATGTGCTGTAGCATAGAGCAGGTTGTCAACGTAATCTCTATGTCCTCTATGGAACATTTCATAGGCTTTTATGTAGGCATTTGGCGGCGCGCTTACTAAAGTGTAGGTCTCCTTGATTGCTGATAGCCCGCGGTATACGAGGTTGAGTTTCTCCCTTGGTATTATCTTTAAGACCTTCCACATAGCTTCTAAGACGCTTACCTCCATGAAGTGCACGTTAGCTAAGTGAAAGTATTTGATTGCCTCGAGGACTTCGTTTTCAACTTCTATGCCCATGGCGGGCAGTAGGAAACTCGTGTCTATTAGTAGGTTAAGCTTACGTGATGTGCTTTGACTGCTCTTCAAGGCTTGTCTCCTCAAGGTCTTTAAGGGAGATTTTCGCCACTTTTTCTCCACGTAAGGACAACCAAATCGCATCGTGTTCAAGCTCTATTACCACGTTTTTTCCCTGAACTGAGAGCTTGACAATAGATCCCTCTCTAATACCCACTTCTTCAGCTATGTTCTTTGGAATAACCAGGACCCTCTTCTTACCAACTCTAACTTTAACTTCTAACAACTACTTAGCACCTAACTCTACCTTATAGTCTAACTTTATTAAGCCTTCTGATAAGCTATTCAGGTGGGTGGAATATCGCTATATGTGTTTCAGTATGCTCTACGTTTGGTAACTTCTCCAAGACCTCATATATTATGCCTTTAAGCTCATTCAGATCCTTTGCTTCAATCACTAGTATAGCATCATATCTACCGAATACTGAGTTAGCGATCTTAACGCCTTTAACTCTCCTAGCTCTCACAACTTCCTCTGATGTACCGGGTTTTGTCTTGACTAAGACGAATGCTCTTATAGGCAACTTGAAACACCTTAACTAAAGGTTATCGCCGTCTCGGTGTGAACAACGTTCGGCGACTTCTCTATGATGTTATACACTATCTTAGCGATTTCCTCTAGCGTTGGGGCCTCGACTTCAACTATAGCATCATATCTTCCATAGACAGAGTGCGCTTCAACAACTCCTGATACAGACTTTATCTGTTTAACAAACTCTTCCGATGTCCCGGGCTTAGTTGTTACTAAGACATACGCTTTCAACTCTAAGACACCCTTTCGAATTTATGCCTCAACTCATATTTAAAACAGAGAGAAAGGCACGGCGTTAAGCTATTAAGGGGTAAACTTCTGTCCTCACGTAGCTTATGAAATCTGGTAACGACATCTCTCCAAATACTGTGACAACAGCGTTTCTAGTTAAACCAGCGATTACTCCATATTTCCTAGACTTGTAGACAATGTACCATATCATGCCGTGAGAACAGTATTCATTGTATAAAGCCGTATCTGCTAAAGCTGAGCCGTACAGTGATAGCTTATTGACGTTTGGGATGTCGACGTTGTCGAAGAATATCACTTTAGTGTCCTCCGGGTTTTGTTCGTGAAAGCGTTTTAACGTCTCAGGCGGTATCTTCGCTTCTACGATGCTACCAACTGATATGAAGAGTATTTTGCTAAGTTGGTTTGCTATGTTGTTTGCAAGCCTTTTCTTCTCAACGATTAGTAAGAAGAGCTTATCGTCGTAGAGGTCGAAGGAGAATGGAGCTTCTATGGTCTTAGTAACGAGTTTAGCGCCTTCTCTGTGGTAAACTGTCACAGGTATGTCCTGTGTATAAACGCCTTCAACTGAGCTTGCAGAAGCTGTTAAATCCCTAATCTCTGTTACAAGTGGTATCTCCTTGCCTTCATGCTCGTAGACTTCCTCATATCTGTACCCTTTAAGCTTTGAAGCTATGGTGTTTAAGTCTACTTCCTCTCTAACTATGAAGACCTTGCCAGCTATCACCATAGCTATCGCTTGAAAGCTTTGGTTAGCTTAGCTATTTAAGCGTAAAGTAGCTTAAGCGTCTTTCCTCGGCGCGGTGCTTATGGCTGTCTAAGTCGAAAGTGCGCAAAAGCCATATTACGGTAGTATTAACTCTTTCAAAATGGCTAGCAAAATGAGGGTTGCAGAGCTTAAGACTTACGTCTTAGAGCCTCTTGAAGAGGTGATGAGAGAAGCTTTAGAGCTTAAGCAGCGTAGGCTATTTGTCTTTGCGGGTAAGAACAACGCCGAGCTAGCGGGGTTAGCTGTTAATGCTTATGTTGAGAAGTTCAACTCCAAAGCTACGGTCCTTTACGTAGCTGATAGCTATGAAGAAGGGACAAGTGATTCTTCAAGGTTTATTGAGTTTAGGAAAGCTATCGACGTAAAGGTTAAGCTTGAAAACATAACGTATGACGAGTCTGAAAACGTTCTTGGTACGACGTGGGATGTTGTCATATTAGACTTGCATTCACAAGTTAAGCCCAATGACCTTGGCAGACTAGTAGAGCTTGCTAGAGGAGGAGGTTTTGTCGTACTTTTAACACCACGTCTATCGGAGTGGTGTAATTTAATTACGCGCTTTCATAGGAGGTTGTTGATACCTCCATATACTGAAGAGGATATTAGGAGACGCTTTCTAAGAAGGGCTGTTTCAAAGCTTCTAAGCAGTCCGGGCGTGTGGGTTGTTGAAGATGGCACGATAATTAAGGGTGAGCCCTATAAGCCTAAGGTTGAGGAGGAGGCTAAAGTTGTTAGACCTTCAGAAAGCATCTTCCCGCGTAGCATATACGAGCTGGCTAAGACGCAGGATCAAGTTGATGTATTAACGCTTTTTGAAAAGCTTACTGAAAGACCTGGTAAGAAGTCTGTATTGTTGATTACAGCTAACCGAGGTAGAGGTAAGACGGCGGTTCTAGGTTTAGGAGCGGCTGCTTTCTACAACTTCTTGTCTAAGAAAATTAGGAGAACCACAATAATAATGTCCTCTCCAAGCATTGAAGGGGCACAGACGTTTTTTGAGTTCGCATGTAAAGCTCTTGACGTATTAGGCTTGAGATACGAAAAGGTTTTTTCTAAAGGTAAGGTTGTAGCCTTAAAGCTTAAGAGAGGTGTTATTGAGTTTAGAAGCCCATATAGTTTAACTAAGCGAAAAGCTGAGCTAGTTATAGTCGACGAAGCAGCCGCCACTCCTGTGCCGTTGCTGTTTAAGATATTCCACCTCTTTGACCGCATCGTCTACTCATCGACAATACACGGCTATGAAGGCGCTGGAAGAGGTTTTGGTGTACGCTTCCTAAGGGCTTTGAAAGCTGAAAAGGATCTTAAGCTCTATGAAAGGGAAATGACGGAGCCGATAAGGTATGCTAAAGGAGACCCTATTGAACAGTGGCTTTACGAGACGCTATTGCTTGATGCTGAGCCATGTCAGCTTACACGTGAAGAGGTTGCTAAAATTAAAGCTGAAAATTGCGTATACGTGAAGCCAAACTTAGACTATTGGTTTAATGTTGACGATAGGGAGCTTAGAGACTTCATAGGCATATACGTGCTAGCTCATTATCGCAATAGACCTGATGACTTAGCCATTTTAGGAGACGCTCCTCACCATAGTGCTAGGGCGTTGAAAGCTGACGATAAGATTGTGGTTGCACTTCACATAGCTGAGGAAGGTAGGATGCCTAGAGAGGTTGTCAACGAAGTCTTGGAAGGACGAGCCCCGCCAGGCAACGTTATTCCAGCTATGGTAGCTAAGTATTATTCGGTGTATAGGAGATTTTGTGCCTTTAAGGGCTTGAGAATTATTAGAATTGCAACTCATCCAGAGCTTTGGGATAAGGGCTTGGGGTCGAAGGCTATTGAAGAGCTCACGAAGGAGGCTGAGGCTGCAGGGTATGACTGGATTGGAGCTGGCTTTGGGGTCAATGAGCCACTTTTAAAGTTTTGGATTAAGAACGGCTTTTTGCCAATTCACATGAGCCCTGCTCGCAACATGGTTTCAGGGGAGTACACCGTTATCGTTGTTAAGCCCCTGAGTAAGAGAGCAAAGAAGCTAGTCTACAGCATAAACAGGGACTTTAAGCTCAAGCTTATCGAAACGTTGCCTGATACATACTTTACACTTGAACCTAGGATAGCTGTCTTATTGCTAAGTAGCGGCCCTGAAGATAGGAGAGAGCCTCCTGTTGTAACGAAAGCTCAGCTCTCAAGACTTGAAAGCTACGTTAAAGGCGTAATAACCTATGAGGGAGCTTCGGATGCCGTTAAAGCTTTGCTTAGAAGCCACTTCCTTTCATCAGGTAACGCCAGAATGGTGATGCCAATGGAGCTTGAAGCAGCTTTAGTAGCTAAAAACCTTCAAGGCAAATCTTGGAGAGCAGCAAGCAATTTATCTGGGGTTTCATCGGATAGCATTAAGCGCGAAATAAGGGAGGCTGTTAAACGGCTTATCTCACACTATATTGGAGGAGAAGGTAAGGTACATGGTGAGGAGAAAGCAGCTTAACTTTAAGAAAGAGTATAAGGAGAAGATAGCTAGCGGGCAAAAGACCTCAACTATAAGGCTTAAGACGAACCTCAGGAAAGGCGATGAAGTTGAAATTTTATCAGGCGGTTTTAAAGTCGGCATAGCTAGGATAGTGAGTGTTGAAAGCAAGTTAGTATGTGAGTTAACAGATGAAGATGCGAGGAGAGATGGTTTTAGAGATAAGCGAGAGCTTATGAAAGCTCTTAAAAGGTATTACGGTGAGCTTAAAGGGGAAGATAGAGTTCATGTAATAGGTTTTGAGATTGTTTGCAAAAACTCTGAGAGTTAACTAGTAAAGGGTGTGTTTGCAGAGTAAGCTATACCCCCTCATCTGAAGCGTGGTAGGTTAAAGTATTGGGAGGATAGCTTTGCCACTTCACATTAAAGAGGTAGTGCTAGAGAACTTCATGTCATATGAGTACGCTAGAGTACCTTTGAGACCAGGGTTAAACTTTATATGCGGGCCGAACGGCGCAGGTAAGTCGTCTATCCTATTAGCAATATCAGTCGCTACAGGTCAAAGCTATACTGAAAGGTCTAGACGTTTATCAGACTTGATAAGAAGAGGCAAGGACATTGCTAGGGTCACCTTGATTATCGACAATTCAAAAGTAGGTAGGAGGAGGCCCATACCATCTATTGATAGCGACATAGTCACGGTCTCTAGGTACTTGAAAAAAGATGGGACATATTGGTTTGAAGTTAACGGTAGGGAAGTGACGAAAGCCGAGATTACGCGCATGTTTAAGAGCATCGGCATGAACCCAGATAACATGTTGATCGTAATGCACCAGAACATGATCGAGCAGTTTGCTGTAATACCTCCTAAGGAAAAGCTCTTGTTGGTTGAAGAAGCTGTCGGCTTTTCGCAGTATAGGAGGAACATTAAGGAAGCTAAGGCGAGGCTTGAAAAGTTGTTAAGCGAAGAGGAGGCTACAAGGCAGCTTCTAGCAAGTGCTGAGCAGACATTGGCTTATTGGAAAGAAGTCTACGAGAAGCTTTTAGAGAAACGTAGGCTTCTTGAGAGAAAGAAGTTTTTGGAAAGAGAAATTATATGGGCTCAGTACATTAAACATGAGAAGGCGAAAGCTCAGCTTGAAGAAAGACTTAAGCAGAAAAAAGCTCAGCTTGAGGACTTAAACACGTTTATTGCTAAGAAGGCTGAAGAGGCTAAGAAGCTGATTTCAGCTTACGGTGGTAAAAGAGAGGAACTTAAACGAGCTTTGTACAAGCTTGTTGAAGCTGAAAAAGCAAGTTTGGAATGTGAAGTTCAAGCTAACTTTGAGAAAGTGGCTTTGATTGAAAGGGAACTCGATGTCCTGCTTGAAAACTATGTTGAAGCTCGCATCCAGGAAGCTGTAGCTCGTTTTAGACGAGGGCTCTTGGAAGACGAAGTTAAGGATTTAGCGAAGGAGATTAGGGAAGTTGATGATAAGTTAAAGGAGCTGGAGCCTGAGCTTGAAAAAGCTGGTGAAAGAATAGAAACCGAGAGATCTGTTGTCGAAATCCAAGAAGAGTTAAGGTATGTTAACGCTCACTTAATGTCTTTGAGGGATGTGCCTGAAGACGCCGAGAGCATCTACAACAGCTACTTGAAGAATTATGAGGAGTTGAAGAACAAAGCTAAGGAGGTTGCTGAGAATAAGGAGAAAGCTTTACGAGAACTTGAGGACAGAATTAAGATTTGGCGCCAAACACTTGAAAAATTGGTTTCAGAGGTTGACCCTGTTTACAGAGACATATTGTCTAGAGTTGGAGGCATTGGTGGAGTAAGGCTTGTTAACCTAGATGATATGGAGGAGGCTGGTTTAGAGCTTACCGTTGGTTTTCGTGGTAGTTCGCCAGTAGTCTTAGACGCTTATGTGCAAAGTGGAGGAGAGCGTACGGTAGCTATTATGGCGTTTCTCTTAGCACTACAACAGTATTTGAAATCTCCGATTAGAGCTGTGGACGAGTTTGATGTACACATGGACCCAGTTAATAGAGAAGCTATGATGAAGATGCTGCTATCTCATATCGAGGCCAATAAAGATGTTCAGTTTATCGTGATAACGCCTAGCCAAATCTCGGTGTTGAGTGAGAAGGTTAACGTGATATTTGTGCAAAACGTCCAAGGAAAATCTGAGGTGATTAAAACTGTCAGTGCAGCGGCTCAAAGAGTTTGATAGAGAGCAGGTGCTTAGGATTATAGTCCTCTGTCAAGCAATACGGTTGAGCGGACAGGACCCGTTTACGGTCGACGTTAAAGAGAAGTTGCAAATTCTTAGAGAGCTTTTGCCTAAGTGGAAGCTTGTGGAAGACTTACTATTGGATTCTGAGGCTTTGAAGGAGCTTTCTGAAATTGTTAAACTTCAAGGCGAGTGGGTTAGGCGTAGAGCTTCTAGGATGTTCATAGACCCGTTTTTAATAGAGGCTAAGCTTAAGCTAATGGATAGGGAGCAGCTAGCTCGTGCTTTTTTAAAAGCTTGGAGACCAATAATCTCGACTGAGCAACTTACGTTTAGGAGGCTTAAGGAAGCTTATGATTATTGGGCTGCTTTACCTCCATTATCTGAAAGAAAGCACGAACTTACGACACAAGCGGAGTTTGAGCTTAAGCACTTAGATATTGAAGAGCTTATTAAGATGCGCTTATTGACTAAGGAAGAGTTCGAGAAAGCGCTAGATGAATTGTATGAAGAGCTATTAGCTAGGTCTAGGGGAGAAGCTATTGACTACTGGTCCTTTGTAGTGAGGGAAGGGTTTGAAGAGAGCGCTATGAGGGCTTATATGGTGAGCTTTTTGGTGTCTCAGGGTAGAGCTGAACTCTTCATAGACCCCATTCAAGAGGTCATATACATTAAGCCAGCTAAGGCTGAAGAAAAGAAAGTGGGTAGATCCGTTGTTGTGGCGTTTAACTATGATGTGTGGAGAAGAGAGCTGGAGCGTGTAAAGCGTGAGCGAGGAAGCTTTAGCTAGAAAGCTTAGGAAAGCTGCTCATTTAATCTTATTTCAACATCATAGGTATCCTGGAGCAAAAGGGTGGGAGCTTAGAAAAGTTGTGGGCAAGGACTATATGAAGGTCATTAAGCTGCTTAAAGAAAGGTTAAGTGAATTAGGCTTGGACATAAAGATCGTTTCTGAGGAGGGAGAGAATGTCGAATCCTTAAGTGAAATGCAACTTGATAAAGCTAGGTTTTATATTGTGAGCAAGCATCCGCTGACGCTTAGCGAGGCTTCGTTAGCGGGCTGGAGGCTAGATAGTTTAGCTGTCTTGGCCGCCGCGATAGCTTTCATAGCTTCAAGACACGGCAAGGCACCTAAGAAAGAGGTTGAGAAGATGTTAAGTGAGAAGTTCCCTGAGTGGAAGGTATCGATGGAGCTTGACCGCTTCATTAAGAGGGGCTATTTAGCTGAAGACGAGGAGGGCATGGTATACTTAGGGTGGAGGACTAAAGCTGAAGTGGATTTAAAGGCTCTTCTTGAAAACATTGCTGGAGGGCAGGTAAGCTAGCGTGAAGCGCATTTCACATGAGTGGGCTGAACAAGTCTATGAAAGGGTTACTAAGCTATTTGAGCCGCCTATGCTAAGTGACTTCTTAGAAGACCCGTTTGAAGCCCTTGTCGTGACTATAATCTCTCAGAACACCAACGACTTAAACACATCAAGGGCTTTTCGCAATTTAAGAAGCTTACTTGGCAAGGTAACTCCTGAGAAGATTTTGAAAGCTGATTTAAGGGATCTTGAAGAAGCTTTGAGAATTGCTGGGCTCTATAAGAATAAGTCTAGAGTTTTGAAGGAAATCGCTCAGCAGCTAGTTGATAGGTATGGAGGCGATCTATGGGCTATATTAAGCAAGCCTCTCGAAGAAGCACGAAGAGAGCTTTTATCCCTTAGAGGTGTCGGCTACAAGACTGCTGACGTATTGCTGCTCTTCAACGCCAAGAAGCCTGTCATGCCGATTGACACGCACATAATGAGGGTTTCTAAGAGAATGGGCTTAGCGTCGGTTAAAGCGCAATATGAAGATGTTCGAAGAGCTTTAGAGGATGTCTTTCGCGGTAAGGACTTTTTCACGCTTCATCTCGCTTTAATAAACTTAGGTAGAAGATACTGTAGAGCTAGGAGGCCCCTGTGCTCTGAATGTCCTTTAAATGACCTTTGCCCAAAGGTTGAAGTCTAGTATTCCCTGCCTTTTCTAGCATATTCTCCTCGATTAAATGGGTGTTTGATCTTCTTCATTTCAGTCACTAAGTCGGCTATCTCAATAAACTCCTTTGGAGCGTATCTTCCAGTGAGAACGATTACCATGTCGTCTGAGGCTTCTTTAATGACATCTAACACGTCTTTGACACTTATTAAGCCGTAGAAAACCGCTAAATTTACCTCATCTAATATGAGGACATCTGGTTTTAGCTGCAAAACTTGTTTAGCAAACTCTATTCCCTTCTTTGCTAGTTCGTAGTCTGCTTGCTCAGGGAACCTCGGGCTTACAAATTCCTCTCTACCGAATTGATATACCTCTAAGTTTGGAGAGAGCTTTTCTTTTACTCTGTATTCTCCGACATCTTTACGCCCCTTTAAGAACTGGATGACGACGACTCTTTGCCCATGACCAATAGCTCTTAGAGCCAAGCCAAAGGCAGCTAGCGTTTTACCCTCTCCTTCGCCTGTATAGACGCGTACATGTGGTTTTCCCAAGCTACACCACTTTTACTCACATTTACCTGTTGGGCAAGCTTTTAGGTATTCCGAGCTCTCTAAAGCTGCTTCTTCAGGCTCAACTGCTACGTATAGGACCTGTTTTGGCTTGCTACCATATCTGTAAACTGTTATGCCTTTGCATTTCAGCTGGTAAGCTAGCTTAAACGCCCTCCTAACATCATCTAATGTGGCTGTTTCACGTAAGTTAATGGTCTTGGCAACTGCGTTATCAACGTATTTTTGGAAGGCAGCTTGCATTCTAACATGCCATTCTGGGTCTATGTCTAAAGCTGTTACGAAAAGCTCCTTGACATCTTCAGGTATTCCGCTGACTTTTTGCAGGGAACCTGCTTTGACAATTTTCGTTAACAGATCTTTACTGTAGAAGCCTCTTTCAATAGCTACTTTCTCAAATAGGTGGTTTACTTCAAAAAGCCGTGTCCCCTCTAAGACTTCTCTAACGTAGACTACTGAGAATAGGGGTTCTATGCTGCTAGTGGTATTCGCTATGATACTTATCGTACCTGTTGGGGCTATTGACGTCGTAGTGGCATTTCTAAGCTTTGAAAAGCCCATCTTAGGCCATATGCTTTCTTCGAAAGTCTTGAAAACCCCTCTTTTCTCAGCAAGCTCTGCAGATGCTTCCTTGCTAACCTTAGCTATGAAGCTCATAATTTTTTCAGCGAAGTTTAGAGCTTCGTTAGAGTTGTATGGTATGCCCAGCTTGATTAACATCTCGGCGAAGCCCATGACACCTAGACCTATCTTTCTATTGAGCTTAGTCATGTACTCAATTTGAGGTAGTGGGTATTTGTTCACATCGATTACGTTATCTAAGAAGTGCACAGCTATCCTAACTACCCTGTCAAGCTTATCCCAGTCAACATCTCCGTTCCTAACCATTTTTGATAGGTTTACTGAGCCGAGGTTGCACGACTCAAATGGAAGTAATGGCACTTCTCCACAGGGGTTTGTGCTCTCAATTGTTCCTAAGCTTGGTGTGGGGTTTTTGCGGTTAATTTCATCTATGAAAAGAAGCCCTGGGTCGCCTGTTCTCCAAGCGTTTTCAACCATTAGCTCGAAGACGTCTCTCGCGTTTAGCCTATTAACTACCTCTCCATTCCTAGGATTCACTAAGTCGTAGTCTTCTCCTTTTTCGACAGCTTCCATAAACTCGTCAGTTACAGCTACGGATATGTTAAAGTTTGTTAATACCCCTGGCTTAGACTTCGCTGTTATGAACTCTATGATATCTGGATGTGTTACATGTAATACGCCCATGTTAGCTCCTCTACGCTTGCCTCCTTGCTTTATTATCTCAGTAGCAACGTCGAAGATCTTCATGAATGATACGGGACCTGAAGCTACACCCATCGTAGACTTCACGACATCTCCCTTCGGCCTTAATCTCGAAAATGAGAAGCCAGTACCACCGCCGGATTTGTGGACTATTGCCATGTACTTAAGCGCGTCGAAAATACCTTCTATTGAATCTTCGACAGGTATAACGAAGCAAGCTGAAAGTTGCCCGATTTCTGTTCCAGCGTTCATTAGGGTGGGAGAGTTTGGCAAGAACTCAAGTTTTTTCATCACCTCGAAAAAGGACTC
>QMQV01000042.1 GCA_003649085.1 Thermoproteota archaeon
CTTTAACCACGTCGTCCACGTGAATATTTTTACGCCTAAATTGTTCGATAATTGCTCTAATTTCGTCTTCAGGATTATTCGGAGGGAATATCTCTAGAACAACAAACCTTCTTTGTAAAGCATATCCCAACGTAAAGAGATATGCTCTATCAAAGCTATTCACCGTTGCGATTACCCTAAAGCCTCCTGGGATCATGTAATTGGATCTTTCTAGATATTCAAGGAGTCTCTTAGCATCTTCGTCTAATGCATCTTCGCGTGTTTTAAAGGATAGGATCTCTTTGGCAAGGCCTTCTGGAAACTTCCAGTCTCTGTAATTACTGCTAGGAAACATTGTGAAGAATTCTGCAAGAACTTTATCGGCCTCGGCTCTGTTAAGCTCCTCAATTAAAAGTAGTACACCTCCACCTCTTTCCTCAAGTTCAAAATGCCTAGCCAAGGCCTTGAGTAAATGTCCGCTTCTCCACTCTAACCTGCCGTTTTCTCCTAGAACTGGTCCGCCTATGAAGTCATATCTTGTCCAAGCACTAGAAGCAGTGCAGGCATAGAGCTCATAGCCTAACGCCTCAGCTAAAACCTTAGCTAACATAGACTTTCCAGTTGCTGGGGCTCCCATTAAAAGCAGATGCTTACCACTTCGCAAAGCAGCAAGGGCATTTACCAAAACATCGCGTGGATAATATAAACCGTATCTCTCTACCACTTTTAGTATGTCTTCTAGATTGACTTTTAACCTCTTAACCCTAAGTCCCGTTACACCCCAGCGATCTAAGGCAATATCCTTTAACAAGTTATATTCTTCCTCTTTAATCAGGAAACTTGACCCTTGAGTTATATTACTTGGAATCAAGGTTACAACATATGATGAGCATTTCCTAATGATTTCAGCCAGCGTATCTGATGGTATATCATACGTAAAAAGCGTTTTATTGAGGGATTTTAATACGCTAGCGTTATTGATAACTTCTGGTATTATAGCTTCAACCTCGATGTAAAATTTATAATCCCATTTACCATGTCCCTTAGGAGGCTTAGGCCAGTAGTCCCATCTTACTTCTCCAATAAGCATGTCATTGCTTACCTTACCAAAACCTATGACTCCACGCTTACTCAGTCCAGCAATGGAGTTAGCAACCATAACGACGTTTAAGACGTTGTAGCTTCTAACCCATTCTGAAAGTTTTCTGTAATCTTCCCTACTATGAAAACCCCAGAGAACCCAATTTTCACGCTTTAATTCGGTGAGTCTTTTAGGCGGCTCCGAATCATCGACAAAAGCTTTGGAAAGCTCCTTAATACCATAGTCTCTGAAACTCCAAAACCAGTTAATAGCATCACCAGCGATAGCGACATACCCAGACAAGCGATACAGCACCAGAAATATGTTAAGCTAAACTTTATACACATATAGATTTCTTAACACAGTACCATTCTTTAACGCTCGATACTCTACACATCACTCTCTGTGAGACAGCTTAAGAGTACCTATGAAGATTCTTAGATGCTTCCATCTATGTTGATTCATCTTCCATCTCATTTTAAGTTCTTTATAGGAGAACGTAATGTATATAATCTCGACCTTTCTAAGGCTTTCACGTGGTTGACATCAGATTAATACCGCTTGCCTCATTAATGATTCTGGCATTAAGTCTCTTTCCACAAGAACTTTTCGTTTCTGTAGTCTGCTTTATGTTTCTTATTGATTGTTCAATTTTTGTCCTTGTAAAATTGAAAACAGGAGGTTTTTATGAACCTGGTACGGGGAGGTATATACCATTTTATCAAGCGTTGATGCTGATGTTTTTATCAATAATCTTAGTATGTTTCCTTTATTATGGGCTTGAACTCATTATTCAAACTATAGCTCAGACGTACGCCTATAAATTAATACTCTCAACTTTAGCTGTTATGACACTATGTAAGTATGTGGAAGATCTTAAGCGGGGATATCGTGAGTGAAGGATGGCTAATGCTCTTTTATATCTATACCTAACATCTTTAATCCATAACCCTTGGTCCAAGCTTTAGTAGCTTTCTCACCTTTTGCCTCCTCAATCTTCTTATACCCTTTTATGATAGCTACACGCCTATGGAATATTAGCTCATCCAGATCGTAAGCCACTCATCTTGCACCTCCTTTTAATTGACTATCTTCTTGTTAAAAAGCTGACGCTAATTTAATGATAATTATTGAGTTATTAATTCAGCTTGTGACATGCTAGAATAGTGAACTACGTAAAGTTGGAACTGTTATGGCAATTGCAACTTCATTAGCAGGGCTCGTATTCTCACTTCTTATTGCTTTAAGCGTACACAGCATAACCGCGAATTTTCTCTAGTCTTATCATTAATCGAGACAACGACACTCGTAGTGCTCATAGCTATGGGGTGAAAGCACTTAAGATAGGTCTTTCAGAATTTTTTACACGTGGGTCATAGCAAGTGATCTTACCTTATCTTTAGTATCTTATGGTTGCTTGTTATAAAGTAGATTTCTAAGTCATTTAGCCATGGATCGTATTTCTTTGCGAACTTTTCGAAGGTTTCTTTATTTCCAGCGCCAACGATGATTTTCCTCCATTTCTTTTTAGTGTAATGCTCTAGTTTTTCCATTAACCATACGTATTCGACTATGTTGCTCATTTCAGCTGATGCTTGGCCTTTAAATTTTAGATTCTTGAAGTCTCCGACTATGCCATGTTTTTCATTTACGAGGTCAAATTCCTTGTATTTTCCCCTTATATTGAGCCTCGCTTTGTATAGTTCTATACTTAGGTATTCGCTCATTAGCTTTCTCGCTTCATCTTCCGTAACCTCATATTCCTCGTTAGAGAAGTATTCATTACTTTGCTCTTGATCGTGCTCAAAGGTATACGTATATTGTGCGCTAGCGCCGTAGCCGCTTGGAGGCGTTTCTGACGAGTCTAATATAACGGTAATCTTATGACCAAGCTTTCTTAGGCGCTCGCTAAAATACTCCATGGCTTTATTTGCTCCCAAAGCTGTACATACTGCTGGTATACGGTTACGAAGACCCATTTCTTTATGGACATCGCCAGCTCTTATGGTAACGAAAGCTTCGCCTTTGTCAAAAGCAGGCTTAATATACTTCTCAAACACGTAAGCCCTTATTTCATTAACAAGACCCATATTAGTAAAAAGATTTTCTCCTTCTTCTTAACTATTTAGATTATAGATTATTACAAAGTGCCCCAAATTCTGTTTACGGCATGTTTGTCTGGAGACTAAGTATATAAAAAGCAATGAAATAATACTCTGATGACAGAAAAATGGTTCGAAGAAAAGTTATGGTAGAAGAAGTTAGGAGTGAAAGATGCCCGGTTTGCTCGAAACAAGCTTCTAGGCTTTGGTATATAGCGTTGCATGTAGCTATGAAGAGAGATGATAAGCATATACGCTGGAAACAGCAGCATGGTTTGCCAAGAGATTACGAGACGTTTAGAGAAGTTGGAAAGATTGCTAAGCAAATACTTGAAATTCTTTCTACAAAAAGCTGACTCTATAGTGTTTCCTTACCTACTGTTGAAGTAAGCGATGTAGAAGCTCATTCATTTTCCGTTCATACTCTTTCCTAGCTTTTACTTCTTCTTTACCGTCTAAGCTGAAATCGCCACAGTTTTCACATTTTACCTTGTAGATGAAGTATGCATTGTTGTTTTGCTTAACTTCTACCCTTTCATAAATTGTTGCTATATTACCACAACGTGGACAGATAATGTTTCTACTCATACGCTTTGTTGAAGACATAAGGCTACACCTTTAAGTTAAAATGTGAGATCAAAGCCTAAAATATATGGACATAAAAGTGGGCATTGTATAATAGTACCATCCTTCTTCTTGTAATAACAAGCTAAAGTTAAATGATAACCACCAATGGTCCCCGATAACATCATCCCTTTAGGATCCTGTTTCCATACGGTCTTTCTTTTAGCTTCATTCACCGCTACCACTATTTCTATCATACACTTCTCTATAGCCTCTTCATCCTCATCGCTAAGCTTTGCTGTAGCTTTCTTACCTCCTCTTTGCGTATGTGAGTGGTACTCCCCAACGTAGTTTAACTGAGTAATTTTAGGCAGTATTTCTTTGACTCTTGACTCTCTCTTAGTTGAGATTATTACTTGTGAATACGATCTTTCCGCTAACTGATAGGGAAATGAGTACTCGACTACTATCCTGTTATCACGTAAATTATATCCAAGAAGAGCTCCCGTACATTCTTTCTTAAAAGCTTCTACAGCTGAAAGCACAATGCCTATGAAGGCTTTATCAGAAAGTAGCACATCCAAAACGTTTCTCCCCTACCATTCTTAAACTTTTAACTGTAGATAATATTGTTACTGACTATAATTTATACGTTGTGGTATGAGTTTTAAATAGAGATATGCTTTTTATATCTCTGATAATTTTAAACTTTTATCACGGGGCTTCGATTGAGTAAGGAACTGTGGCAAAGCTTAAAGAAGTTAATTAAACTATCTGAAAAAGAGAGGTTAATCCTTATTTTGATGGTAGTTTTAATAGTCATGGCTTACATTATATTAGGTCTTGGACAAGCTAATGCAGAACTTAGAAGTGAGCTTAAGGAGTTAAAGGATGAAATACATAGCCTTAAACAGAAAGTTACTAGTTATGAAGAGTTAACTAAATCCTTATCAAGCGATATATCGATTGTTAATTCGGAAATTGAAGATATTAAGGGCGTAATTCAAAACTTGTTCAAGAAGTATGAGACATTAGTAAACTTACCATTAGAAGATCTTCAGCGATTAGAAAACTTGAGTTTTGAACTTAGCGAAGCGCTAAATGATATGAAAGCACTCGAAAATAAGGTGGAGATGTTTTTAGCCGTCATGACCTTTAAAGAGCAATTATCAGGACTTGGTGATTTATTCGTAGAAATAATTGTTGACCAGGCTTTTGACTATGTCGCCAAGAATATTTCCTTAGCACTTCGCTACATGTTAGAGGGAGTTAAGGACATAATATCAGACACCGTACGCGCAGAATTCCCAAAGATTACATGGCATAAAGACTATATCGTTAGAGTAAGCGACGATATTTTCTTCCTTCGCATGAGTGGATCTATTCCTGTCGCTTTAGCAAACATCAAAATACCTTACCTTAAAATTCACGTCATCGTCGAAGGAAAGGTCAATATCCAAACTGAACAAATAGCTGATGTGAAAATTGTATCAGTAAGTGTTGAAATCTAATATATGTGAACATGCTTGAAGTCGACCATTTACCTTGTAATCTACATTGAGTTTAGCTGTTAATATGCTTCTGATGATTGCGTACCGACAACGGTAAGTAATTTCCCACTTTTAATGCTATACGTGCTCTCTAGAAGTAGTTTTAGTTTTTCACGATATGGCTTTGACTATATTTTGTGCTCATTAGCTATCATATATTTTATCATAGTTGTCTTAAAAATCCTTATAAATAACACTCGTATTGTCTTTTGACGGGGACATGGTAGCGAGAAACGTAAGGAATGTTCTTAAAAGCATTAAGAGGATATTATTAAAATCGTGGTTTAAAGTATTAGCTTGGTCATTAGGTTTTAAGTACATTAAGCCTGCTCCTGAAGATATTGTTAAGCTAGTCAATAAAGTGGCTAGCGAAATGAATGTCAAAGTGAAGAGCGTTTACATATGTGCTAAAAAGAATCATGAGGCTAACGCTATGGTCTTTTTTAGCCGCGTTTTCATTTATCACGATTCTCTTAACGTTTTAAACTTAAATGAATTAGAAGCTCTGATTGCACATGAGCTGTCGCATCTTAGCTTACATCATATACGCAGGCATACAACCGAAATGAATAAAACATTTTTAAGGATTGCATTATGCTATGCATTCATGGTACTTATGATTATCGTCGGATGGATTAAATTCTTTTACATTATGCCAGAAATTGCTATGTTAGGAGCTCGCTTAAGCGCCATAACGTTACTTTCTACACTTATGGTTTTATGGATTAGGCATGCTAATGCCTTTGGGTGTCAATTAGAGCTTGAGGCGGACTTACACGCCACATCAGCGATAAAAGACGCTTTGCTGTACGCGATTACCCTCATCAAACTCCATGTATATAGTAAACAGTTTAGCGAGTATGGGAAACCATTTCCGTTAAGGAAGGTAATTAAAAGGCTTAAGGATATTAAGAGAAAAATCTTGGGGGATACGCATCCAAACTTAAAAACACGCATAATGTATCTTGAAATAGACGAAGAATGTTATGAAGATTTACAGAGCGTAGTTAACATGGTTAAGCGACGCTTTAAATTTGGGATGCCGATATGTTAAAGGACATCCGATGGAAAGTGAGGCTAATATACAAATAGTGAGTCTACGCCGCTTGAATCTACGTGCATGATTAATGCTTTGGCTTTTTTACTTTTAGCTACGCGTCTTAGTTTTCTTATTTCTCGTCTCGTAGGTCTTGAACTATGTGATTTTACCTGTATTAGGAGTTTTCTTCCGTTTTTTAACGCGTATAGGTCATATGGCCCTCGGCTACCTTTGCTTTGTTTTACTAACCATCCTTTTTCTTGTAGTTTTTTCATGACTTTTCGCTCTGCTACTATTCCCTTTGTGTAGGGAGAAAGTTTTCTTGGCATAAAGAGGATTTCGTGATTTAGAGATTTATAAGTTATTGCCGTGGATATATAAAAAAAATGAGGGTTTAAGCCTAGGTTAATGTTATATTAGGTGTTTTAGCTCTTTACTTTTCTTGGAGGGTGGGTGGTTGGAGCCGTATATTAGGAAGGTGGCTTTATGGAATTTTAGGGGTATTCGTGGAGGGGTTTTGGAGTTTGCTCCCTTAACAATACTTGTTGGAGCAAACAACTGTGGTAAAAGTACGATTTTAGAAGCTTTATTTCTTGGTGCGGGGCTTTCGCGAAAAACACCTTATGTTCCCTATATGGCTGTTGAAGTTGTAAACAATCTCCATAGGACTCTTCATAGCGGCAGCTACGCCTTCCTTGTTCATAACTATACCGCTCCACATGCCTTTATAGTTTTGAATGTGGAGGATAGATTTATAGCTACGGTCTTCTTGTTAAAAGAAAATCACATACGTGTAGAATATTTAGTTGCTGGAGAAGAAACCCGGCTGGATGTAGCTCTTGAACGTGTAGTTACGAAAGGTAGTGGGGGGACTAAACTATGTGATCTCGATTTAAATTCCAATAAGGTATCTGATATTAATAAATGGGACCTTATTACATCTAAAGACATCCTAATTTTTCATCCTAAGCTTGTCAATGAGGCATATGAATTTCTTAAAGGTTATTGGCCTGAGGTTAAAAACAAGCGTGTAAGTATGAAGATTGTCGAACTTGTTTCTCGTATATCTAATGAACGTTATGTTAATCTTACATTGGAACCGTTTTATGGCGGACAACTAGCACTTTATGCTCAAAGACCTGATGGCTCTTCTATTAGGGTTGGTGACTTAGGTGATGGTGTTCAAGAGCTGCTTATCGCTGGTTTGTTGTATGAGATGGTTAAGCCTGGTGTTTTGCTCTGGGATGACTTTGAGTCTCATATGAACCCTAAGGCTTTGGTTGAGAGCTCGCTGTGGTTAACTGAGCTGGTTGAAAAAGGGACGCAAGTAGTGGTTTCAACGCATAGCCTTGAGGCGTTGAGGTGTTTAGCTAAGACTGCTGTTGAACATGTAGGTGAGGAGTACGTCTCCATAACGCTTTTGTCGCTAGTTAATGGCGAGCTCAAAGCCAAGAAAATGAGTTTAGAGGAGGTTGAAAAGCTTCAAGCAGCTGGCGTAGATGTCAGGATGGCGGAGGCAGCTCTATTTTGAAGCTATGCCCTCTCGACAGCTCCCTCACCACCAGCATTAGAAGTTTTGTGCGACGCCACAAACTAGAATCCTACACTTCAATGCTACAAGCTGATGTCAAGAAAACTGGGTTAATAGTCTTAGGAAACGGCAACCCAGAAGACTATGTAACAGCTATAATAGCTCATCACTTAAACGGCTCTAAGTGCGTAGCCTTTATCGTCAAGCCCACATATACAAAGGAGGCCTCAGTAAACGCTTTACCCGAATACGTAAGCTACATAAGAGGATTATCAGAGCCAGCAAACATAATATTCTTGATAGACCAAGACGATAAACCAGTTCAAGATGTGGTAAAAAGCTTTGTAGAAAAGCTTAGGGAAAAAACAAGTATCAAAAAGCAGAAAATAGGTGACCGCGTCGCACATTTTGAGTGTGAATATGCTGGTAAGAAGTTAATGGTGAAGCTAGTAGTTAACGGTATGGAGAGCGTAGACTACGTAAAACATACTATTGAAGACTATTTACTTGAAGCTGCTATTAAAACAAGTTTTAAAGAAGATGTTGAAAACTGCCTTAAAAGATGCGGTAAAGACCCTAAAACAACGTGGAGATGTCTAGGAAAAGATAAGCAGAACACAGTATATGAAAAGCTAGTAAAAAACCTTGAATTTACAGGACAAGTGTTTAAAGAGCTTTTCAATGAGCTTAAGCTATTAGCTGAAAGTTAGAAGCTTTTGTTCACTGATATGCTTCAAAAAAGGTCTTTAAGTAAGGCTTTCTTAAACTCCTTAAAATCTCTAAAAGCTCTTAAATCGACATCTACTTCAATACTATCGATCAGCTCAGTTAAGTCCCTATCTTCAGCAAAACAACGTCGCATAGGCAAAGTATTTCAAACAGCTATATAAAACTACGCCTGACCTCCTATAGAGGGGTCGTTGGCTTCTATGCAAATTTCTCTAGTCACCTAACTCAACTTAACCCCTACCTACGTACGTGCTAGCTTAGCCTTTACCAAAGCTCATTGGCTTCGAAAAGTGAGAGATTGAGCGAACAGACTTATTCCTCATCGTGAGCTAACGAGATTGAGAAAGGTTTAAGGGGTCAGCTAAGGAAAAAGAGAGTTTGTGAAGTGCCCAAAATGCGGATATGATATACCTAATGGAGCTAAATTTTGCCCTAATTGTGGAGTAAAGCTCGAAGCTCGCGTAGGAGGAGATTTTATCTTAAAGCCTGGCTGCGTCGTAGCTGCTGGTTACTTAGCCATCATTTTAGGAGCTCTAGATCTCGCCGTGGGCTTAGCCTTCTTCTACCTGTCAGGCTTTATGGAAAGTTTTGTTCGAAGCCTTGCTGAACAAATTAAGTACACACAACCACCACCTGCCCAGGTCACGACATCTCTACTTACGCTAAATACCATCAGCTTAGGAGCCTGTATTGTTGGGCTAATATTGATAGTAGGAGGAGGGTATTTATTGGAGCTGCGCAAGGTTGGAGCTGTTATGGCAATCGCAACTTCATTAGCAGGGCTCGCGCTCACGCTTCTTATTGCTTTAAGCGTGCGCAGCGTAACCGCGAATTTCTCTCTGGTCTTATCGCTAATTGAGGCGGCGACTCTTGTAGTACTCGTAGCTATGGGGTGGAAGTACTTGAGATAAGTTGAGACTCAGCTTTAAGTTTATGGTGAGCTAGCATGGTTTATTTTCTACTGGAAAGCTGATATTTAGCAGGAGAAGCTGGTAAGTAAGCTGAGAACGAGACATGCAGGTTTGGATGTTATATGCTACATTCCCGTTCTAGGGCTTTTAATACTGTGCTTAAGCCTTTGAAGGCTTTAGATATTTGGCTTATACTGGCTTTTTCTACTAACTTCTTGATTTTTCGATGTGCTTGTTTTGGCGCTGCTTGACCGTAGATTTGCTGAGCTAAGCTCTCGATATCTTCTTCTATGCGCTTTTCTCTGCCAGCTATAGCTACGTATAGAACTGTTTCTTTAGCTCCTCGAGTTAAGTTGAGGATTAAAGCTTCGCTAGTTTTCATGCGCTCTTCCACGCTACATCCATGCCCTATAAGCCAGTTTTTCACATCATCAATGCTTGGTACATGTTCTTTATCTATTAGGAATAATGCCCGCTTAACCTTGAACTTGTCTAAAAGTAGTATGAGGCTTTCAAGCGCGTTGAGGCCGGTTTTCCTCGGCATGTCCGGCGAGGGAAGTCGTATGGAGGTTATGGAGCATTTAGTGCCGTTGAAGCGTGGTGCAACGTAGCTTACTACCTTCTCATCTCGCGCGCCATCTCCAAGTATTAAAAGCACCTGATCTTCTCTACCCTCAAATCCCCCAGATGCGTATCTCAAAGCTCCTCACGCGGCGTAAAGAGCTTTCTAACGTCTACGCCCTTTTCAAAAAACTCCTCTAGCTCATCAAGTGAATATTCTCGATAGGTTAAAGTGTCGTCTGGCAGCTTCCTCAACGAGAGGATTTTAGCGTCTTCAAGTTCAACAGATAGTATTTCGCGTAGCACGTCTATTGAATGCGTCGACATCACCACTTGCCAGTCGTGTTCAGACAACCACTTTATAATGCCGTTGAGGAGGCTTGGGTGTGCTGAAGCTTCCAAATCATCCCATAATACCGCTCTAGGCTTGACAGCTTCAAGCCAGAGAGCACACGTTAAAAACCTTTTAACACCATCGCCTACGTGCTCAAGCTCAACGTAGAATGGCTCGCCAGAAGGAGTCACCTTCCTCAACGCTAACCTATTAAATTTAACAGTGACCTCTGTAAACTCATCGTCAATAACCTTTGAAACAAAGTCCTTAACAAGCTTAAAGTGCGCACCAGTTTTCTCAACAATACTCCAGTTAAGGGCTTCTCCTAACCTTGCCCCTAAATTCTGCCTAAAGCTATCGCTATTTGGAATGAGCATAGCATAGTCTACGGGATCAAGGTATTTAAGATCGAGTAAATCACGCAACTTAAAGTGATAATAGCCACTGTCTCTAGAATTAAGCTCTTTTTCGATACCTTCAACATATACTTTTTGAGGACCTGTTGATGAAGATATTTCAAGCTTAAGCTGCTTTCCCTTAACTACACTCTCAATAATGCTCTTACCGCTATATCGGTAAACAAGCGATTCTGTACTTCTGTAAAGGAATTGGCTTAAGAAGTCAATTTTACTAAGACCCATAATTGATATACTTCTAACTTCCCATGGGAAAGGCAGAAGGAATAACGCCATTAAGATCGTGGTTTTCGCCGAGTTATTGGGCCCAATTAGCACTGTAAACTTTGAGAGCTTTAATGGCTCTTTACAAGTTTTAACTCCACAGAAGTTTTCTAAGCTAATGCTTTCAAACGTGGTTTAACCCTCCACGAAAAAGCAATACGGGACAATATGCTTAAAAAGTTTTAACATAAACTTCGATAACTGACATAGCACTTGTCCGTTAATTGACGTAGAGGACTTTGAGTTAGCTCTTGACACCTTAAGGAGCTTTAACCTAAATTCGTTCACGCATGACCATGGGAAACCTACTAGAACACGTCACGTGGTCTATTTAAGCTGTCGACGCTATTTCCTCTAGTTTCTGGGTAAGTAGCGTTGCCAACTTGTTTATCATTTTCTCAACTTTTAGCCTATCGTCGTCGAAGAGGTCTTTGTCCATGAAGTCGTGGTAGAAGTTTGCGTGTACGCGCTGGGCGGGTTTTAACCCCTCAGCTATGTCTTTGTGCTCGCTCGCCAACATGTTCAAGAACTCCACTACCTTTGAGTGATCGCCGAGCGTCTTTCCATAGAAAAGCCCTAAGGCGTATGTGAGCGCGTTCACCACGCCCCACAGATACTCTGACGCCTTGGAGTACTCTCCTCTATGATAGTGCTCTAAGTAGTTTTCATAGTATTTGTCAGCTAAGCTCTTCCTCCTCAATACCTCTTCAAGCTCAGCGAGGGGCAGCTTAAGCCACCACATCCCTCTTCGGGTATATCTCTAAGACCTCTTCGTCAACTTTTATGTGCGTGAGCTTGACCTTTAATACGTATTCATCTGGGAAAACCCCGTAGTCCCTGAAGAGAGGCCAAGACTCTTCAGAGATGTATAGGAAGTCGTGGGTTCCAATTGCTGCTACGCTCAAGGTAAAGCTTATCCTCTGCCCTATTAACTCCTTAAGCTTCAACTCCTCTCCGCTTAGCTCGCCGAAAAGCTTCTTGATATCTAAGACTTCGCCTTTAACCGCGTATTGAGCAGCATATAGGTTGTATTGCTGTGAAAGGCGGCTTTTCGGCACTTGGATGTAAACGCCTGAGTGCACTCCCTTGGCGGCAAACCCTCTCCGCAAAGCTCCTTCTACAATAAGTGCTAGTTTAAACACCTGCTTAAGGAGGTGTGGGCAATGGTACTTTAGCTTTTTCACAACTTCTCTTATCGGGCTTCGCGTTCTTAGCTAATGAGGTTTTTCCTCGCACTCAACTATAATGACTTCCTCAAGGCTTATGTTTAGCTTCGCTAGCTCTTCTCTTGCTTGGTTTGCGTCTTTGATGTCTTCTTTGAAGAAGTCTATGTCGTATAGTGTCCCGTAGGGCTTCCACCCGTTGGCTACGAGCTTATCATATATGTCAGCTATTCGTTGAAGCCGTTTATCTAGTTCTTTGCCTAGTTCCCTAAGTTTTTGTGAATAGCTTGCTGGCAGCTCATTTCCTTCGAGGTCTTCAAGTTCCCAAGCAGGTTTCCCAAAGAGGAAAACGCTTATCTTCACGTTCAAGCTACTTCAGCTCTCCGCTTTTCAAACTAGGTAGTTGAATGTGAGATTAGCTCTCTAGATGATGGCTTAGCTTAATAAAACGCGTGTTTTCATGTGCTGGCTTTATATTATTTTACCTGTTTTTTGAGGGAGTATTTTTTGCCTGATGACGTGTTGTGGCTTAAGATTGGCGGGTGGTTTTCAAGCGAGTGTTCTCCCGTCGAGCTCCTAGATTTGCTATATGGCCTTAACTCCGAGTTTAGGTTGCTGGCTGCCAGTATGAAAGAGTTTGATAGGAGAACTGTGCGGTTATGGCTTGGTGTCTCTAAGAGGGTTTTTAAAGCTGTTGAAGGATTTTTATCTTCTTCTATGCTTATTGAGCCTTCAAATGACTGTCAAGCGCTTAGCTCGATGTTGTGTGCTGAGGTTAAGCCTGTTGAGAGCTACGCCTACCCCTTGGTGGCTGCGGAGGAGTATTTCTCAAGCCCGCTGTCGCAAGCCGTCAAGGTGTTAGCTAGGGTTGACGGGGCTTTTGAAGTCGTCGCCAAGCCCTACCCAGATGGCAGGAAGCTGATTAAGGAGGAGTTGAAGAAGCTTGCTTTAAAAGAAGTTGGTGAAGACCAGCTTAACAA
>QMQV01000043.1 GCA_003649085.1 Thermoproteota archaeon
ATATTTCAGATTTCAAAATAAATCACACAAGATATTCTTAAAGCTTTAATAGAGGTCTTATACTATAAGTTCTCTCCTAGGTGAAAATTTTTGGCCTCGGCTGAAAGGATTTCTAGAAGGCGTTTCTTAGAGCTAGCAGGTTCAGCTGTTGTAGGTCTTGCCGTCGGCGCAGCAGCTGGTTATGCGGCGGCCCCTCCCAAGGAGAAGATCGTGTACAAGCCTCCTCCCCCTAAGGCTATACCAACTGAACCATTAAGATTTGGCATAGTAACATTCTTAACTGGCATCCCATCGATAGCTGGAGTTGCTGGCTTACGTGCAGCCGAAATTTGGATTGAAAAAGTCAATGCTCAAGGAGGCATCCTAGGTAGAAAAATCGAATACTACGTTGAAGATGAAACTGGAACCGTCGAATCACGTGTTGAGAAATTCAAGAAGTTAACTATTGATAAGAAGTGCGATGTAATTTTTGGTACAGAGTCTACGTCCACTGGTTTAGCATATGGTCCTCTTGCCGAAGAATTACAACAACTATGGTTATCCTGGGATGGTACGACACAGAAGGGTCTGGAGGAAACTTTACCGAAACCTACATATGCTTTTAGAAGCATTTACAACGAGGCCGAAGCCGTTGCTGGCGCGATAATGGTAGCTAAGTACTTCCCAGAAGTCAGGACAGTTGCGGGAATAAATGATGACTATTCCTATGGCAGGAATTGCTGGGAAGCTTTCATGACCGTGTTAAAACATTACATACCTGATGTCGAGCCTGTAATAGACTTATGGCCAAAGCTGGGAGAGACGGATTTCACTTCTCACATTGCAGCTATAAAGGCTGCTAAGCCTGATTTAGTATTCAGTAGCTTCTGGCATGGCGGAGCAGCCACATTCCTTAAGCAAGCAGCTGCTGTAGGGTTATTTAAGGAAACTAAGGGGTGTTTATGCACAGCAGGTGGAGTTTTACCTGCATTAAAGAAGGAGTTTGTACCAGAAGGAATAATCATAGGTTGCAATAGCTTTTACTTCAAATGGACTGATACATGGCCTATGTTAACAGAATTTGTCAATGAGTATATCAAGCGGTATGGAGAATACCCAGTCTACGAAGCTGATCATGCGTGGTTTACATTACAAGCCTACAAAGCTGCTGTAGAGAAGGCGTATGCTGTTAAAGGAGAATGGCCAGAGAAAGAAGAAATTGCCGAGGCTTTGCGCGGAATAATTGTGCCCTCGTTATCAGGTTTCAGAGGCTATAGAGAAGACAATTACATGATCTGTGACTTCTTCCAGGGAATTACTAAGCATGATCCCAATTATGACTTTGTGTTACTAGATCCAGTCGAGAGAATTTCGTACAGTCAAATGTGTCATCCACCAGACGTTACGTTCCATGAATGGGTAAAGAGCTGGAAAGCACCAGGTGAAGAATAAAACCACTTAACCGTTAACTAGCCAGGTCTACAAATAAATCGGCGGAGTTATGACGATGAGTATTTCAGCAGTTTTCGATATAGCTTTTGGAGGCCTCTTCTACGCTTCCATTATCTTCTTAATAGCTGCTGGCTTACAAGTGGTCTTTGGCACACAGAAGATACTGAATTTAGCCTGCGGAAGCTTCTATGCGTTGGGAGCCTATGCTGGTATTTCCTTTATTGACTGGTTTGTCGGACCAGGTTCCTCAGCACCATACTTCATGCTAGTACTAATAGCTGCTGGCCTATCTTTGTTCTTCTTAGGGCCCGTTATTGAGAGAGGCGTGTTGAAGTTCATATACCCGAGAGAGGAAGTCTTTCAACTCTTGGCAACGTTTGCCTTAGTCTTAATATTCGAGGACATAATTAAGATCTTCTGGGGGATATATCCGAGGATAGCTAAGGGGACGGCTATCGTATATCAATCCATACACATAGGAGAGATAGTGATCCCGCTATACCATCTCTTTGTGATAGTATGTAGCTTCTCAATAGCACTTATCATAGGTTTTGTCATTAAGAACACGAAGTTTGGTAAAATGTTAAGGGCGGTCGCGGACGATCGAGAGATGGCTGCTGCTTTGGGGATAAATGTAACACACGTATATTTGTTGAGCTTTACTCTTGGAACCGTATTAGGTACCTTAGGTGGAAGCTTAATAATACCTGTGACGGCGGCAATGCTAGGTATGGGGATTGAGGCCATAGTCTTAGCGTTCGCTGTGGTAGTCATAGGTGGCTTAGGAAGTATGATGGGAGCTTTCATAGGTGCGATAATTGTAGGCATGTTAAAGGCAGTGGCATTAGCAACTTTCCCTGAGCTGGAAACCTTTGTGATATACTTGCTTGTAATAATAATCCTATTAATTAGACCATGGGGTTTATTCGGGAGGCCGGAAATTGAAGCGAGATAAAATCTTAACGGCACATGATATTCTAAGAATGACAGAAGTTAGACACTTAATGGTATTCGCCCCTTTGATAGCTTTAGCTATCTTACCGTTTACAGGGAGTACCTACATAACATATCTTACGTTAATTAGCTTGACGTATGTACCTGTGGTATTAGGCTTTAATCTTCTCTTAGGCTATACAGGTCTTCTCTCTTTCGGGCATGGTCTATTCTTAGCTTTAGGCATGTATGTAGCAGCATTTATGACATTTAAATACGGTATCTTAAATATGGAACTGATTTTATTAACTAGCATCGTGATTTCAGCCATCGTAGCATTAGGTGTCGGTTTTGTATGTGTAAAGTATACCAGGATTTTCTTCGCCATGTTAACTTTAGCTTTTGGTATGATCTTCTACACATTCCTGCTTAAGTTTTATTATATAACCGGAGGAGACGAGGGATTACCTGTTTTGAGACCCACTCTTCTTGGAATAAGCTTTGCTGACATGCCCATAATGGACTTTCTTCTAAAGGTGTATTACTACTACGTACTAATCGTAGTTGCCTTAACGACATATGTTATGTATAGAATCGTGTCTTCACACTTTGGCTTGTGCTTAAAAGTCATTAGAGATAATCCTCTCAAAGCCGAGCATTTAGGAATAAACGTTAAGAGATATAGACTCTACGCCTTCGTAATCTCTGGCGTTTTTACTGCAATAGGTGGAGCTTTATTAGCCCCTGCCGTAGGTCATGTGGATCCAGGGTCGTCGTATTGGACAACGTCAGGCGACATAGTTTTCATGACACTCTTAGGAGGGTTTACAAACTTCTTTGGGCCGATAATAGGAGCGTTTGCTTTTATATTCCTTAAGGACATTATAATGTCAGCGATAATATATTGGCAGCTAGTCTTTGGGATAGTACTACTGGTTATTGTAATTGCTGTTCCAGGGGGGCTTGTGGAGGGCATAACACGGATGGCTAATTTCATAATTTCAAGACAGTTGATAACTAAGTCTGGGACAAGTGTAAGTGGTAAATATGCAGATTAAGGGATGATGAGTAATATGATTAAGATGAATAATTAAGGTGAAAAGCCTATGGCATTATTGACAACAGTCTCGTTAAGGAAGTATTTTGGAGACGTAAGAGCAGTAGATGATGTTAGCTTAAGTATACACGAAGGAGAATACGTGTCAATAATAGGTCCCAACGGTGCTGGTAAAACTACTCTCATAAACCTAATATCGGGTATTCTTAAACCAGATGGAGGTAAAGTGTATTTCATGGACAAAGACATAACAGGGCTTTCTCCTGCCAAGATAAGCAAGCTTGGCGTAGCAAGAAGCTTTCAGCTCATAAACATTTTTCCAGAGCTTTCAGCTCTCGATTGCGTTTGTGCTGCAATAGTATCAAGATCTAATAAAGGCATGATAATGCATAAACCCCTCGCCAACGATGAAGAAGTTCTCAGAGAAGCAGGAGAAATTCTTAGTTTATTTGGCTTATATGAAAAGAGGCATGTGCTGGCTAAAAATCTTCCACATGGTGATAAAAAGCTGTTAGACATAGCCTCAGCCTTCGCGCTACGTCCTAAGATAATACTGCTAGATGAGCCGACAAGCGGGGTTAGTTCGGGAGAAAAGAAAAGGATAATGGATACGTTAATGTCAGCCTCCAGGGAAATCGGCATAAAAGCCGTGGTTTCAGTAGAACATGATATGGATATTGTGTTCTCATACTCTTCAAGAATTATAGCTATGCACAATGGCAAGGTTTTAGCTGATGGCGTACCCGATGAAATTAAGTCAAATCAAGTCGTCATTAGCACTATTACTGGTAGAGGTGCTTAGTCATGCTTAATGTCGAGAAAATTAACGTTTCAATAAAAGGGAGCCATATCCTACATGATATTTCCCTAAATGTTGAGAAGGGGCAAATAGCTTGTCTTGTTGGTAGAAATGGCGCTGGTAAAACGACAACAATTAAGAGTATAATTGGTATATATAAGCCGGATTCGGGAAAGATAGAATTCATGGGCAGAGACATAACCGGTCTTCCTCCTCATGAAATAGCGAAGATGGGAATGGGTTACGTGCCTGAAGATCTTCGCATTTTTCCAAGTTTAACCGTAAGAGAGAACATAGAGGTTAGCTACTTAGCTGCGCCAAGTGAGAACCGGAAGAGAAGTCTTCAGGAAGCTTTAGAGTATGTATATTCGATTTTTCCCGTCTTAAAAAGATACGAAGGCAGAAAGGGTACACAAATTAGCGGTGGTGAAAGGAGAATGTTAGCAATTGCTAGGGCTCTAGTATCAAATCCGTCCATGCTACTGCTAGACGAACCATTTGAAGGATTAGCTCCAGTAATAGTGCCTAAACTCGCCGAGAGTATTCGTGGCTTAGCAGAGCAGGATATAACGATTTTGATGTCGGCGTCAAACATATATCATGTACCGAAATTCGTTGACTCCATATACGTTGTTGAGCGTGGAGAAATAATATACTCAGGGCCTCTCGATGGGGCTTTCAAGGATCCGCAAGTTATGAAGGTTTTAAGCATCTAGGGGGGTTGCTATTTTTGAGTGAAACAAAGGTCTTTAAGGTAGGTAACGTTGAAATTAGCAGTAAGGCTGGCGAATTACCAACTGTATTAATTGGAAGCATATTCTACGAACATCATAAAATCGTAACTAATGCTAGAGAGGGCTTATTTGATCGTGAGAAAGCTAAGGAGCTTGTGAAAGTTCAAGAAGACTTATCAGATAAGACGGGGAATCCATGTATGATAGATGTCGTAGGGTTAACCGAAAGAGCTATGGAACAGTACATTAGTTTTATCCTTGATCAAACCGATGTCCCGATACTAGTGGATAGTACATTGCCATCAGTTAAGATAGCTGGTATCAAACAAGCCTACGAACTTGGGGCTTCTGACAGAGTAGTGTACAATTCATTGTCATGTTATGTTAAGGACGAGGAAATAAAGGCTATTCGAGAATATAAAATCAAGTCGGCGATACTTTTAGCTTATAATCCGAATAACGCTTGGCCCGAAGGAAGAGTTGAAATACTTAAGGGGTCTGAGAGAATGAGGGGATTACTTAATATAGCTAATGAAGCTGGCATAGAAGTTCCACTTATAGATGTCGCTGTCTTAGACGTACCAAGTATTGGAATAGCCATGGAAGCCATTAAATTAGTTAAGGAGGAATTCAACCTGCCCTGTGGAGGAGGTCCATTAAATGCAGTACTTGAATGGAAAAAATCGAGAGAAATAAGTGATGTAGCTAGTGCCGTTTGCGGAGCAACATCAGTTGCCTTACTGCAATCTGTAGGAGCAAACTTCATTTTATATGGTCCCATAGAGAAGGCAAAACAAGTTTTTCCAGCAGCCGCAATGGTAGATGCAATAATTGCATATGCCGCCAGAATTAAGGGGGTAAGAACGAAAACCAAGAACCATCCGCTTTACAAGATTTTTTAATGTCTTCATTGAGGGCAACACGACTGCTGACACGGTTTCGCTTGTATGGATAAAAGTTAAATATCCATTGAGTAAAAATTTTACAATAATGTTAATTTTAATAGGAGGGAGAACATGGAGCCTTGGGAAAGAGCCCTTACAGCTTTAAAGCGTCAGGAACCTGACGAAGTACCAATAGTTTTGCTCGTCTACGCGATGGTTCTTAAGAGGTTTGGCAACGTAACTGAAAAACAGTACTACATGGACATAAAGCTCCAGCTTGAAGCTAAGGTAGCTTTTCAAAGGCGTTTTCCAGAAGTTGTTAATATGCCGATGGGCACCATGCCTGAATACGGGGAATTTGTCGGTCCAATACCAACAGCCTTTGGAGGTAAGCTTGCGTGGATGGAAGATGCTCCTCCATATATAGCTGAGTATCCAATTAAGGAGCCTGAAGACGTTGATAGATTGGCTGAACAAGGAATACCAGATCCAAGGGAGACGGGGGTATCAGCTGAGTACCTCAAGAAACTTGAATACTTCTATGAGTGGTTTCCAAGAGATTTGAGGGAAAAATATGGCTACATAGACGGCGTCGTCTATCCTGGGCTTTGCGTAGAAGGCGCTGCTTTAGCTATGGGCTATGACAAATTCCTTGTCTGGATGAGAGATTACCCAGATGTCCTCCATAAATGGCTTAAGTTAGCGACAGACTGGTATCTGAAATACTGTGAAGCCATTGAAGAAATTGTAGGCAAGTGTAGAATTCTCTGGATACCCGACCATACAGCCTCAATGGTTGGAAAACAGCAATTTAGAGAATTTGTCTTGCCATATCTAAATAAGATATTCAGCAGGTATAAGGGAGCTTTGAGGATTTGGCACAACGAGGGCAGGGTTGGACACATACTAGAGGAAGTTGATAAAATCGACGCTGAAGTGTGGCAGTTTGGTCCCTTTGATGACCCAGTTCAATGCAAGCAGAAAACGCATTTCTGCTTGCAAGGAAACATACACCCACCGTGGTTTGCCAAGTTTACGCCAAGCCAAGTTGAAGAAGCTTGCAAAAGCTTAATTGAGAAGGTAGCTGAAGGAGGAGGTTTTTGGCTTTCAACAGGTGGTGGAGCTGCGCCCGAGACGCCGTTGAGGAACATTGAAGCTATGATACGAGCTGTCAAGAAGTATGGTAGATATCCGTTAAGTAGGAGGTGAGAGGTATATGTCTGAAACAGCTTCTTTAAGTGAAATTGCTCAAGCAATTGTTGAGCTAAGGAGAAGAGATGAAGTTATATCAATGGTTAGGAAAAAGCTTGAAGCTGGGGCATCTGCCAGGGAGATCTTAGTAAACGATTTAATACCAGGTCTTAGAGAAGTCGGCCGTAAATTTGAGGAAAAAGAGTACTTTTTAGCCGACATGCTGTATTCCGCAATAACCATGAACGAGTGCATGAAGGTCTTAGAGCCACATCTCTTAAAAGAAGTTGAAAAAGCTGAATCAGCTGGCAAAATAGTGTTAGGGACTGTAGCAGGCGATATACATGACATTGGCAAAAACCTCTTTGCGACACTTGCGAGAGCAGCTGGCTTTGAAGTCTACGACTTAGGAGTTGACGTGTCAGCTTCAAAGTTTGTTGAAAAGGTAAAGGAAGTTCAGCCCGACATAGTTGCGATGTCAGCCCTATTGCCCACAACCGCTCCATACTTTAAAGTAGTCGTCGAAGAGCTTAAGAAAGCTGGTTTAAGAGATAAGGTATTCGTGTTGATAGGCGGCCCTCCGCTGGTAACTGCTCAAGAAGTTGGCGCAGATGCTTACACGAACGACGCCTTTGTGGGAGTAAAAATAGCGCAAGAATATGTTAAGAAAAAGCGAGGAGCATCATAAGCTTCGAAAATTTCGAAAATAACGCCATCCTCTTTTATTTCTTAACCTGTTTTATAGCGTAATCTATTATCTTACTGGGTATGTCAACTCCCGTAGCCATCATAGCCCCTTTAAACTCTACAGTGCTGTTAACCTCGTGTATTAAGATGCCGTCGGGGCTTTCCATAGCATCTACGCCTAAGACTCCTCCACCAACTGCTCTAGCAGCTTTTAACACAAGCTCCTCGAGTTCAGGTGTCAGCTTACAGGGCTCTGCTCTACCCCCTCTAGCAATGTTCGTACGCCAGTCATCTGGAGCAGCATACCTATATATTGCGGCGACGACTTCGTCTCCGACAACGACAGTCCTGATATCCCTTGGAGGACGCTCAACCATTTCCTGTATGTAGTAAATCTGGTATAGAGGATTACTCATCTCCTCCCTATGTTCAAGCAAAGCCAACGCTGTTTCCCTATCTTTAAGTGGAGCTATCAGCCTACCCCAGCTTCCAAAAATAGGCTTTAAGACAGCTGGATATCCTATTTCATCTAACGCTTTAAGCGCTTCTTCAAGCGTAAACGCTATAACAGTTTTTGGTGTGGGAACTCCAGCTTTAATCAAGGTTAGAGTCGTTAACAGCTTATTTCCACATATGCTGCTAGTCTTAAATGAGTTAATTACAGGTATTCCAGCGTTTTCTAAAATCGCTGTTATATGAAGTCCTCTAAAGTAGCTTATACACCTTTCAAGTGCTAATTCGCCGAAAACGCTTTTCTCCTTTTCCAAGCTGTTTAAGTCAAAGTGAAAAGTCTTAGCGTCAACTAACTTAAGGTTTACTCCAAGCCTCTCAGCTGCGCTTATGAGCTCTTTTTCCTCAACTCTAATCCTATCATAGATTAAGGAAAGGCTTCTCGACACCCTCCTTCACTACTCTCCCCAATCTTCACCAGCTTTCTCAGCTACCTTCACTGTAAACTTATCGTCGTCGAGCACAACCTCAAGCTCAGCTCCGCATTCTGGACAAGTTACGATCTCTCCTTCAATGACATCTTCTACTTCAAATTCTGCTGCGCACTCTGGACAGGTAAACTTCACTGTGTATGTGCACCTCCTCCTTGACGGTTGTTAAGGATTAATTTAAGTTTATAAGCGTTTCTATAAAAACCCCTTAAGAGATAATGCGTGAAAATAAGGATTTTTAAAGAAAAGCTATGCTATAATGCCCCAAACTTTTCATTCCATGCTTCATAAGCTTTAACTACATCAGGTGAAACGCTAGCTTTACGCTCCTTTAATATTTGCCTAAAGTCCTCCATATATATCTCTCTAGGTTGAGCTCCTTTTTCCAAAGCTTTACCTGATTCAAAAAGCTCTCTCACAACTCTAAGCTGAGCTGCTTGACAGATATCGCGTATATCGCTTCCAGTAAACCCCTCCGTAGAAGCGGCTAGTTCAGCTAAATTGACATCGCTTGCTAAGCGCAAGTTCTTGGTATACAGCTTAAACATAGCTAGCCTGCCTTCAAAATTTGGCAGCGGCACGTAGATTCTCTTCTGAAATCTCCTTATGAACGCCCAGTCTAAATTCCAAGGCTTGTTAGTAGCCCCCATTACGTAGATGAAGTGGTGTTTATCTTTGCTTAGAATACCGTCCATTTCAGCTAAAAACTGGTTTCTAACCCTAACTTCACCTCCAACTTCTGATGCGAACATGCCTAACAGTGAGTCAACTTCGTCGATGAAGATTATGGCAGGCGTCCCTGACCTGGCTTTCTCTCGAGCAGATTTGAAGAGCTTAGCAACGTTTTTCTCAGCTTCTCCAAGCCACTTCGACATTATCGAAGCGGCGTCAATTGAGTAAAAGTAAGCATTAATCTCATTTGCTACAGCAGCTGCTAGTAACGTTTTACCACACCCGGGAGGTCCATAGAGCAAAATACCTCTTGGCCAACCTAGCGGAAATAGGTCTGGTCGCTGTGTCGGATATACAACTGCTTCTCTTATAGCCTTCTTAGCTTCCTCTAAGCCTACGATGTCATCCCATTTTACCGTAGGTTTCTCCTCTAAAATTAGGCTTTCAGCGGTTTTCTGCGGCTTAGCTACTATTGTTGTTTCTTCAGCTTTGCTTTCAGATGGCTTTAAGTTTTCAAGCTTCTTTTCCTCTTCAACCTCCTCCTCATCAGCTAGCGAAGCCCCTTCTTCAAGAGCTTTAATCCTGTTTCTATAAGCCATAGCTCTTTGTATGAAGACTTTGTTTAGCTCGTAGTTGGGGTATAAGTTTACGATTTTGAGCAAAACGTCAATTGCCTTTCTATACATCGTAATTGCCATGCCGCGTGCTCCTTGCTTATCAAGCCTTATAGCTTCAGAAGCGTATTTAATCGCCATTTTTTCAAGCTCACTTAAAGCGGACATAGCTCATCACGTCATCATAGCCCCTCTTCTCTCCAATACGATCTTGCCTTTCTTAACCAAGCCGTCAAGAATGTATTGAAGCTCTTCAAGCGTTAAACCAAGGTCTTCAGCGCATTGCCTAAAGTTTATCTCTCCTCCATGCTCGATAATATACCTTAAAACCTTGTCTTCAGCTTCCTTAGGTATGTTATATAAGACGACCTTGATTGGCTTTTTATTTTCTTCAAGCAGCTTGTTGATGTCAACATCGTATTGCCCCTCTGGTGGTGGGCTTGGAAGCTTTACTTCGATTCTGCTCTTTATGGTACTTGAAACCTCATTTAACACCTCTTCGCCCTCCTTACTGCTAACTATCTTAACATCGCTTTTCGGCAAGCTCGTGTTCTGTAAAACTTCATCTAGCACGTTGCTCACGTTACCTAGCTCACTAGATACATCTGGCATTACATTAGCAAGTCTCACTCCAAGCTGCTTAACTAAGTCTAAGGCGGGCTTAAGCTCTGAAACCACGTATCCTAAGCTTTTCATAGTCTCAAGCCTTATGATAGCTTGTTCAACCATAAGGTAACATCGCCAAACAGAGTTCCTAACCTTGCGTATCTCTGTGATCTCATTTGCACATATGTGCGCTCTCTCCCTCTCACCTCTTTCAAGAGCTGCCACCACCGTCCGAAAAAGAGCTTCTTCGCGGTCGTTGAGCCTCTTGTGAAGGAAGAGGAGCCTCGTGCTTTGCGCATTAAGCCTCCTAATGGTTTCCGCAAGGGCCTCATTGAGATCAGGCTTTTTCTTAAAGCGCTTTAGCATCCTTTATCCGCCATCGAGCTCATACGCTTTCACTGAGCTTCGCTCTAGATGCCCTCCTTCTGCCTTGTTCTATCTTAGCGAATTCCGTTAGCTCAGAAAGCTGTTCTATAAGCCTCCTCCTAAGCTCTTCTAAGTCGTTTCTCTCATTAATCAGCCTCCTAACCGATGCGCTTAGAGCGCGTATTGACAAGCTAAGAGTTGGGCTTGGGTTTTTGCTAAGCGAAGATAATACCTCCATGTCGTTTATAGCTTCATTCAATTGAACAGCTTGATTCTCACACTGCGCAATCCTCTCTTCTATAGCCTCAAGGACTGTCTTAACTTCATTTTCCACCCTCTTAATTTCGTAGAGTAACTTGTTAATGTCGTCATCAGGCTTGATCTTAGCAAGCCTCTCCTTAATCGCGTTAATGCTGTGTAAAGCTCTATTTGCCGTCACCTTTATTCTAGAGAGCAAAACAATGTTTGTGCCTCCAAGCTTAAGGCACTCAGCTGGGTAGAAGTCGAAGTTTCCATCACCTTTCTCAATTACAACAGTCTCAATCTTACCTGATGGGCTTATATGGTATGCGGCAACCCTTCCTAAAAGCCTCCCATATTCGTCTCTAGCTTCCTTGTTAATGAGACCTACAAAAAAGTTGAGGAGGGATGTCATGACTGTTTCACTCACTAAGCCTTTGACTCCTCGTCGCTTTTGAGGCCTGCTGGAAGGTTCGGGAAGTGCTCGCTCATTCTCTGCTCAGCTACAGCAGCTGCTTCAGCTAAGATTTTCTGAGCTTCGTCGTTGGCCGCCTCAAAGGTTATCGATAAAGTGCCCCACTGCCCAGCGTCAATTATTATGTTGTTGATTAAGTTGCCAATCTCGCCAAGCTCTCTTTCAGCTTCGGGCAATACCTTGGATATGCCAGCTCTAATAGTCTTAATCACGCTCATAGCAGGAGTGAGCGTGACTACAAGTTCTCCAATTTCAGTTACTGTGCTAAGCCTCATTACTATCTGCTCTAATGCAAGCCTTGACTGCATGAGCATCTTAGCCATCTTCCTAATCTCAGCTAATTCATTAGCATACATCGTGGCGTGTGTCATGTCATGCCTGGTATACGCGTCAACTATTTTGCCGAAGATCTGCCTATCTCTCTCCATAATGCGCTGATGCTCGTAGTCTAGACGGTGTATTTGCGCGTTTAAAGCTCGAATAGCCGCTTCAAGTCTGGATTTTAAGGGACCTTTCCCCAACGAAACCATACTTTCGCTCACCTCGCGGAGTTTCTCGTCTACTTAAATGGACGTTAATCATTAGTCGGCGCCACCAATAGTTATAAGACTAGTGTCACCACAAACAGCTGTCACTGCTGGCTCTGTCACTGCGGTGACAGCTAGTGGAGTTACAGGACTATCAAGCGCTTTCAGAGACCTTGCAACACTTTGGTCTCTCTAAGTACGAGTCGCAGGTTTACATAGCTCTGCTACAAAGCGGCTCTGCTACCGTCAAGGAGCTTAACTTAAAGTGTACCGTGCCAAGGCAGAAAATTTACGAGGTTTTAAAGAAGCTTAAGCAGCTAGGATTAGCTGACTTTTTGCCAGGTGAGCCTCAGAAGTGGGTTGCTTTACCGCCTACTGAGAGGAGCAAGTTATGGGATAAGGTGAGGAGCTTAGAGTTCGAGTTGAAACAGATGCGCAAAGCCTTGACTGAACTTCGCAGGCTTTACGACTCCTGTAAGAGGAAGGAGGAATTCGAGAAAAAAACTTTGTGGGTCATAAGAGGCAATAGAGGCGTGATAGCAAAGCTTCGCGAGCTATTAGATAAGGCAGCCGAAGAAGTCATATTAGTCTTAAATGACGAAGGCTTAAACTACCTATTGAACAACTGCTTTGACAAGATCAACGAGCTTAACTACAACGGCG
>QMQV01000044.1 GCA_003649085.1 Thermoproteota archaeon
CCAAGGGCTCTCCTCCTTCCAATAAGTAATTAAAATATTAATTAAGATTAAATTAAGATAGCTCTTGTCTTTATTGCTAAAAGCCATAAAAAGAAGGAAAATAATAGCCGTCAAAGCCGAAGCGGGACTACAATTTTAATAGTAAAAGAGCATGAAACCTGGATCTTTAAAGATGAAAAAGATTGTTTATTAATAAATGGTGCTCCGGCCGGGATTTGAACCCGGGTCCCGGGCTTTCCCTGTTCTTTTAACTCGAGAGGCCCGTATCCTTGACCGGGCTGAACGACCGGAGCACCGATGGCTTTTTATCTTATCCTGTTTTATTAGCTTTATTCACCGTCTTGGTGATAAGGCTTATAGGTATTGGTGTTGGGGATTGGTGTTGGGCGGGGGTTGCCGTGTCTGGTCAAAGGCGCAAGGCTCAGGACCTTGTGGGGTAGCCCTGCGTGGGTTCAAATCCCACCCCCCGCATCAAAGGTTTCTTAAAGCTAAACTGAAGTGACTTAGGGTTGTCGTGAGACATTAGATTGTGATAGGGATCTTAACGGTATGATATTGAGAGAGCTTAGAGGTGATGGCATACATATTCACGCCGTTAATTATTTTTGGTGAGTAGATGCGCGTAGCTTAAGCCGATACTACGTGAGCTAGTCAGTTAAATGAGGTAACTCGCTTCCTCAAAGACTTGAAAATGACTGTGAAGGGCAAGAAGTGAAGCGGTATGGAGAGTTAGGCTCTAATCGTGTGCCCTTAGTTTTGCTTTTAGCTTACGGTAAAAGCCCTTATCTTTGTGTGTTTAGGTATATGTGGTAAGTTAAACCATATTTCAAAATCTGATTCTTCATTTATATACAGGTCTGTTAAAAGACACCAGTTTAGGTATACTTTTTCGTCGTTGTCGTAGACCCCAGCTATTATGTATACTCTTTTAATCGGCTTTGTGCCAGTATTCTTGACTTTACCTTTTAAAATTTGAGTTGTGTTGTCTTTGGAGGTCCAAGTTAGGCCGTAGATTGCTATGTGATCTTCGCTTTTAGTTACTACTTCTATCTTCGGCAGCGACAGATTGGATAACTTGTTTTTAAGCTGGTTAACTTCTTCATAGGCTTTGAATAGCTCATTTTCTAAGCTATTAATTTGATTAGTTAACGTGTAGATTTTTGATTCTAGCTCATTAATCTTCATCTTTAGTTGTAGGTTTTCGCCATCTAAGGTCTGTAATTGCGTCGACAATATATTAACCTCAGTTTTTAGCTTACTGTTCTCTTCTCGCAACATATTGATAGTGTTTTGAGCATTACTCAGCAATACTAGCATGTATATTGATGTTGTGATTAGGATTGCTATAGCTATGAGCGAAATCAGAAAAACTGTTTTATAGCCATTTTTAAAGCTCATTTAAAGCACCTTGCCAAAACCTTTGCTTTAAAAGCCTTATTAAGGTTTAGTCTTGTTTTCATACCTAAGCATTTTAAGCCTAAGCATTTTATTGATCTGAGAGAATCACATAGAAGACATCCCCTTAAAGATGTGTAATAGCCGAAAGTTAAGATACGCTAGAGTCAAAACAACTATCGTACCCGCTAAGCTTAAGTTTAGCCAAGGTCGTTTTAGCTTGTTAGATATTTTGCTATGTTGTGTATTAGCTTCATGTTATCTGCTTGATGCGCATATGGCTCCTTTAAGAAAGTTTGGTCACTTATTGCTACTACTCCTTGTCTCGCTACGATGACTGGATAGTTTGACTTTACATTAGCCGTCGTTAACCATGTGTTTTGCGCCATCGCTATTGCTCCTTTGGTGGTGTAAATTGCCGTAGCAGTATACAGTATTAGCTTGTCGACACCTTGCGTTATCGTATTGTTTTGATCTAAGCTTGTTATGTAGATGTTTCTGTAGTTCTTATCGTTGTTCTCTAAGTTGTATAGGTAGCCAGTGGCGAAGGTTATTTGAAAATCCGTTGCTATGGTGTTTATAGCATTAGGTGCGGCTTTTTCAGGATCGTAGATTAACAGCAATTTTCCTCCTTGTTCAAGGTAGTTTCTAATGGCTTTTCTTTCTTCTTGTGTATACGGTTTAGTTGGAGATATTATGACTATGGCATTATACTTCTCTAAGCTTACGTCTACGAGGTTTTTGACGAAGCTTATTGACCTTCCTCGAGAGCATATCTCCTTGATAAGCAGCTCTATGTCGCTTGATGCATAAGCGTTTTGATGGCCTACGTCAAAAGCTATGGACTTAGATGGTGACTTAGCTGCTTGAAAAGCCTCTTGTTTTATTACCTCAACTTCAGTTATTGGCTTAGGCTTGAGTGACGGTAGGTACAGGTAATATAGCGATGGAGGTGTGCTCATATTAGCTAAGTCTTCTAAACACTTTATGGCTTGTGTTTGACTTGTATACCAAGTTGTTGGTGTCTGCTTAACCTCTTTATTGAGGAATACTACTTGATACCCTTCCACTTCTGCTAACTGAGCTGCCTTTTTAATAGCGTCGTCTAGGTTTCCTATCTCATCCACTAACCCCATAGCTCTTGCTTGTAGCCCTGTATAGATAGCTGACTTCATGAGCTCCGTCTCTGGCACCTTAAGCTTAGACCCTCTATGCACTTTTATGGTGTTAATGAAATCTTGTAATGCTTGGTTTACTAGCTCATAGAAATCTAGTTCTGATAACCCTGTGTACTTGTAAGGCCCCGTTTCCACGATTTTTTCAGATGGATATGGCTGTGTAGGCTTTATCGCAATTACGCCTATGCTTCCCACCAAGCTCATGGGTAATGCGTAGATATAGTCGGCAACAACAGCTATGTAATACCCTCCCGACAGCGCTCCTGCTAGTATCGACGTTACTACGGGTTTTTCAGCTTTGAGCTTAAGAAGCTGTAAATACACATCCTGTATGGCGCTTACTGACCCTCCTGGGCTGTCTAACTTTAACACTACCGCTTTTATTGACACATTTTGAAGCGCATACTGCATCAATGAGGTGTAGAAGTCCCTTGTTGAAGTGTATATTATAGGGGTATTGACTTCCACTACGGCTATTAAGTTCTTATTTTGGCTCTCTGATCTCAGATAAGCTGACGCATGTAAGACACTTACGGCTACGGCTATAGCTGCTATAATCGCTATTACTGTTATGTGGTATTTTCCTTTAAGGTGCATAGCTTATCGATCCATTACTTACTTGCCTTATATCGCTCCATTGCCTCCATAATCTTCTTCTTAGCTATCGCGTTGTCTTGCCATCCAGTTACTCTAACCCATTTTCCTTTTTCAAGCTCCTTGTAGTGTTCAAAGAAGTGTTTTATTTGGTCCAATATTGATTGTGGTAGTTCTCTTATATCGTTGTATATTCCATAGCGTGGGTCTAGCTTTTCTATTGGCACTGCTATTACCTTTGAATCTGGACCTTCCTCGTCTTCCATTAATAACAGCCCTATTGGCTTAACTCTTAACACTGCCCCAGGTGCTACCGGGCTTGTACTAACTACTAGTACATCTACTGGATCTCCGTCTTCCTCTAGCGTTTGCGGTATGAAACCATAGTTGAATGGGTAGAACATTGCAGTATATAGGAATCTATCTACGAATATTAGTCCTGTTTTCTTGTCAAGTTCGTATTTTACGTTACCCCCTTGTGGTATTTCAATTACTACGTAGATGTCCTCTGGTGGGTTTTTACCTGGTGGAAGTTTATCAATCATGTTTTTTACCCTCAGTGCATAGTTTAAAGCTATGAACAACTACTTAAAAGTGACTATCTGAAGTTTATAGTATAGAGAGAATAGAGGGAAGTGAAGGGGTTGCTGAGGGAGGGAGTTAGTGAACTTCTCAGCTTGCTTTTAGCTTGGGCTGTTTTAAGCTTTTGTTTTGCACTTAGGTGGACGTATGATTTATGGTCTTTTCTCTTAGCGTTTGCTATTTCGTCTTTAACCGTTGGCTTAGGTTTTGTACTTCATGAGCTTAGTCATAGAGAAGTTGCGAATAGGCTTGGCTGCAAGGCAGAGTTCAGGCTTTGGCCTACTGGCTTAGTATTTGCACTAGCTTTAGCCTTGCTGACACACGGAGATGTGGTCTTTGCTGCTCCAGGAGCAGTTCATATACACCCTTTAGTTTTAGCATCTGTCTTTGATGAAAAGGAAGTTCGAAAAAGCTTCGGCGTGATCTCACTCATCGGTCCTTTAACCAATTACGCATTAGCTATTGCTTTCTTAGCTCTAAGCTTCTTAGGGTTTGGCTCCCTCTATGCCATGACCTGCTATATTGGGTTTAGCGTTAACGTTTGGTTAGCTCTATTTAATATGTTGCCTATTCCACCGCTTGATGGCTCAAAGGTCTTAAACTGGAGCAAGGTTATCTGGGTTAGCGTTTTCGCAATTTTCTTAGTGACAATGTTTCTGCCTTATTAACTCAACATACCCAAAGCTCGCATTGATAGAAGTTCAACTAACGTCGCCGCTATTAATACCCCTAAGGAAATTGAGAGTATGGACTTTTTAAGCTTAAACCCTAGAGCAAAAGCAGCGGCTGATGCTGTCCAAGCCCCTGACACGGGCAGAGGTATTGCTACAAAAGCTGCTAGCCCTATAAAACCGTACTTTGAAACATAAGGATAAGCTTTTGCCCTAGCTTCATCTAAGAACTTCTTAGTTATTGGCAACGCTTTAGTAATGTGAGACTCAAGTATCGATAAAAGCACGGGTAGTGTGAAAGCTGGGATCAAGTTTCCTGTTAAAGCTAATATGAATACTTTAATTGGATGTACCCCATATGCTAAGCCTAACGGTATTGCACCTCGACATTCAATGAAAGGAGACGCCGCCATCATGAGGATTAAAAGCTCAATTTGCAAAGTGCTTAAACGCCTCCTTCAGTGCAGACACTATGTGTTCAATGTCCTCTAGCGTTAGAGAGGGATGCGTTGGTAATGAAAACACTGTTGAAGCTACAGCTTCAGTTTTTGGGAGTTTAAGCTCTCCGTAGCCTAGCTTGGCGTATAACGGGGTTTTATGGAGTGGTGTCGGATAATATATCGTAGCAGCAATGCCTCTTGAATTCAAATAGCTTACCACCTTATCTCTAAGCGTTTGCCCCTTTTCAACTCGTACGGTAAGTAAGTACCAGTTCGGCTGTTTATGCGGCTTAAGCTGTGGCAGTATTAATTGGTCACCCAGCTTCTCTTCTTCTAGCCTTCTCAACAGGTATTCAGCATTTCTCCTCCTTATGGATAGGAAGTCGTTAAGCTTCTTAAGCTGAACTAGCCCTATCGCTGCTTCAAGCTCAGGCATCCTCAAATTAGAGCCGAGTCTTTCATAGTCGTATCCTTTAACCTGTCCATGCGTCCTCACACTCTTAAGCTGTTCCGCTAATTCTAGATTGTTTGTAGCTATAGCCCCTCCTTCTCCAGTTGTGATTATCTTACCTGGGTAAAAGCTAAAACAGCCTACATCACCTAATGTACCCACTTTAAAACCTCTATACGAGGAGCCTAGTGCTTGAGCTGCATCCTCTATAACCTTTAAAGAGTTGTTCTCTGCGATCTTCAAAACCTCATCCATGTCTGCCGGAAAGCCATACAAATGTACGGGGACTATTGCCACGGTGTTTCGCGTAACCTTTTTCTCAAGGTCATTGATATCTAACGTGTAGTCTTCTAAGTTTACATCTACGAAAACTGGCCTTAAGCCTGCTAGCAACGCTGCGTTAGCTGTAGCTACAAAGGTTAAAGAAGGCATCAAAACTTCTGAGCTTCTCTTTACGTTCAAAGTTAAGTATGATGCAAGTAGAGCAGATGTGCCGGAATTTACAGCAATGACCTCCTTAACGCCTAAGTAGCTTGCAAGTTGTTTTTCAAACTCCCTAACCTTTTCTCCTCCTTGTGGTGTTGGGTTTGTCAAGATGCCGCTTCTTAAAACTTGAATTACCGCAGAAACCTCTTCTTCACCTATTATCGGCCTGTTTATTGGTATACTACGCGGCATCTTCATCACTTAAGGCGTCATAATTATCTTGAAGAGCAGCTTTAGTTTAAGCTTAGATTCTTAGGAAAGCTTAAGTAATTTTGTTAAAGTTTTTGAAAAAGTAGTGCTCAGGTGATGTGTATTGAAGAGGAGGTTAATGGAGATTTTGGCATGTCCGATATGTAAACATCATCCACTTGAGTTATATGTCTTTGTTGAGAAGGATGAGATAGAGGAAGGGCTCATAGTTTGCACTAAGTGTAAAAGGTGGTATCCGATAATAGAGACAATACCCCACATGTTACCAGACGAGCTTAGAAGCAAAGATGAAGACTTGTCGTTTTTAGAGAAGTGGAAGGATAAAATACCGTCGCAGATTTTAGAAAAAGGTGTGCCATTTAACTTATCAAGCAAATAGTGGGCTTTTTCCACATCACTTTACTTTTCCTGCCTGTATGGGCATTTAATGCAATGGGCCTCTCCATTTGGTAATAGTATGCCTTCGTCGCCGAATGGAGGCCTATGACATAGGTAGTAGGTGGTTCCTGACGGTGTCTTATAGACCTCTAGGTATATACACTTCAATCCATTCACCTCCATGAAGAATTGATGTTAAAATTGAGGTAGAGGGCTTGAAGCTTGTATTTAAGCTTGTCGCTCGAAGATTAAGAAAAAGAAGAGGTGTTAAGAGGGGAAATTCACTTGACTGCTGCTCTGAAGTAAGCGCCACATTTAGGGCACTTAAAGAGACCTATCGTAACGGCTTTTTTGCCCTTTGGAGCTAACTGCCAGGTTTTCTGCGGTTTATCAACTTCAGCGCCGCACTTGGGGCATTTCGCCATTTTAAGCCTCTCCCCCAAACTACCTTTATGGAGATCATAGATAATTTAAAGATTGCTATTAGCTTTTAATCAACTGAGTTAAAAGCTAACTGTTATCTCTTTGCGTTGTCAAGTAATATTTTTGAGATATTTATGGTAGGGTAAATTAACAGGAAAGTTTTAGAGTTAAATAGTCTTTCTTAAACTTGAGCTTAAACGCCTTAGGTTTTTTGTTTTCAGATAATGTTCACTTATTTTTAAGCTATATATTAAAAGTGAAAATTAATAGAAAATGGAGGATTGGTAGCCCGGGGGAGATTCGAACTCCCGTCGACGGGGCCAAAGCCCGTCATGCTTGGCCGCTACACCACCGGGCTTCAATTTTCACGGAGAAATAGCGGTTTATTATCTTTTACTTCCTTGCCTTACGATAGTGATTCTTCAATTTCGGATAATTTTTTATGTAATTTTGTTTTAAGTTGACTAGACTTACTGAAGACTTGTGCTTTTATCTTTTCATACTGTGCTCTTGTTATCTGCCTTATAGCATATTGTCTGCTTGCTTCTTCAAGTTTTGAGTAATCTGATTTTAGGTCTTTGAGCACGCTAACCACTTCTTGCAGAACTTCAGCATGCGTCTTAATTTCCTTGCTTAATTTAGATACTTTGTCTTCGATATTAGAGTGCACATCCTCTAAATCTTTTTTGAGAACTTCGCTTCTTGACGTATACTCCCTTTTAGAAATCTTGCCCAACCTGTACTCCTCTTCAGTTTTCACAATTTCTGCTTGTAGAGAAAACCATTTATCCACTAATTTAGCTAATTCAGAAACCTTGGCTGCTAAGGCTAGAGGCTTTTTAACTAAGATTTTCTTTTCAATACGTTTTCTTGCCTTTTTATAAGCTAGAAAAGATGCTAAGCCTATAGCTATGGCTGATGCTAAAATTACGGGCTTAGGTATTGTGGCGTATACTGTGTATGATGCCTTAAAGCTTATGGTCTTGCTCATTGGAAGCTGCTCAAAAACATATACAAGCTTATAACGCCAGCCTTTCTCTACCATAGATGGTTGCGGATTAAGCTCTGAAATTGACGTTGTCGTCTCTGGCGTATAGATTATTAACTTGATGGACTTAACTTGGTATGGATACTGTGACTTAATGTCATCTGCTACTGGGATTAGAACTAAGCCTTCTGGCTTAAGATAAGATGATGATAGCCTATACGCTATGGTAAAGGATGTCGACGTATTTTGTTTAAGGGAAAAGCGAGGATATATGTTTAATAAGGTTTTCCCATCCTCCTCCCCTATGATCTCAAAGTCTAAGAAAGATATCGTATCATAAACCTTTATGTCAGCTACATGTTTGGGAAGCTTTACTAGAACGGCATTAACAGTTTCTGAGCCGACGTTTGTGAAGATAACGTAGTCCTCAATGTCTGTGAAACCTGGATTTAGCACTATTTTTCGCTGCAAGCTTTTGACGATTAGGCCAACTCCTTGTTCCCTGACGATTGTTGCAGATGCTGTTGTTAACAATAAGGATAAAGTCATTAGAGATAATAGCAGCACGTAGAGCTTGATTTTATTATTGATTAACCTCAATAATAACCCTCACACATTTAAGTGCTGCTTTTAACGTGGTGTTAGCGGAGAGTAAAAATAAGTTTTTGCTTAGACATAAGCCTTAAAGCTATCACATCTATGGTGTTTTCTATGCACTATCTACCAAATTCCCATCCCGAAGTTAAGAAGGAGATGCTCAAGGAGATAGGCATAGGCTCTATTGAAGAGTTATTCAGCGACGTGCCTAAGGAGCTGATTAGAAAAGATATTGAAGGTTTACCTAAAGATCCTATGCCTGAACAAGAGGTCTTCAAAGTCGTCAGATTAATACTCAAGAAAAACAGACCGATTACGAGTTTTCCATGTTTTTTAGGAGGAGGTGTTTGGGTACACTACGTGCCGTCTGCTGTCAAAGCCATTATATCTAGAAGCGAGTTTTTGACATCATATACCCCTTATCAGCCTGAGGTAAGTCAGGGCATTTTACAAGCACTCTTTGAATATCAAAGCTTAATGGCTGAGCTATTAGACATGGATGTTGTAAACGCCTCAATGTATGATTGGGCTTCTGCTCTTGGAGAAGCAGCTTTGATGGCCATGAGGATTACTAAGCGTAGGAAGATTTTAGTGCCTAGGTTAGCAGGATGGGAAAGAAAGCTAGTTCTTAAAACCTATGTTAGTCCGCACGAAGCTGTTATCGAAGAAGTTTCATTTAACATGGAGACTGGCCAAATCTCCCTAGAAGACTTAGAGAGCAAAGTTGGAGAAGAAGCTGCAGCAGTTTACTTAGAAAATCCTAACTTCTTAGGGGTCATTGAAGAACATGTGGATGAAATCTCCGATTTAGTGCATAAGAAAGGGGCTTTGCTAATTGTAGGGGTTGAACCTATTTCACTTGGTTTAATTAGACCCCCGGGGTCATATGGCGCTGATGTAGTAATTGGAGAAGGACAGCCTCTTGGCTTACCGCCTAGTTTCGGAGGACCACTTTTGGGAATTTTCGCTTGTAGAGACGACTTAACTTTAATTAGACAAATGCCTGGGAGAATTGTGGGCTTGACGACTACTAAAGATGGGAGTAAGAGAGGGTTTGTGTTAGCACTGACCACGAGAGAGCAGCATATAAGGCGTGAAAAGGCGACTTCAAACATTTGTACTAATGAAACACTGTGTGCGGTGGCGTTGGCTGTTTACCTTTCATTATTGGGTAGAACAGGATTGAGAAAGCTTTGCGAAAGCATAGTCTACAACACTTACTACGTCATTAAGAAACTACAAAAAATAGGCGGAGTTAAGGTGCCCATCTTTAAGGCATTTCACTTCAAGGACTTTGCGATTAAATTTGAAAGATCAGCTGATGAAGTGCTTAAAGCTCTACAGCATAGAGGAGTACAAGGAGGAATACCACTTAAAAGGTACTATCCTGAACTCGGCGAAAGCGCGCTCTTTTCAGTAACTGAAGTCCATAGCCTTGAAGACTTAAACGCCTTAATAAATGCTATTAAGGAGGTTGTTGAATGAGAGATTATGCTCAAGCAAAGTGGGATGAACCTTTAATCTTTGAGATTACAAAAGCGCCAAGGAAAACGTTTAGTGTACCACTTCCTTGTGATGATGTCATTCGTGAAGTTGGAAGCTTAGAAGAGCTTGTTCCCAAGAATATGTTAAGGCATGAATTAAGCATACCTGACTTATCTGAAGTTGAAGTTATACGACACTTTACTAAGCTGACACAAATGAACTATGGAGTAGACTTAGGGCCGTACCCCTTAGGTTCGTGTACCATGAAATATAACCCTAAGGTAAACGAAGAGTTAGCTAACTTAGATGAAGTCTTGTGGATTCACCCGTATCAACCTGAAGAACAGGTTCAAGGAGCTCTTGAACTAATGTATAAGCTTGAACAGCTATTAGCCTCTCTAACTGGAATGCACAAAGTTACATTACAACCAGCTGCTGGGGCACATGGAGAACTTGTCGGCTGCTTGATCATGAAAGCTCACTTTAAGCGTTTAGGAGAAAATCAGAGAGATGAAATCTTAATACCAGATTCAGCTCATGGCACAAACCCGGCCAGCGCAGCTATGTGTGGATTTAGAGTTATCGAAATACCTTCAAATGAAGAAGGATGCGTTGACTTAGAGGCTCTGAAAGCAGTCTTATCAAAGCACACGGCGGGGCTCATGTTGACAAATCCTAATACCCTCGGCATCTTCGAGAAAGATGTCTTAGAAATAGCTAAGATGGTACATGAGGTTGGTGGACTCTTATATTATGATGGTGCAAACCTTCAAGGTATTTTAGGCAAAGTTAGACCAGGGGATATGGGTTTTGATATTGTTCACCTTAACCTTCATAAAACTTTCTCTACCCCTCATGGCGGAGGAGGACCTGGTTCTGGACCAATAGGCGTGACAAGGGAACTTGAAGACTATCTTCCAGTACCGACCATCGAGTTTGATGGGAGAAAATACTGGCTTAACTATGATAAACCTTATTCGATAGGAAAAGTGAAAGGATTTTACGGTAACTTCTCAGTAATGGTAAAAGCTTATGCTTATATACTGAGCATGGGACTTAGAGGGCTTATTGAATCGTGTGAGATATCGGTTTTAAACACTAATTACTTCATGAAAAAAGCTAAAGAGCTTAAAGGAATGTCGATTCCCTATGGAGAAAAGCCTAGGAAGCACGAAGTCGTATTAAGCGCAGAAAAACTTTCAAGAGAGACAGGCGTTACGGCAATGGATGTAGCTAAGGCATTAATAGATAAGGGGCTACATCCACCAACCATATATTTCCCCTTAATAGTAAAAGAAGCTTTAATGATCGAGTTTACTGATACTGAGAGCAGAGAAAACATCGATAGATATTTTGAAGCTTTAAAGGAGATAGTAGAAGAAGCCTATTCTAACCCGAGCTTAGTTAAAGAAAGACCAAAGAAATCTGCCGTTTTCAGATTAGATGAGACAAAAGCTAGCCATCCGAAAACCATGTGTTTAAGCTATAGGATGTACCGTAAAAAAAAAAGTCCGTGAAGGAAACCTCTAAGTGTTTAAAGTATATTAAGGTTGTTTAACTTAAGATGCGTTTGAGACGGGGGTCTATTTTGAACAAAGACTTAGAAAGTAAAGTTAGAGATGCTTTAAGGGAAGTTTATGATCCAGAGACTGGGCTTAATCTCCTTGAAATGAACCTTATAACCAAGGTAGAAGAGCTTGACGAAGGATTCGTAGAAGTAGAGTTCACTCCTTCAAGTCCATTTTGCCCGATAGCGTTCTACTTAGCTAGCAAAATCAAGCTAAAGGCGCAGTCAGTAGAAGGAGTTAGGAAAGTC